>JAOUOD010000012.1 GCA_029880545.1 Gammaproteobacteria bacterium | reverse complement strand
GTTGCTTCCATCTCATCATCACGCTAGCCTATTTGCATTTATAGCACCTGTATCACTGGACAAGAAGGTTCTGTATGCCAAGAAGAGCGCGTCTTTGTGTGCCGGATATTCCGTGGCACATCATCGAATAGCAAAAGGATCGGAGTGATTAAATGATCATTACTCAAGATGCTTTAATAGAGACCGCGTCACTCTTCCTCGCAACCGCTCTATTTTGCACGCGTTATCGCCGTGCCGGGTAATCTTCTTGCGCTCGACAGCTGGCATGATTCCGGCTATCAACCCGTCTGGCGAAATTATCAGACATTGTTCTTGTTCTGGAACTGAATAATATTGTTGTCACCTTTGCCGAAGATGAAGCGAAGTGCCTCGGGAAATGATAGTGGTCGCGAGAAATAATATCCCTGGGCTTCATCACAGCCAAAATCGCGCAGCAGTTCTGCCTGGTGTATGTTCTCCACCCCTTCAGCGATAACGCGGATACCCATTTCCTTGCCAATCAGGATAATGGTTTTGATCAGGGAATTGCCGTCACCCGCATGGTCAATCAGCTTGATTACATTTTCGTCGACCTTGATGGCGTCGACGGGAAGCTTGTTTATGTATGTCAAGGACGAGAATCCCGTACCGAAATCATCAATGACCAGGTTAACGCCCAGGGTTTTCAGGGACTTCAGTACATCTATGCTGTTTGCCATATTTTCCATTAATGACGATTCGGAAATTTCCAGATCAACCAGTCTTGCGGGAAGCTGGTACAGGTTCATCGACGACTCAAGGAACTCGACGAAATAGGGGTTGTGAAGCTGTGTACTGCATATGTTGATGGATATGCGTATTTCCTGTCCATATTGATTCAGCTGTGCCGCCAGTCGGCAGGACTCCTTGATGGACCAGCTGCCGATGCTTGATATCAGACCGCTATGTTCGGCGTCCTGTAAAAAGTCGACAGGGTGAAGTTCACCTTTATGCGGGTGATGCCACCGTAACAGGGCTTCACAGCCGATGATTTTTTCATTGAAGAGATCAACCTTGGGCTGCAGTACTACTTCGAGTTGCCGGTTTTCAATAGCGATTCGCAGCAGGTTGACCATATTTTGTCGTTCGGCCACGTTATCTTCCAGTCCTTCGGAGTAGAACTGGAAATTGTTGCGACCGAGCTGTTTGGCCCGGTACATGGCGACATCGGCATGCTCGATCAGTGTGTTGAAGTCCGTGTCTATCGGGGTGATTTTCCGGATACCGATACTGGATGACACGTGAACGACATTGGACCCGGTCTGCACTGACCGCGAAATACTGCTGATTAGTCTCGCGGCAAGGTTGTGGATATTTTCATCATTACAATAGACCAGGGCGGCGAATTCATCGCCTCCCATCCTGGCGACAATGTCGTCTGACCTCAGCAGGTTCTTGATTCGGCTGGACACCGCCTGCAACAGTATATCGCCGGCACTGTGCCCAAAGTAGTCGTTGATTTCCTTGAAATGATCAAGATCGAAAAACAACAGGAATGCCTGCCCCCGTCGTTTTTCCTGGTCAAGGTAGCTTTTTACTGCATCGTAAAAAGCCCGGCGATTCAGAAGATTGGTCAGGTGATCATGATTTGCCAGGTGCTCAGCGCGTTCTTTTTCTTTCTTGATCGCGGTTGCATGTCGCCTGGTCTGGGTCAGAAGGTTTCTGGTCTGGTGTCCCAGTTCGAACAACATGGCGGACAGGTTACCTGTGCAGTCGTTAGATTGAAACGGTTGATCTTCGTATTGTTCCTGGGAAAGTTTTCGTGCATAACTCTCCAGCAACTTGGCGCGGCGGTAGAAATGATGCAGGAATATGAATGAAAATATTACCGGTAATACCAGCATGGTAAAGGGTACGATTTTGATAATAGTCTTGATTGTGCTTCGTATGTCTTCCCAGGTTTTCAGGTTTTCAATGGCCAATGCACGCCGTTGCTCGACATTCCGCACAAATTCGCTGGACGCGTTTGTGCGCCCCGGCTTTGCCCGGGCGGCTTCTTCAAGTGTGGTCAGGGTGAGTTCGCTGTTAATCGAGAGATTCCGGTCTGCGCGATCGAGCTGGACCAGCGCGATTGAAATTCCGGTTCCCAGGATCGCAATTACGATTACGGCATACAGTGCGGCAATCCACTCGAGCGATCTGAACTTTTTTACTGCTTTTTCGGGCACGTTACTCTCAGCCTCAAATGCATCATCCATGGCTGCTGAATTTGTGATGTCTCCATTAATACATCATGGGAATCTATTTTTTTCAGTGTGAATCGTGCAGTGTTCTTTTATGAGAGTATGAATGGATATTTGCCGCAAGCAACTCAATTCAAGTAAAAAATTGTCAACCTGTACTGATGGTTTGCTGCGCCATTCTTGTCAATGCTGGATCTGTTCCAGGGTGGCGACAAAAAGCCCGGAGCATTTGTACCCGTTGCGGGAGATGGCTATAGTTTTGTCGCTACGTGTATTGTGAACGGCCGGTTCTGCCAGGCAGGCTTGGGTAAATTGACCGGTGAGTTATGGCCCGGGCGACGGATTACTCCACCTCGTAACCGTTTTTAATCCAGTGCGTCATACCCATCCTGGCTACATGCACATCGGTGAAGCCGTGTTGCGCAAGGATTTGCGCGGCCTTGGCGGATTTGCGATCGGTGCGACAAATGGTGATGACCGGTTTATTCGTGTAGGCGTTCAGTTCACCAACGCGTTGCGTTAGTTCTTCCACCGGAATCAGCCGTGACTGGGCGATGTGACCTTGCTCGCCGTTGTAGTCGGCTTCAGTACGCACATCCAGCAATAAAAAGTCTTCACCGGCGTCGAGTTTTTGTTTGAGTGTGACGGCATCAATCATGCTGCCACGACGCAGGTTGCCGATCAGTCTTGGGAGAAATGACACAATAGCCAGCAAGGCCAGGGCCAGCATGGCTTTTTTGATCAGGTCTTCGCCGCCGGTGGCGGCTTCACGGCCAATATAACCGAGATAGGTGTAGGCAATGGCACCTGGTAACATGCAGATATACGTTGCAATGCTGTACTGGCCGAAACTGATGCGGGTCAGGCCCAGTGCATAGTTGAGCAGGTTGAACGGAAACAACGGCACCAGTCGCACAAAAGCCACGAAGCGCCAACCTTCCTGTTCCACGCCATTGATCAGCTGTTTCAATCGGCCACCGGTTTTGCGGGTGACCCAGTCAGCCGCTAGAAATCGTGCCACCAGGAAAGACAGCATGGCGCCGAGCGTGGCCGCGGTGAGGTTATAAAAGGTGCCCAGCACCGGTCCGAACAAGGCGCCACCGATCAGGGTCAACACGGATCCCGGGAAAAAGAATACCGTACCGACAATATAAACCAGCATGAACACGAGCGGCGCCGCGGCACCGGCATGTTCAAGCCATGCTTTCAGTGACGTGGTATCAAGTTGATCACGAAAGACGATGACCGAGGCAATGCCGGCAACTACGCCGAGCAACAATGCGGCGCGCAGCCATTTACTGTTCATGGTTTTGCTGTTCCTCGTTGGCAGTCCATTGGCGGCGGTTGATGGCGTAGTCGCTGACAGTACCGACAAAAGGCATGAGTAACATGCCGGTGATCCAGCTGGCCTGTTTCGGTTCGCGGAACGTGCGGATACCAAGCATCATGGCCTCATGACCCTTGCGCGGTTGCTGGCGATAGGTGCCGAACAGGCGATCCCAGCACGACAGGTTAAAGCCAAAGTTGCTGTTGGTTTCATCGTCTTCAATGGAGTGGTGTACGCGGTGCATGTCCGGTGTCACGATTAGCCAGCGCAAGACCTTGTCCAGCGACAGTGGCAGCTTGACGTTGGCGTGGTTAAACATGGCCATGCCATTGAGCAACACTTCAAAGATAATGACAGCAACAACGGGCGCACCAAGCACAACAATGGCGGCGAACTTGATCAGCATGGACAAAATGATTTCGATGGTGTGAAAACGTGAGCCGGTGGTGACGTCATAGTCCAGGTCGGCGTGATGTACCCGGTGCAGTCGCCACAAAGCCGGTACCGCGTGCACCAGCACATGCTGCAGGTAAATAATAAAGTCCAGCGCAATGATGGCAAGCACAATGGCGGCCACCGTCGGCAAGCTGTAGAGATTCAATAAGCCCCAGCCATGTTCAGCGGCGAAGGCGGCCACGCCGGTGGCCGCGAGCGGGAACACCAGTTTTGAGATAAAGCTGTTAAAGAACACCAGGCCCAGGTTGTTGCTCCAGCGCAGCAGTTTCGACACCGTCAGTGCCCGGCGCGGTGCGATGACTTCCCAGAGCCCCATGATCACCAGCATGCCGACAAAGACGCTCGGCCGGATAATATTTTCATTGGATGTAATAAATTCAATCATGGAAAGTTATGTGATGGTCAGTCCGTTTGTTGTCGGTCACTTTGTAGTCAGGAAGCAAGGAAATAGCAAGCGAGGATAAAGCGCGGTGGCACTGATGTCCTGCCTGGTCATCCCGGTTATTGGTCGGCCCGTTGCCGTTGCGATACGCTCATTATCGGCGATTGGCGGCCGATAATACAGAAGACCCTGTGGTTCAGGGCAATCCCGGCCCAGAATGAACGGCAACCGGGCTTTGTATGGTCCACCCCAGCCGGAGAATGGCGTCAATGCAGCTAACGGCCAGTCGATATTATTTCGCGCGCCTTGATCCAAAGGTGACGGCGATATTCGTGCTGTTGATGTTATCAATGCCGTCGACCCATGTGTGGGCCAACCCGGGGCATACACCTGTGGATGAGCCGGACATGACCCGGGATCACCGGGCCTTGATGCAGGCGCGCAAGCTGTTCACAACACAGTCCCGGATTGAAGTAGACGAAATATCACGGCGCTATACCGTGGTGTATACCGGCCCGGATCGCTATTACCATGAACTCGGGTTCGGACTGTATCCGCAACATGGTGCGCCACTGGCGCGATCGGTACTGAGTGGCTGGTTTTATCGTGGCCGCGAATACCCGGTTACCTTCGAGTGTCGAAAGCTTGAGCAAAACCCGGATTCGTTCCGAATGATCATGGACCGCGTCCGCGAGTAAAGGCCGGCCTGTATCACATCCGGATTTTCGATCTTGTCTTGACCAATGCTGGATCCACGTCTAACCTCCATAAGCAAATTCTAATAGACTTCCTTGGGGTGTTCATGAGTCGTATCCGTGTGTTCCGGACGCTTTTTGCGTTGTCCGTAGTATTTCCTTTTGGCTTGGCCATGGCGGCTTCAGCAGCGCTGGGACTGCCGCCAGTTCCCGTTTCTCCCGCAAACCCACAGTCGGCGGAGAAGGCCGCGCTGGGCAAAAAACTGTTTTTCGATACCCGTTTCAGCAAGGACGGTTCGATTAGCTGCGCCAGCTGTCATATTCCGCAAAAAGCGTTTACCGACGGGAATCCCGTGGGTGTGGGCGTCAAGGGGTTAAAAGGAACGCGTAACACGCCAACGGTGATCAACGCGGTTTATTATCAGAAATCATTCTGGGACGGGCGCCGTGATTCGCTGGAGCAACAGGCACTGGATCCGCTAACCAACCCGGTTGAGCATGGGCTTGGCAAGCTGGTGGATGCGATCGCGGTGATCAAGTCATCCGAGAGTTATGTCAATGACTTCAGCAGAGTCTTTGCCGTCGACAATGACGGAATTACGCCAGACCATGTCGGCAAGGCCATTGCCGCCTATGAGCGCACCTTGATCGCGGGTAACTCGGCATTTGATCGGTACCAGTATGGCGGCGATACGGCTGCGTTATCAGCATCAGCCAGGCGCGGTCTTGAGTTATTCCGGGGCAAGGGTTTGTGTGTTACCTGTCACCTGATCGGGCCGAAAAACGCCACCTTTACCGATAACCAGTTTCATAACATTGGCGTTGGTCTGAGCGAGATTGAATCCCGGGCATCGGAAATCATTTCGGTTTTTCTCGAGGCCAGGCTGGCAGGCACGACAGTGGACAACAAGGTATTGAGTGACAAGGAAGCATCGCATCTTGGCCGGTTTGCAGTCACACTGAACCCGGCCGATTTTGGCAATTTTCGTACGCCGGACCTGCGCAATGTTGCGTTAACCGCGCCGTATATGCATGACGGCAGCCTGAAGACACTGGACGAGGTGGTGGAATTCTATGGTCGTGGCGGTTCGTTGAAGGACGGTGTGCGTAATATGCTCCAGCATCCAAGTATCAAGGATCTGAATTTGAGTCGTACCGAGCAAAAGGACCTGGTCGAGTTCATGAAATCATTGACCAGTGAGACGCTGCCGCAGTAAAGCAGTTTTGTCAGGCGCGGTACTTGCGACGGTGTTGCCAGTCCTGCAGTGAAACAATGTCACCTTGTGCGGGGCGATCGGCGGTAACAACGGGTGCTGCCACATCGCCGCCGCGCCAGGCGCCGTCAACGGCATGACACAGGCTGTTGATGAAGTGCACGGCATCGATATCGGTTTGTTTTGATCGAATCAGCTCAAGCCGGATCGGTACCAGCGCGTCGTTGCAGCGATCGAGACTGACATCATCTGCCGGTTTCTGGCAGCCATTGGATTTGTACAGGCCGCGCATGACCTTGATCGCCAGCTCGCCATTGACCGGGCTGTTGTCAAAAATATCGCGCAGCTCGCGGGCGACGGGGTTGACCGGCCATTGGTGATAGCCCAGCTCCTGCTCCAGCTTTTGCATCAACTCGATAAAAGTCACGTCGCGTTCCGTATGGTCTCGATCATGCTTCGGGCGGCATTGCTCAGCGTGCGATCCGCGTGGGTGACGATGCCAAGCCGCCGTTTGATTGTGATCTTATTAACATGGACCACGCGCAGGCTGTCGTCAATCATGGTTTCGGGCAGGGCGCTCCAGCCGAGACCGATCGAGGTAAGAGTTTTCAATACTTCCAGGTAGTTACTGGTCATGCGCACGGTAAGTTTTTTCGCCTGGCTACCCAGGGCGCGTACCACTTCCGAGCGTGTGACCGTGTCCGGCCCGGGCAGGATGGCCGGGAATTGGACCAGCTCGGCGACACCGGGATTGGCTACGCCGGTTAACGGGTGACCCTGGCCGACGACCAGTGCCAACGGGTCCGGCCACACCGGGGCCATGGCGAGGCGGGCGATGGGTTTGGCGGGCAAGGTGACGACGGCCAGTTCCAGGCGCCCGGCCAACACCGCTTCGCAGGCCACCTCGGAAGCAAGAAACTCCAGGTTCAAATCCACTTGAGGAAAATCCTGCGTGTACTGGCGCAAAGCCGGCGGTAGCCTGTGCAGGCCAATATGGTGGCTGGTGGCCATGTTGAGCTTTCCTGATACCGTGACGGCCAGGTTGCCGGCCTGGCGCCTGAGATCACCCACTTGCGCCAGGATGTCCCGGCTGCGTGGCAGCAGCGCGGCGCCGGTTTCAGTGAGCTCGATGTGCCGGCCAATGCGATCGAACAACGGCGTGCCCAGCTCTGCTTCCAGCGCGGCGATGCGTTTACTCACCGCCGGTTGGGTGATAAACAGGCGCTCTGCCGCCTCGGAAAATGAGCCGGTTTCGGCTACCGCCACCAGTGCTTTCAGATCTGCTATATCCATAACCAAAAAGAATAATATAGATGAATTAAATGAATTGGAGTTATTTATACGTCAACCCTATACTGGCTGCAACCGGAAGGAGGGCCTGACATGCCTGGAAAGACCTTGTACGACAAATTATGGGATGCGCACGTGGTGCGCTGCGATGATGACGGCACTTGCCTTATCTATATAGATCGTCACCTTGTGCACGAGGTGACCTCGCCGCAGGCGTTTGAGGGGCTGCGTCTGGCCGGGCGCAAGCCGTGGCGTACCGACACGGTTCTGGCGACACCGGATCATAACGTGCCGACCACGGACCGCAGCGCCGGTATCAGCGGCATTACCGACCCGGTGTCACGCACCCAGGTGGAAACCCTGGATGCCAACGCGAAGGATTTCAGCCTGCCGTACTTCCCGATGAATGATGTGCGCCAGGGTATTGTGCATGTTATCGGTCCCGAGGAAGGCGCGACCTTGCCGGGCATGACTGTTGTCTGCGGCGACTCGCACACGTCCACCCATGGCGCGTTTGGCGCTCTGGCTCATGGTATCGGCACATCCGAAGTGGAACACGTGTTGGCCACGCAATGCCTGGTGCAGAAAAAGTCCAAGGCCATGCGCGTAACCGTAGAAGGTGCGGTTGGTGATGGCGTGACGGCCAAGGATATCGTGCTCGCCATTATCGGCGAGATCGGTACTGCCGGTGGCACCGGTTATGCCATTGAGTTTGCCGGCCAGGGCATTATGGATCTTTCTGTTGAAGGACGCATGACTGTTTGCAACATGGCCATTGAGGCCGGCGCCCGTGCCGGTATGGTGGCAGTGGATGACAAGACCATCGATTACTTCAGGGATCGCCCGTATTCGCCCAAGGCGGAACACTGGGATATGGCGGTAAGCCAGTGGCGCAACCTGGTCAGTGATGCCGATGCTGTATTCGATAAAGAGGTGGTGATTGATGCCGCCGGTATTGAACCGCAAGTGACCTGGGGTACATCGCCGGAAATGGTGGTTGCGGTAAACGACAAGGTTCCGAACCCGGCTGATGAGCAGGACAGCGTCAAGGCCAATGGCATGAAAAAGGCGCTGGCCTATATGGGCCTTGAAGCCGGAACCGCCATCAGTGATATCAGGGTGGACAAGGTGTTCATTGGTTCCTGTACCAATTCGCGTATTGAAGATCTGCGTGCTGCAGCCGCGGTGGCCAAGGGCAAGAAGGTTGCCGCCAATGTCAGCCAGGCGCTGGTGGTGCCTGGTTCCGGGCTGGTGAAGCAGCAGGCTGAACAGGAGGGGCTCGACAAGATTTTTGTTGAAGCCGGGTTTGAGTGGCGTGAGCCGGGTTGTTCCATGTGTCTTGCCATGAACGCCGACCGGCTGGAGCCGGGCGAGCGTTGCGCCTCAACATCCAACCGTAACTTTGAGGGGCGACAGGGGCAGGGTGGCCGTACACACCTGGTTAGTCCTGCCATGGCCGCCGCGGCCGCTGTTGCCGGTCATTTTGTCGATGTCAGGAAAGTACAGGGAGGCGCGTCATGAAAAAATTTGCAACCTTCAGCGGCATTGTTGCGCCCATGGATCGTCCCAATGTCGATACCGATGCCATTATTCCGAAGCAGTTCCTGAAATCCATCAAGCGCAGCGGCTTTGGCCCTAACCTGTTTGACGAATGGCGCTATCACGATCACGGCGAGCCGGGCATGGATAACAGCACGCGTCCGTTGAACCCGGATTTTGTATTGAACCAGCCACGCTACCAGGGTGCCAGCATACTTGTTGCGCGCGAGAACTTCGGTTGCGGTTCATCGCGGGAACATGCGCCGTGGGCGCTGGAGGATTACGGCTTCCGCGTGATTATTGCACCGAGCTTTGCCGATATCTTTTTCAATAACTGCTTCAAGAATGGCGTATTGCCCATCGTGCTGGACGAAGCCGTTGTTGGCCAGTTGTTTAATGACGTGGAGTTGACCGAAGGCTATCAGCTTGAGGTCAATCTCGAGTCACAAACCATTGCCCGGCCGACGGGTGAGACCATCAGCTTTGACGTGGACCCGTTCCGCAAGCATTGCCTGGTTAACGGGCTTGATGATATTGGCCTGACCTTGCAGCATGTCGACGATATCAAGGCTTATGAACAACGGCGCAAGCAGGAAGCGCCGTGGTTGTTCTGAATACTATTCATATTCGAGGTAGAGACACATGACGAAAAAGATTCTCGTTCTCCCTGGCGACGGTATCGGCCAGGAAATCATGGCCGAGGCGGTAAAGCTGCTGGACGCGCTCAAGCGTGACGGCCTGGATGTTGAGCTGGAATACGGCCTGGTTGGCGGCGCAGCCTATGATGAAACCGGTTCGCCGCTGCCGGAAGAGACCCTGGTCAAGGCCAGGGCTGCTGACTCGGTATTGCTCGGTGCTGTCGGTGGATACAAATGGGAATCATTGGACATCTCCGTGCGTCCTGAAAAAGGTTTGCTCGGTTTGCGTGCCGAACTGAAGTTGTTTGCCAACCTGCGACCGGCGATCCTGTATCCGCAACTGGCCGGCGCATCTACGCTGAAACCGGAAGTGGTATCAGGCCTCAATATCATGATTGTGCGCGAGCTGACCGGGGGCATCTATTTTGGCCAGCCCCGTGGCGTAAAAACACTGGAGAATGGTGAGCGCCAGGGCTATAACACGCTGGTATACAGCGAGTCAGAGATCAGGCGCATAGCCAATGTCGCCTTTGATATTGCGCGGAAACGGGATGGCAGGGTGTGCTCGGTGGACAAGGCCAACGTTCTGGAGTGCACGGAATTGTGGCGTGATGTGGTAACGGCCGAAGCCAAGGCGCACCCGGATATCCAGGTGTCGCACATGTACGTGGACAACGCGGCCATGCAGCTGGTGCGGGCGCCTAAGCAGTTTGATGTCATGGTGACGACCAACATGTTCGGCGATATTCTTTCAGATGCCGCTGCCATGTTGACCGGCTCCATCGGCATGCTGCCTTCGGCATCGCTGGACGAGAACGGCAAGGGTATGTATGAACCGATTCATGGTTCCGCCCCGGATATTGCCGGCAAGAATATTGCCAACCCGTTGGCAACCATCCTGTCCGTGGCAATGATGTTGCGTTACTCGCTGGATGAGCCAGACATGGCAGACCGTGTTGAGGCGGCGGTGAATACCGTGCTCGACCAGGGGTTGCGCACTGCTGACATTATGAGTGATGGCATGAAACAGGTGGGCACGAGCGAAATGGGCGACGCGGTAGTGGCGGCATTGAACTAGATTTTGTTCGCTGAAAGGTGCGGATCAGCAACGTGTTGATCGAGGTCGTTGTTATGGCGGTACGGTTTGGCGGATTCAATATATTTTGGGAGTCATGGTGATGATGAAAGTTGGGTTTGTAGGCTGGCGCGGCATGGTGGGTTCAGTGCTCATGCAGCGCATGCGCGAGGAAAATGATTTTGCCGAGATCGAGCCGGTGTTTTTTACCACGTCGCAGGCAGGCCAGGCCGGACCGGATGTGGGCAAGGACATCCCGGTGCTCAAGGATGCCAACAGCATTGATGATCTTAAGGCTATGGATGCTATCGTCACCTGTCAGGGCGGTGATTACACCAAGGCGGTTTACGCTGAACTTCGCAAGGCCGGCTGGCAGGGCTACTGGATTGATGCCGCGTCCACGCTGCGCATGCAGGATGAGTCCATCATTATATTGGACCCGGTAAACCGGAACGTGATCCAGGACGGGCTGACCAATGGCGTCAAGACCTTCGTTGGTGGAAATTGCACCGTTTCGTTGATGCTCATGGCCATCGGCGGCTTGTTTGAAAAAGACCTGGTCGAATGGATTACTCCAATGACCTACCAGGCGGCATCCGGCGCCGGTGCGCGCAATATGCGCGAACTGATCAAGCAAATGGGCGCTATTCATGATGATGTGAAAGCACTGGTGGATGATCCGGCCAGTGCCATTTTGCAGATCGACAAGCAGGTCTCCGAGTTCATGCGTTCCGACGCCTACCCGACCAATGACTGGCCGGTGCCATTGGCCGGTTCACTGATTCCCTGGATCGATGTTCAGCTGGAGTCTGGTCAGAGCAAGGAGGAATGGAAAGCGCAGGTGGAAACCAACAAGATCCTTGGCCGTTCCGGTAACCCTGTTCCTATCGATGGCCTGTGTGTTCGAGTCGGTGCCATGCGCTGTCATTCACAGGCGCTGACCGTCAAGATGAAAAAAGATGTGCCGCTGGACGAGATCGGTGACATTATTTCTGCGCACAATGACTGGGTCAAGGTTGTGCCCAATGACCGTGAGCTGACCATGACTGATTTGACTCCGGCTGCAGTAACGGGAACCTTGACCGTGCCTGTTGGCCGCATGCGCAAGCTGAGTATGGGCAAGGATTACCTGTCTGCCTTTACGGTAGGGGATCAGTTACTCTGGGGCGCGGCAGAGCCTTTGCGTCGCATGTTGGGAATCCTGCGCGAGCAATAACTGGGTTTTTGCCGTTACCGGTCGATAGACTTGGTACTCGAGTGGGTTCCCGTGGTTGACGAAGCCATGTGAACCCACTACACACTGGGGCAGTTGCCAAGAAACCGGTTTTTCCGCGATTCACCTGATTTTTCTGCTGATTTGAAACTTTTGGTTTGGTAAAAACGTAATTGTGGGCTATATTTACTTGAGATTTGTAAAGAGTCTTAATACAATAATCACGTAAGTCTAGGTTTTTTAAGTGAGAAATCGAAAAACGCTGGAAACCGGGGTGATAAGAAACGCTAAAAAAACAGCAGTCAGCCTGCTTTGTGCAATCTCGTTGGCCTCATTTTCCATGGGCGCGGGCGCGATTGGTCTTGGCAAGCTGAAAGTTCACTCGGCGCTTGATGAGCCGTTGAACGCTGAAATCCCGTTCACCTCCATTACCAGCAAAGAGCGTCGCAAGCTCAAAGCTATATTGGCCAGTCGTGGCGAGTTTGCCGATGCCGGCATTGATCGTCCTGCACATCTTGCCAATATCAAATTTTCCGTCGCCAAGCGCGTGGACGGCAGCTATTTCCTGCAGCTCCAGACCGATACACCGTTTGGTGATCCGTTTCTTCATTTGTTGGTCAGAATAGAGTGGGCGGGCGGTCGCCTGATTCGTGAATATTCTGCCCTGATTGACCCGCCTTACCTGGTTGCCAGCAAGCCAAGCGGTGTGGCGGCCCCGATTATTGTCCCTGCAGAGGAACCTGTTGCCCCAAAGTCCGAACCGGTAAGTGATCAGTGGCAACCAACGGCGCCCAAGGGCGCAGGTGGCGCAATTGATATACCTGCAGACACAGGCATGGAGCCAATTGGTGTTCCGGCCGAGTCTGCGAAATCAGGAAAGCCGGGCATGGAGCCTATTGGCGTGCCGGCCGAGCCGGTCGCCGCAGCGGAGCCGGTTAAGGAAACTTTGCCGCCGGCACCGGAGCCTGTGCAATTTGACAGCGGTGCTGAAGCGATCGGCGCCGAGCCGCTGGCCCAGGCTGAAGCCATGCCCGATTTTCCGGACTATTTTGGCCCGACAAGAGTAGATAACAGCCGTTACGAAATTGATCCCAAGACCGGTTGGCCGGTAAATCCGGAAGAAACCGAGTTGGCTGACGCCATGTCCGAATCCGCACGTACCGCCAATCGTGGCAAGGTCGTGCCGACCTCGGGTGGTTCGTTTGGTCAACTGGCGCCCGGCAGTGATTACCGGGTTGCGCGTGGCGATACCATGTGGGAAATCGCAGAAAAGGTTCGCGGTAGCCGCTCCGATATTGGCGTGGAACAGGTAGTGATGGCGATTTACCAGGCCAACCAGGGCGCGTTTTTCGATCGCAACGTTAACAACCTCAGCGCCGGTCGTATCTTGTCTATTCCTGATGAGGGTTCGCTGGCCGGTGGACCGGTCAAGCAGGCCCGCAAGGAATTTCGTGCGCACTACGATGTCTGGCAGGAGTACCGCCTGAAGGCCGCTTCTGCCCAACAAACGATTGATGTCGCCGAGGCGCCAAAACCAGCCCCGGTCACTCCGAAAGCCAAGCCGCAACCTAAGGCTAAGGCTAAGCCGGAGCCCGAGAAAGCTCCCGAGAAGGCCAAGCCTGTTGTCGCCGAGAAGCCGGTTGAGAAAGCGATACCTGCCGATGACCTGTTGCGCATCGTTCGCTCCGATATTGATCAGGAAAAATCCAAGGGCAAGGCCCAGGCGCCGGACAGTGAAAGTCGTTCCGCCAAAGCCGAGAAGAATGAGCTGGCTGATCGTGTGGCCTCTCTTGAAGAAAGTCTCGAATCCAAACAGATGCAAACCCGTGAGGCCGCCGAGCGCGCGGGTAAGGTAAAAGAGAACCTGCAGACGCAGAAGCGGTTGATGGAGCTGGAAAACGAGAGCCTGGCGAAGACTGAAGCCGGCAAGCCGGCAAAGCCTGTCGATACTCCAAAGCCTGCCGAGCCGGTCAAGCCGGAAGAGCCAAAAAAACCAGCGCCCAAGCGTGTTGCCAAGACCCAGCCTCCAGCGCCGGTTGAGCAACCGAGTTTTATTGAAGACCTGGTCAACAGCTTCCTTGGCGGTGGTATCAATACCTACATCATCATCGGGTCAGTCGTGTTCCTTATCTTTGGCCTGGGCGGTGTGGTATGGCGCCGACGCCGTGCCGCCTCACTGGAGTTTGAAGAGAGCATTCTGAATTCCACCATGGATTCCGATATGGAAACCACGGGTGATACCGGGTCGGACAGCGATTCCGGGGATACTTCGTTCCTGAGTGATTTCAGCCAGGGCGGAATGGGCAACATCTCCACGGACGAAGTGGATCCCATTGCCGAGGCAGAAGTGTACCTGGCCTATGGTCGCGACGAGCAAGCCGAAGAAATCCTCAGGGAAGCGGTGATCAAAGATCCAAGCCGTCACGAAGTACGTGAAAAACTGCTGCACATCTACCACCAGCGTGGTGATGTCTCGGCCTTTGAAACCGTAGCCGAAGAATTGTATGCCGCACTTGAAGGTCGTGGTGGCAAGTTGTGGGACCGTGTCGCCGAGATGGGCAAAAAGCTCAATCCGGATAACCCGATGTTTACCGGCGGTGCGCCGGTTCAGGCCGCAGCCGCTGCTGCTGCAGCCGGCGGTGCGATGGCTGCCGGCGCGGCGGCAGGTTCGGGAGATCTTGACGACTTGCTGTCAGGCGACGACGACCTGTTTGCCGTGCCGTCAGAAACCCCGGCGACGCAAATGATCGCGGGTGACGTGGAAGAAACCTTGTTTGATGCCGGTGACCTGGATATCGGAACTGACCTGGATATGTCAGGTGACGACGGTGGCCTGGACTTCAATATTGATATGGGGTCCGCCGAAGATAGTGGTGGCATATCCGGTTCGGAAACGGTCGTTGCCGATGATGGTGGGCTCGATTTCTCGCTCGAGGATGATTCGACAACAGGTAGTTCCGCGAACGAACTGTCATTTGATGACGGTGCCCTGGATTTTTCTCTTGAAACCGACTCCGGTAGCAATGACGACAGTAACTCTGGCGATGGCCTGTCATTTGACGGATCAGGCCTCGATTTCAGTCTTGAGGATAGCGGCTTAGAGGACAGTTCTGCTGACGAAGCCGAACTGGATTTTGGTTTCAAGGACCAGTCGGGTTCTGAAGCTGGCGGGTTGTCACTGGATGATGGCGGCCTGGACTTTGGTCTGGATGCAGACGATTCCGGGACCCTGGATATGTCGGATGAAGATTCCGGTTCGCTGGATTTCAGTCTTGAAGATACCGGCAGCAGTGATCTGGACGCTGAAGAAGACCTGGAAACCGCCCTGGATACCGGCGGCCTGGATTTCTCGGTCGAACCTGGCGGTGGTGGCGGTGACCTTGATTTTGGTGATGCTGCAGATGGCCTGGATGTAGACAGTGGTGCGGACACCGCGTTGGCAACCGCCGAGAGTGAAGACTCCCAGCAATGGGATGAAACTGCGACCAAGCTCGACCTGGCCAAGGCGTACATCGATATGGGCGACGCGGATGGTGCGCGCAGCATTCTTGACGAAGTGCTGGCTGAGGGCAACGCTTCACAGAAGCAACAGGCAGAAGACCTGCTGCTGCAAATAGACTAGGCCTGCCAGTAATTGAGTTGTTTCGCGCGGTTTTCAACGGCCTGCTGTACCCGGACAACGCCAGCTCTCGCAGTCTGGCAACCCTCAAGACCGCCCGCGTGATTTCCTTTCCAGTTTCACAAACGTAAAATCAAAGCCATTGCGGTCGTCTGCCTGGTGATTATCTCTCCAGGTTTCGGTCCAGTCGTTGCAATCGAAGTCGGGAAAAAAGACATCGCCGATCGCGTCCGTGTGGACCCGGGTCAGGTACATTCTGCTAACCAGTGGCAATGCCTGTGCGTAGACCTGCGCGCCGCCAATAATAAAAATTTCGTCCTGTTCGTTCCGGCATGCCAGTGATATGGCATCGTCCAGGTTATGCGCCACCAGGCAGCCGTCGGCCGTGTAAGAGGTGTCACGGGTAACAATGATATTGGTGCGATTGGGCAGCGGTCGACCGATGGATTCGTAATTCTTGCGCCCGAGAATAATGGGGTGGCCGTTGGTAGTCTTTTTGAAAAATGCCAGGTCTGCCGGCAAATGCCACGGCAAATCATTATCCCGGCCAATGACACCGTTGCGCGCGATTGCCGCGATTATGCTGATAACCGGCTTATTCATGGTGCGCGCCGGTCGTGGTTACACGGCGACCGGCGCTGTGATTGCCGGGTGCGGGTCGTAGCCAACCAGCTCAAAGTCATCATAGGTAAATGCGAACAGGTCTGATATTTCCGGGTTCAGCTTCATGGTTGGCAGTTGACGCGGCTCCCGGTTCAGCTGGCGGCGAGCCTGGTCAAGGTGATTTGAATAGAGATGGGCATCACCGAGCGTATGAACGAACTCTCCCGGTCTCAGTCCGCATACCTGTGCCATCATCATGGTTAGCAAGGCATAGGAGGCAATATTAAACGGAACCCCGAGGAAAACGTCGGCGCTGCGCTGGTAGAGCTGGCATGACAGGGTGCCATTGGCGACATAAAACTGGAAAAATGCGTGACACGGCGGCAGCGCCATGTTTTCAATTTCGGCGACGTTCCAGGCGCTGACAATAATGCGTCGAGAATCGGGATTGTTTTTCAGTTGGTCAATAACCTGACTGATTTGATCAATATGACGGCCATCCGGGGTCGGCCAACTGCGCCACTGGGACCCGTAGACGGGGCCAAGATTCCCGTTTTCATCGGCCCATTCATCCCAAATACTGACGCCATTGTCTTTCAGGTATTTAATATTGGTATCGCCGCTCAGAAACCACAGCAATTCGTGGATGATGGAGCGAAGATGTAATTTTTTGGTGGTGACTACCGGGAAACCCTTGTTGAGGTCATATCGCATCTGGTATCCGAAAATGCTAATGGTCCCGGTCCCGGTGCGGTCCTCCTTGTGTGCGCCGTTGGCCAGGATATGGCGCATGAGTTGTAGATACTGTTGCATGTAACGAACTTCCCGACGAGTGGTCTGTTAACGTCGTGGCTGGGCGCCGGTTATGGTTTACAATTTTTCAAGACGCGGCCACTTTTTTGGGTCGCATTATATCGGGAATACTCATGCACCGCAGCAGATACCAGCAACTTGAAAAAGAAGTCAGCGCCGGCCTGGCGGCGGAGATTCCCGAGCACCGAATTTCCCGGTTTATGTTCATGCCAGCGCTACTCAGGTTGTTGTCAGAGGGTGCCTTTGTTTACCGCGCTGTCGCTTATACGCTCCGCTCCCTCATTGGCGTCCTGATCCTGGCGGCTTTGGCGGTATTTTTTACCGCCGGCAAGGTCATATTCGGACTGTCGGCGACCGGGGCCATAGCCGGAGGCATTTTGTATCAGTTTTGTTATGTTGTCAGCGTCTACGCGGTTGTCCACGTCGTCCTGATTCGTTCCCGGGATATTGCCAGGGATAAGCCGGGGGCCGTGTATATGTTGCCACTTGGCGCCACGTTGGTCCGGATGGTGGGTGAGGCGTACGCAGCATTTGTCGCACTTATTTCCCTGGGCAGCGCTATTTTTATCTGGTTTACCGGCCAAAAGGCGTCGGTCATTCTTGGGCCGCTCGGACACTTGTTCCCGATTATGACCGACGCGAGCTTTCTCGGCGGGATTGGCTTTATTTTTGCCGGGGTGATGCTGTCATTAGCGGCGATTATTGGCAGTTACATGCTTTCGGAATTAATGTTGATCGCCAGCAGGCACAGCCCCCACCCGCCTGCGAAACTGGCTGCGCTTCCGAGTCCGTTACCTGTGAAGCCAGTTGCGACTGCGAATCGCCCGCCGCGCTCCCGGTCTCGCTTTAGCTCCTGAGTCATTTGTTGGTTTTGGTTGGGGTGCCAGCCTGAGCGTGGTCGCGGGATTGTTGTTAATTAAACAGCCGGACTGACCGCCGTTTGAAGAGCGGCAGCAGAACCAACCCAGCGACAAATCCGCCAACGTGCGCTCCCCAGGCTACGCCACCACCGGTGGAATCGGCCAGAATAGAGTTGACCACTTGCAGAACGAACCAGAATGCCAGCACCAGCATCGCCGGCAATCGAATCAATTGGCTGGCAAAACCCAGCGGGATCAGAACCAGTACCCGGGCTTTTGGATGCAACAGCAGGTAACCACCGAGTACGCCTGAAATGGCGCCGCTGGCGCCAATCATGGGTATAGCCGAGTTCGCATTGGGCAGGGCATGGCTGAGAGCCGCGATCAAGCCGCATAGCGTGTAAAACACGATAAAACGCGGGCGGGACATGGCGTCTTCGACGTTGTTGCCGAAAATCCACAAGTACAGCATGTTGCCGATCAAGTGCATCCAGCCACCGTGCAGAAACATCGAGCTAATCAGCGTGGCTTCCACCGGAATCAGCGCCAGCTCGGGTGGCAGCATCTGTTTGCCGAACAGAACCGCCGGGATCGATCCCAGCGCGATGACCAGGGCGTGCCCGGCCTTGTCGCCGAGGCTGACCTGGTACAGGAATAGTGTGGAGCACGCCAGGATCAGTGCTACCGAGACGACGGGAAACCGTTCGGTAGGGTTGTCGTCGTGCAGCGGGATCATAGCGGGTCGTGAGACTCGGCAGCGTCGAGCGTATTTTCCAGGAGGGTGGCGACAGTCATGGGGCCGACACCGCCGGGCACCGGGGTAATCCAGGACGCGTGTTGGCGTGCAGATTCAAATTCCACGTCACCGACCAGGCGGCCGTCATCCAGGCGATTCATGCCGACGTCGATGACAATCGCGCCGGGCTTGATCCAGTCGCCTTTCACCATCTCCGGAACGCCGACAGCAACTACAACAATGTCGGCATTGCGCACATGGCTGGGCGTGTCCTTGGTGAAGCGATGGCAGGTGGTGACGGTGCAGCCAGCCAGCAATAATTCCAGTGACATGGGCCGACCCACAATATTGGAAGCACCGACAACAACCGAATCCATCCCCCGGATGGGCTGACCCGTGTGTTTCAGCAGCGTCATTACGCCTCGGGGTGTGCAGGATCTCAGCACGGGCATACGTACGGCCAGGCGACCGATATTGTAGGGGTGGAACCCGTCAACATCCTTGGTCGGATGAATTCGCTCAAGAATGGTCTGCGGATCGATGTGTTTTGGTGCCGGCAGCTGGATCAGGATACCGTCTACCTGGCTGTCCTCGTTAAGCTCGTCAATCAGGTTGAGCAGCGTTTCCTGGCTGGTGCTTTCGGGCAGGTCGTGCGCGAAGGAAGTGATTCCCACCTCGGCACAGGCGTTGCGCTTGTTGTGCACGTAGATCTCTGATGCGGGATCCTGCCCGATCTTGACCACGGCGAGCCCCGGTGCCCGCTTGCCTGCCGCCAGTCGCTGATCCACGCGCAGCTTGATCGCCTGGCGCAGCTCGGCTGCTACCTGTTTTCCATCGAGAATTTTTGCTGTCATGACCACCAAACCTTTTGCCGGAATACCCTGCTCGGGGTCGCGATAATCGCATGCCTGAATAATTGCGCCAAGGGTGTTGTGATATTGTCCCGGCATCCGTATAGTTCGGCCCTCGCCGGCGTCGCGACAGCAGTATGGAGCGGCTATAATGGCAAATTCGGGGTGTAGCGCAGCCTGGTAGCGCACCTGGTTTGGGACCAGGGTGTCGGGGGTTCGAATCCCTCCACCCCGACCAAATGCGCCCGTAGCTCAATCGGATAGAGCAACGGCCTTTGAGCGGTAAGTCGTCATTGCTAAAATCAATGAACGGACTGCCACTAGGAGCCTTTGCCGGGAACCAGGAATCGGCAAAGTGCAGGGCACTGTATCGGTGGAACCTTAACGCGTCACGGCGATGGCAATACCGAGGAAACCGGGACAGCAGCATCGACCCGGGATCCGTAGAGACTATACGTGCCCCACCTGAGATGGTGAAGATATAGTCCAGACTCCAAACGGAGTAATTGCTGCCCGAACTATCGGGTAACAGCTTCGGCAGCGAAAGCTGTAGCGGGTAAGCTAAGCCGTAGGTTACAGGTTCGATTCCTGTCGGGCGCGCCATACGCTATACCGGTATAATTTATACCGGCCCGGTAACGGGGCGAGGCAAGAGTAAAGCAGCAGTACAATGGTGAGCGTAGCTCAGTTGGTAGAGCCCCGGATTGTGATTCCGGTCGTCGTGGGTTCGAGTCCCATCGTTCACCCCAGTTTCCTGTCGAGCAAGTTTCGGCTATGCTTGGCACCCCCGGCGGGGAGCAGTAGTGGATTGAAACATCAATCCAGACCCGTGGGCCGTTAGCTCAGTTGGTAGAGCACCGGACTCTTAATCCGATGGTCGTAGGTTCGACCCCTACACGGCCCACCAATTCCTCCTTCCATGTTGCTTGCCCGACTTCTGATTCCTTTGACCATCATGGCGCTACTGCTGCTGGCAATAACAAGAGTGGTGGCATTTTGACTGGTTTCTTGTTTTTTCAGTTTGCAACGACTATATCTTGTCGCAACAGCGTAAATTTGGGTTCATCGTCGGCGATGACCTGCAGGAGGCAGCAGCTATGAATAATTTCAGGTTTATCAACGGGTATGCAGGAATATTAATGATTGCCGGGCTAATCCCGGCATCAAACGCGTGGGCCGAGAACAGCGTAGCAATTGGCGGCGTAATAGAAGCTGAATACGGTGCCGTGAAGTTTGATGATGGCACGCGGGAAAGCGGTTATGCGCTGGCAACTGTTGAGCTGGGCATCGATGCAAAGCTTAATGAATTTGTTGATGGTCATATACTCGTATTGCATGAAGACGGGGCTACGGAGCCATGGGAAGTTGACGAAGCAACTATTACGGTACATGCAAAGAACAACCTCTATTTCGTATCTGCCGGAAGAATGTTTGTCCCGTTTGGACATTATGACAGCAATATGATCTCGGATCCGTTGACGCTTGAACTGGGCGAAATCCGTGAAGCAGCGTTGCAGGCAGGAATGGAAGAGGCCGGTATTACGCTGTCCGGATTTACGTTTAATGGCGATACCATTGAAGCCAGCGATGCGCTGGCGGGTAATGACGAGGCTGACCAGTACGGCTACGCGATTTCGTATACGCTTGAAGAAGGTCCTGTAAGTTTTGCCGTGGGTGCCGGGTATATCAACAACATAGCGGATACAGACGGCATTAGCGGTAACCTGGCGGCACCTGAACTTGTTCAATATGTCGCTGGCAACTCGGCATTTCTTCAGGTTGCCTATAAACCGGTAAGTATTATCGTTGAACAGGTAAGCGCCGCTGACGAGTTCGATGTGACAGAACTGGCGTGGCAGGCTCGAGGCGCACAACCGGTGGCTACCAATTCCGAAATTGCCGTTTCATTTCCGGTTGGCGGAATGGAGATGACCGTTGCGGCCGGCAAACAAACTACCGAGGAAGCTGTTGCGCTCGGCTTGCCCGAAACGCGCAGCCTGGCCGCTGTTCGCATTGCGATTTACGACAAGACGACGCTGGCTTTCGAGAGCATGACCGAAGACGACTATAGTCTTGCTGATGGCGGTACCGGGGAAACCACGAAGACAACTACCGTGCAGCTGGCCATGGAGTTCTAGTTCTTGCATTAACCTCGTCAAGGCCGGCAACCGATGGTGGTTTGCCGGCCCGATCGAGGCCGTTTAGTTACATCAGCTTGTCGCGTACCGGCTCGCCGCGAAAACCGGTAATGGCAATGACGCCGCAAAGAACCAGGCCAAGTACGATCAGCGCCGGACCGACCGGGCCAACAGGTGAAAACATGATGCTGTCAGCCCAGCCCTGACCTAGTGCGCGTGATGCGTAGAGCAGGCCGGCATGCATCAGCGTACCGATGATAAACATCCAGCTGATTATTTGCTTGAACAGTCGTTTGGCAGCGACAAAACCAAGAAAAATTCCAACCACAATATTCAGCAACGCCTCAAGATTGCCGTGTGCGTGTGGTCCACCCTTGATCATGTCCATGGCCGACTGGCTGTTCAGGTCGGCAGACAGTGCCAGTACCGCCTTTGTGTTGGCCTGGGCCAGTGTCTTGGCGTCCATGGGCTCCAGGTCAACTTCGAATCCTGATTCTGCCGCCTGTTGCAGGAATCCTATTTTCTCCTGTTTTGCGGTCGCTGTGGCTTGCACATCGGGAATGTATTTTACGATCATGACGGGGCCGAGAATTGCGCTTAGCGCGAGAAACAGGAAGCCGAACACAACATTTTTCTTTCCTATCATACCTTTCTCCTTGTTTGCCGTTCCGGTTTGGTTGCAGCGACACGCCCGGTAGTCGGTAGCATGTCAATGGAACCGGGGAAGGGTTTTCTGTTACTGCTTCAGCTCGGGCTCGCCAAAGTAATATCCCTGGCCCCAGGATACGCCCAGGTCCTGCAGCGCACGATAGGTGACCTCGTTCTCGATATATTCGGCAATAGTGGTGAGATCCAGGTCATCGGCAATATTCTGAATGCCTTTGACAATAGCCCGCACTTTCCTGTCAGTGGTAACGCGCTGGATCAACGAGCCTTCAATCTTGAGGAATGATACCGGCAGGTCGGCAAGGTAGTGCAGCGACGAATAGCCGCTGCCGAAATCATCGACTGCCAGGCGCAAGCCAAAATCCAGGAACGGTTGCAGGATTCTTTTTGCTTCCGTGACGTTGCTGATGAGCTGGTGCTCAGTGATTTCGATAACCAGTGGTTTTTCGTCACCTATGGCATCACCGCACGCAGTACATTGGGCGATAGCGGTATCGAGTATGTCCTGAACCAGCTCGGGATGACGCAAAAGATCAGCGGATATATTGATGAAATGTGGCCGTGGCGCACCACCGCTCAGTACGTTCACGCTGCAGGACATAATGGCCTGCTTGATGATGGTGTGGTCAATCTTGTGGATTAACTGCAGCTGCAAGGCGGCATCAATAAATTTTCCGGCCTCAACAAGGCCGGCTTCCTTGTCATCAATGCGCGCGAGGACCTCATCAGCGACGATATTGCCTGTAGCCAGGTCAACAATAGGCTGGTAGGCCGGGACGATCGTATCGTTTTCAATCGCTTCTTCAAGCTGACTGGCAATAGACAGGATATTGACCTTGTTGGTCAGGCTGCTGAACGTGGTATTTCGGCCGTCCCGCTTGGCTTCATACAGCATTGAATCGGCAACCCGGAGTATTTCTTCCGTGGTAGCGCCATCTACGGGGTAACTGGCGATACCAATACTGGTTGTGGTAGTGACATCACGACTGTTGATTCTGGCGACATGATCCGCAAGTTTTTTGCGAATTCGTTCAGCGATGGCATAACCGTCAGCAAGATTGGTGTCCGGCAGTATGCAGATAAACTCTTCACCACCCCAGCGGCCCAGGCTATCCTGGGGGCGCAGGCATTCGGCCATGAGTCTTGCCAGTTGCTTCAGCAACTCATCACCGGTGGAATGACCGTAGCAGTCGTTGATCAGCTTGAATCGATCGAGGTCAAGCAGCAGAACACAGTACATGCCTTGCTGGGTGATAAAGCGATTATGCGCCTGGTTCAGGGTTTGCTGCAGGGTGTCGCGATTGGGCAGATGTGTGAGCGGATCATAACTGAGCTGGTAAAGCAGGGTGCGGTTGGCCGGCTCAATATGACTCAGGTCGTGGAACATGATGACAGCCAGATTCATGTCCAAAGGGGTAATGCTGTAATCAATCAGGATGGATTCGCCTGAGCGAGGCTTGAGTTGCTGCTTGGTAATCGGGCCAATTCCAACCTGCCGGTTGAGAATCCGCTGTATATAGTCGGGTTCCAGGGCGTGCGCACCGCCTTCGATAACAAAAACGCTGGACAGCGGCTGCCCTATGATTTCCCCGCGCGTCACCCCGGTGAGGCTGCAGGCCACAGGGTTGATGAATGTAATTTCGCTAGCCCGATTAATACCGACTACACCGTCACTGAGGGAACCCAGAATTTGTTCGGCGGGTGAAGTCTCGTCTGCAGCGTGATCGTTGCCGAGAGGTTTTGCGTCCATAACTTTCCTCGTTCTCCGCTTCCCGTTGTTATTGTGAGACAAGACCCGGGGTTGCAGGGGTGTTCATGCTCTGTTTGGCAATATATCAGGGAACACATAAAGACAACAGGCTGGGGCCGGGTTATGACTGCGTAACAAGCGGTTTCCTGAAAGGGGTCAGGTATTTCTAAATTGCAAATTTACTTAGTATTTTAGTTATTAAATGTAACGTTTTGTGAACTGGGTTGAATGACTTTCTGGGGCGGCTATGCTCTAGGAGGAGCAGAAATTTACCTTTTTTTGGTGTTGGATAAATAAAAAGTCAACATTTGGTATTTCGCGGTTCAGTAGATTTCTGTGATTTTTCAGCAAGTGTTGGCGCCTAAAAATCGGAATGCGGCGGGTTATTGGTTGAGAAGTTTTGGGAGAGCGTCTCATGAAGATGGCAGGAACCGATTTGGACCATGATCTGGCTGGTGGATTCGGAATGGAACCCAATGATTCGGCGAATGGCGACCACGAAGAGTCTCGGCAGGGGGATCGGAATGTTGTTAGCCTGGCAGCCGATTCCAGTATTCCCGGAAACGCGCATCTGCTTGTATTGGAAGCGGTACTCGAAGCCGTGGAATCACCGAGCTTTATACACGATCGAATCGCGCAGATTGTTGAAGCCCTGACATCCCTGGATTGGGGTCCGGCCAAGGAAAAGGTCTCGGGAGTGCTGCTCGAAGCGGATTATGCGGGAAACTGGCGATCTGTCACGACAGGCCCGGAAAATTTTGATCTGCACGGGTGCTGTCCTGAATTCCCCGTTACAGCTGAAGACCTGGAGTCAGTGCTGACCGGCCGGTCAGCGTTTGTGATTCCGGGTGGTTCATCAGATTGTTCATCAGCACCTCTGACCGACTCCTGTTATTGCCTGCCGATTTATCTTGGTGGTGATGAACTTTATGGCGTCATGCTGCTCAAGATTCCCGGTGAATACCAATGCAGTTCAGATGATGAGCGACTGTTGCGAGTAGCCGCCAAAATGGTCGGGCGCATGATCGAGCGTGACAAGCTTGGTCAGGAAAACAGGAAACTGTCCAGACAGTTAATCGGTATACAGGAGCAGGAGTATCGCAAGCTTGCACGCGAGATCCACGATGAATTTGGTCAATCGCTTACCGCGATCAAAACCGATGCGGTTCTTATCAGCAGCCGAAGCAAGGATCGGGAGCATTCGATATACCGAAGTTCGGAAGCGATAATTGCAGTTGTCAGCCACATCTATGACGTCGTTTATTCAATGATGAGGCGCTTGAGACCTACGGTGCTGGATGACCTGGGACTGCTGGCGACACTCGAATCCTACATGAAGGACTGGCGGGAGCGGCGACCCGGAATGCCCTGCAGGCTTACCATTTCCGGCGAGATTGATGGGTTTGAAGAAGACGTCAATATATCCATATATCGAATGATCCAGGAATGTACGACCAATGTAATTCGTCATGCGGCCGCCTCCCGGATTCATGTCATGCTGGTGCGTGTAACAACAGAAAAGGATGACCATGTTGTGGTCAGCGTTGAAGATAATGGCCGAGGCATGACTCGAACGCATCGACACAGCGGCAGCGGTTTTGGTCTGCTGGGTATGCGCGAACGGGTTGAGAGCCTTGGTGGTGAAATGCAGGTACAGTCTGCGCGTAACAGGGGTACTACGGTAGTGGCGCTGATCCCGGTCAGCAAATCATCGGATCGATCAGCCAAGGCTGCACCAAAAGGAAGTATGTAATGAAAAAAGAAAATACCATCACCGTACTTCTGGCTGACGACCACGCGATTATCCGCGCCGGTATACGGCGATTGCTTGATGATGCTCCGGATATGACCGTGGTTGCCGAGGTGGATTCGGGCGAGATGGCATACCGTGAACACATGTTGCTCCACCCGGACGTTACCATTATGGATCTTACGATGCCCGGTATCGGCGGTCTCGAAGCCATAAGACGAATTCGATCGAAAGATGAAAAAGCCAGGATACTGGTGCTGAGCGTTCACCAGGATGTGATTTTTCCTACCAGGGTCATACAGGCAGGAGGGATTGGCTACCTGTCAAAGCGCACTGCACCTGAAGCGCTGCTCAGTGCGGTCCGATGCGTCGCAAAGGGTGAGGTCTTTCTTGAGCGAGATATAGCGCAAAAGATTGCCCTTCACGGAATTGCCGGCGAAGAAGACCCGGTCAAGGAACTGTCCGAGCGAGAATTTGAAGTATTCAGAATGCTGGCTGAAGGAAAATCCGTTAACGAGGTGGCGGATGCCCTGTTTCTGAGTTCAAAAACAGTCGGCACATACCAGACCCGAATACTGCAGAAATTAAACGTCAATAACATTGCAGGACTGGCACATCTCGCCATACGAAAAGGGATTATCGAACCTTAGGCGCTCTTGCCACACACCTGCCTTATTGACGCCAGTATGATTTCCCTTATGCATGCCGGGCGATAAGGCTTCCACATATTCCGCATCGTTATCTTCCAGCTTTTAGCGCTCCGAAAGAGGTAACAAGACCAGAGACCCTGTTTAAGGATGGGGCAGGATCCTTCCTGTTTTACCCGGTTGCCACGTGTAATGTGTGCCGGAACATCCACGAGTCAAGAATTCCTCATCAATTTGTCAAAAATTCCTCATATCGCTTTTTAGCCTGCATGCTTTACTTCAGTGACTTATTTGTAATGTGCGCGGTTGCCGCGCAAGCCGGTATCGGAACCGGATAACCAGGCTGGTTGGCATGACGGGGGTCGTTGGTCCACCTGTTAATCGAAAAACCAGGACTTTGGAATTGATGCATGCAGGGCAGGTTCCGGGTATCCCGGAAGTGCTGAAACGGTCTTTTTATTGAGAATTATCAGAGGTTCAACATGGGGCAAGACTCCGGAGACAGGAATACGTTCACTGCACTGGTAGTGGATGACAGCACCACGCTTCGCCGGTTAATGGATCTGACATTGACACCATTGGGAATTGATGTGGAGTTCACGGACAACGGCGAGGACGCCGTAGTACTCGTTAAAAACAAGGAGTATGACATCGTTTTTCTTGATGTCATCCTGCCCGGTATAGACGGGTACCGTGTATGCAAGGAAATCAAGGGCGATCGTCGCACCAAGGCAACGCCGGTAATAATGCTGACCAGCAAGGACTCAACCTTTGACAAGGTGCGCGGAATGATGGCTGGAACGGATGTTTACCTGACCAAGCCTCTGGAACGGGCGCACCTGCTGCACGCGATCAATAAATACCTGCCGCTTGAAAGGCGTAATGGCATGGTCCGTGTACAACAGCAAGGCGCATGATTCAGGCTGGTATGGGCTGATAACGCAGGTACGGATAGTATTTTGTTTTGAAATCGTTGAAATATTTACAGGAGCAATAAGCATGGCAATTAAGAAGGTTCTCGTGGTTGATGATTCATCTACCGATCTGCACAAGCTTGAAGGCATTGTGTCCAAAGCAGGATATACGACATTCAGTGCTTCCAATGGAACAGATGCTATCGAAATGGCCAAGGTCAAAAAACCTGATGCCATTCTGCTGGATATCATCATGAATGACATGAACGGCTTCCAGGTATGCCGGGCGCTGACGACGGGCGAGGAGACCAAGGGAATTCCTGTAGTCCTGGTGAGCAGCAAAAAGGAAAAGACTGATCGCGTCTGGGCGGAGGAGCAGGGTGCTTCCGGGTATATCACCAAGCCTTATACCGAAGAACAAATTCTTGAACAATTGAGCAGTCTCAATTGATTTGATCAGCCCTAGATATGGTGCAGGAGAATGTTATGGCAATAAATAAAGTTCTGGTAGTTGATGATGTTGATACCGATCGAAAAAACCTGGAACAGATACTTTCCGGTGGAGGTTACACCGTGATTACTGCAAGTTCCGGTGAAGAAGCGGTCAGTATGGCCAAGAGTGAAATGCCGGATGCGGTATTCATGGATGTCATCATGGAACCAATGAACGGATTCCAGGCTTGCCGGGCAATTACCAAGGATGCCGCGACATCCGGTATTCCGGTAGTGCTCGTTTCCAGCAAGGGAGAAAAAACCGACAAGATCTGGGGCGAAGAGCAGGGAGCCAAGGGGTATATCACCAAGCCCTATACGGCGGAACAGATACTCAGCCAGGTCAAGGCGTTGTAAAGAGTGATCGGAATCGGATTGGCATTTTCAGTGCCAATCCATTCGGCTCCGGACTGGATACATTTTCTGCCTGATATGCAGATTTAGCAACCCGAAGGAATATGGTTATGGCGTCAGATATCTCTGCCGTATTGAACACCGATGACACAGCCAATGATGTGGTTGATCCCATTGCCGCTCTTGAGCAGCAATTTGTTTTGCCATCAGAATCCGCGTCATCGGTTGCGAAAGACAGGCGGGAGGCGCGTGCAGTTACCCGACAGAGTTTTCGTGTTGGTGATCTGCATTTACTGGTTCCGCAGGACGCAACACGCGAAGTGTTGAGACTTCCGGGATGTAGTCGTATTCCCAATACGCCGAACTGGTTCAAGGGACTGGCCAATGTTCGTGGCGGCCTTGTACCCGTTATAGATATGGCCCTGGCCCTCGGGCTCGACAACCAGATTGATGAGGTGCCTTACTTGCTGGTATTCGGTCACGGTGATGAAGCAATCGGCATGATGATAAACGGCCTGCCCCGAAGCATGGTGCTTGAGCCTGGCAGTCGCAGGAATGACTCTCCACCGGTTCCGGATGTTGTCAAGGAACATATTACCGGTGTGTACGAAAAGGCGGACCAGTTGTGGTTTGACCTGGATCATGACGGTTTTCTGGATTCGTTGACGGAAAGCATGAACTGAGCACCGTAAAACGAAAGAATGATTTTTTATTTCCTAATTAGCCACGTGGCATTTGATTTGAATGTTCCCGGAAGGAGGCATGTAACATGAAGTTGGTCCCAAATATTCGGCTTAAGGGCCGCACAATCGGACAGAAGTTTACGCTCATGGGCGCACTGCTCGGTCTGACGTTTTTGATCGTGGCCAGTGTGTTCTTCTATACCACGCTCGTTTCAGATAATGCCTCCGTACGTACCTCGGAAGCCATGACGATTCGAAACCAGATATCGCTGGTAAAACAGACGCTGGAATCAGCCCGTGTTAACGTAGGCCGGTTCTTCGCAGCACCAAATGCCAAGGACAGGGATGAACGTATCGCGAAGATGAAAAAGATCGACGGATTGCTTAACGAGCTGATTGAAGAGGCGCATACAGCGGAAGAAAAAGCGCTGACAACCGGGCCGCGCGACCAGTTGCGTTTCAACCAGGCCAAGGTAGAGGAAGCATTCAAGGAACAGGAGCTCCTGGGCTACACCCATGAAGAAGGTTTGCAGGGCGAACTGCGAACTGCGGCGCACGGAATTGAAGATGCGCTGAAGAAAGCCAATTCAGCTGAGCTGACTGCGTCCTTGCTGACGATGCGTCGTCATGAAAAAGACTTTCTTCTGCGTCGTGATGCCAAGTATATCAAGCAACACCAGGAAGAGTGGTCTGACTTCCGGCGCCTGCTTGATCGGACGAAAATCTCCGGTGGCGCCAAGGCTAATATAGAAAAACTGGGTCGGGACTATTCGGAAAAGTTCGTGGCAATGGCCGAAGGTTACCTGAAGTTGTCCGAACATATTGCCGAATTCCAGGCCGGTTTCGCAACTGTGGATCCACAGTTGGACCAGATGGAGCAGACCGAAATAGACCAGGTGGCACAGTTGGCTAACGAACTTGAACGTTCCGGCATTGTTACCAAGACCGTGTTTTACGGTATGTTGGTGGGCACCGGTGCATTGATGGCATTCCTGATGTTCCTGATCGTGCGTAATATTACGCGCCCGGTATCAACGCTGCAGGATACGATCCATGAGTTTGCGTCTGGCAAGCTTGATGTGCGGTCCGGGATTATGACCGGTGATGAATTGCAGGAATTGAGTGAAGCGTTCGACAAAATGATCGAAGAACGAGGCCGATTCATGCAGACGGAAGAAATGAACGAAATGCTGAACAACTCGGTTATCGGCATCCTGCGTTCTGTATCCAGGCTGGGTAAGGGTGACCTGACCACGAAAGCACCGGTAAACGAGGATATCACCGGCGCCCTGGCAGACTCCATCAACCAGATGGCTGACGGTATCAGCACGACACTGGCGCAAGTGGATCGCGCGTCCGGCCAGGTACGACAGGCATCATCCCACGCGCGTGACATTACCGGTAAGGGTAAGGAAACGGTATTGGGTACCGCCAAGGGTATGAATGACATCCGGGGTACCATCCAGGAAACGGCAAAACGTATCAAGCGACTTGGCGAACGTTCGCAGGAAATCGGCGGCATTATCAAGCTTATCGATGACATCGCTGAACGTACAAACGTACTGGCTCTTAACGCCAACATGCAGGCCGCCCAGGCCGGTGAAGCAGGTCGCGGGTTCATGGTGGTTGCTGACGAAGTACAACGTCTTGCCGAATCATCCAAGGAAGCTACAGAACAGATATCCAAACTTGTCAGCGGTATCCAGGTTGAAACCGGTGATACTATCGCAACGATGGATAAAACCATCGCCGAGGTAGTAAAGGGTGGAGAATTGGCAGAACAGGCGGCATCGCAAATGGCGCTGGTAGAACAGACAGTTGCCCAGCTGGATGCCCTGGGTGCGGAACTGGCTTCTGCTGTAGGCGCGTTTGTCTTGCCTGAATCAGTGCGCCAGGCAGCCGTAGCCGAACCGCTGAAGAAAGCCGTCTAACCAACTACGCAAGAGGGTAGTGATATGCCGTCACCCGAAGTATTGGCAGTTCTGGCTGACGAAGTGTCCGAGCTTGACCGGGTAGTCATGTCGGCCTTGGCTGATATGACTACCGCTGCAGGTAATCAGGATCAGTTCGGTCACGCAGTGGAAAGTTACACAGAGCAGATTCAGCGTCTTGCCGGCGCCTGCCGGGTGCTTGAGCTGGCCGGGTTGCAACAGGTGTGTGAGCATCTAGAGAAAAATCTCGGATTGCTCGACCCGGGCGGCAGCGAAGACCAGCGATTGATATTTGATCGTTGGCCACGTCTTGCTCTGGGTTATCTGCGGGCACCCAAGGATGGTGTCTACAGCAGGGAACTTGCCTGTTATATGAGTGACCATCGTTGGCCAAATCCGATGACCGATGACGAGGCGCGTCAGCTTGAGGTCAGCCTGCATTCTATTTCCAGCGAGGCCGGAAGCGATGAAGTTGGCGAGCCCAGGCAGCTTGTCGCCGAGGCCGAAGATGTTCAGCTGAAGGTAGCTGAAGATATCAACCCGTTGTTGCTCGACGCTTTCCTGACCGAAGGCCCGTTGCAGGCGGCGCTGTACTCGGAAACAATCCAGAAGATTATCAGCGGAGAAGGCTGGGCTGATGATGTGGATGAAGCCAGGCGCGTTGTCCACGCAGTCAAGGGCGCTGCGAACACGGTAGGTGTGCGTGGTGTTGCCGTATTGTGTCACCACGTAGAGGATATTCTTGAGTACCTGGCCGATAACGCCATTACTCCGCGTGGCAAGCTTGGCAGGTTGTTGCTCGCCGTAGCTGATTGCCTTGAAGAACAGTTTGAAGCCTTGCTTGACCAGCGTGCCGAGCCACCGCAGTCAATGGATGTGTTGCAACGGGTTCTGGATGTTGCCAATGCCATTGATCGCGGCGAGATCAAGCCTGAAGATGAAAAGGAAGGTGAAGGCAGCGAGCAAGATGGTGATCAACAGCTGTTTTCAGCAGTTGCAGAGCCTGCGGCCGAACCGGCAGCGCTCGAAGAACAGCCGGCTTCGACAAAACACGAAACATCAAGACAGGTCTCCGCCCCGGAAGAGCCGAGACTGGATCCTCAGCCGGCGGCAACCAGGCCTGTTGTTGAGCCCAAAATACGTGTAACTGCCCGTTCTATCGATGACATGCTTCGCGTGTCCGGTGAAATGGCAATTTCCCGCGGCTATATCCAGGAGCGACTGGAAAATTCTTTGAAGCTTGTATCCGAATTGCGTGAACGAGAGGGTGCATTGTGGGATCGAGCCAATACCCTGGAAGGCCTGGTTGATACGCAGGGTGTTGCAGCGGGACAGCGTCATGCCCAGGCCGCAATACATGGGACCAGCGTCGTGTCGCCGGGGTTCGATCCGCTTGAAATGGATCAGTACAGTGAACTGCATACACAAGTCCACGGATTTGTAGAAAATATCGCTGACCTTCAGTTACTGGGATCACGTATCCTGGACATGTTGTCTGAAGTCGGATCGGCGCTTAACCAGCAGACATTGCAGAATAACGAGCTGCATAACCTGCTGATGAACTCGCGAATGTTGCCGGTATCAACACTCGAGCCCAGGCTGCAGCGTACAGTCAGGCAGGCAGCGGAAAAGTCCGGCAAGTCAGCAAAACTGGTCATTGAGGGCGGCGACGTAATGCTCGACGACCAGATGGTGAATGTTCTGATAGACCCGATCCAGCACATGCTTAGAAATGCCGTTGATCATGGACTGGAAAAATCCGGTAGTCGCGTGGACAAGGGCAAGGACGAAACCGGAAATATCAAAATACGCTTTTCACGTGACGGCAACTACCTGGTTATTCAATGCAGTGATGACGGTGCCGGTCTGGATTTGTTCAGAATTCACAACAAGGCCGTCGAGCAGGGACTGATTACGGACAGGGAAGATATTGTTGACGAAGATATTGCAAGACTGATTCTGAAACCCGGATTTTCCACCAGCGCCAAAGTCACCGAGCTTTCAGGTCGCGGTGTCGGCATGGATATCGTCAACACCAGTATTACCCGGCTTAAAGGTTCCATCAGCATAAAGACCAGGGTTGACCAGGGCGTCACGTTTACCTTGCGCCTGCCGATATCCATCGGTATCACCCACTGTTTGCTGGCTGAAGCCGAACACCAGGTCTTTGCGATTCCGACAGATAACCTTGACCGCATTGTTTACGGTGGCGCATCAAATATCAGGAAGATCGGCAATCGCTGGTTTTACAAGGATGCGCAGGATAACTGTACGATTTATTCATTGGGATCCCTGGTCGGACTTGGTGAGTCACAACGGTTTGGCCAGGAACATGATCAGCGCCCGGTGATCCTGATGCGGGTTATGGATCAGAAGTTTGCCATTGTTGTTGACAAGGTAACCAGTGGTCGCGATCTCGTAATCAAGAGCATGGGCAGGCGAATCAATGCCATAAAGGGCGTTATCGGGGCCTCGATTCTCGGCGATGGTCGCGTGATACCGATACTGGAAATATCAGACCTGGTGCAACAGACTTCCGCCAACGGTGCCGAAGTAAGCGTGGTCAATCGACGCAATCCATCCAGGGCGGACGCTCTTGACGATATTCTGGTCGTTGACGATTCGCTGAGTGTTCGTACCGCCTTGAGTCTAATGCTTGGTGGCAATGGATTCAGGGTGAGAACGGCCAAGGACGGAATGGATGCCATTGATGAGATCAAGAAGCACCGGCCGGCCGCCGTGCTGGTGGATATGGAGATGCCACGCATGAATGGCCTGGAGCTGACAATGCACATCCGCGGTGAAACCGATTACCGGGATATTCCGGTAATCATGATTACTTCGAGAACGGCGGACAAGCATCGCTTGCAGGCAAAGAACGCCGGTGTTGACCACTATGTAACCAAGCCATACAGGGAAGCAGATTTGCTGGCCCTGTTGAAATCCAGTTTGAGTGAGGCAGCATGAACCAGGTAGCCATACCATTGAATGACAATATCCAGCCGGTTCGGGAAGTGCCGGGCTGGCTGATATTGTCTATCGACAATCTCAAGTTGGCGATTCCCCAAAAAGATGCGTCCACTATAGAGCTTGCCTCCGCCCTCGAAGTATCAGTGGACGGAGAGGCTGAGGCCGGCTGGCTGGATCGCAATGGCCGGATGTGGCCGGCGTACAGCCTGGGTGCTCATCTTGAACTCCAGGAAATGCCGCCGAGAACACGGCGTTTTTGCATCATGTTTGATGCCGGCGACAAGCAGGTCGGACTATTGTGCGACCAGATACGCATGTTGCCGTCGGACGATGACTTGTCGCTACAGGCGATGCCCGAGTGCATGGCTAACGAAGAATCACCATTGCAATGGCTTTCATTACTGGAAGGAAACATGGTTGCGGCAGCAAAGAGTGGTGGCATTGTCAAATACATGGCGGAACTGGAGGCGCGTTATGGCTCAGACTAAAGCCTGGTTATTGCCACTCGACGGAACCTGCAAGGCTGCTGTTGGTGGTAACAGCATGGTGGAGTTCCTGGTTTCTGCCGATATCAATATCATGCCAGTACCTATGGCGCCGGTGTACTCACCGGGAGTCATCTTGTGGCGAGACAGAATTATCCCGGTTATCGATCTGGCGTCGGTGCTGAACCCGGCGGCAACATCCCTGGTGGACATGGCAGGCGTGATGGTATTGGCATACCAGGCCGCGCCCGGTGAGCCAATTCAGAATGGAGCGGTAGTGCTGCGCGCAGCACCGGCAAATATCATGGTATCCAGCGATATGGCCTGCCCGGTACCGAATACACCGGTTGCATGGAAATCACTCGCAATGGCCTGTGTTAAAGATGGTGAACGGGTCGTACCGATATTGAACGTGAGGCATGTGTTTTCATCGATGTTAAAGCAGTTGTATGCATCAGCGCTGTCAGTGAGCTCAAAAGATCATCATGCCAGGCCGGACCAGGAGGTATCGTTTGCTGCACAGTCGCCTGCGGATGTAGAAATTGCGGAAACAGGCAGTGTTGAAACTGCAGCTCATTACAATAACGAGCCGGTCCAGGAAGTATCGTTGGCCGCACAGTCGCCTGCGGATTTCGAACCGGTGGAAGCAGGCAATGTTGAATCCGCGGATCATCATACCGAGCCGGACCAGGAAGCATTGCTGGTTGAACAGTCACCTACAGATGTTGAATTGGCGGCAACCGTCAGTGTAGAAGCTGCCGAAAATATCCCGGTAACGGGCACCGACGAATCAGCCGGTCGCGGTACCAGCTTCCTGGAGCAGGCGCTGGCGCGTCAAGCCAGGGATCGCGAACAACAGCCTGGATTCAATGAGAAAACGGACGATTTTCCGAAACATGAAATCGTTGAGCCGGACGCATGGACAACCATCCAGAACAAGGAACGCGGTGGAAATTTCAATTCCTTTGACGATATTGCCTTGCCTGATGATGCCGTGCCAGCCATGGATGACGATGATTTCCCGACGCCGATAAGCCTGGCCGAGACGATGGCTGGAATTGACGATCCACTGGCCTCGCTTGAAGCATACCGTGAAAGCATTGTTGGAAGCGGCGGCCTGCTTGCCGACGAAGTCAATCTCGGTGAACCGATTGAATCGGGCTTGACGGACGCAGCGGTTCTGCCTGGCACAGAAGTCGTGGATAGTGACCCGGCGATATTCCAGGATACAGAACAGGATTTCCTGCTATCGGACGAAGAGCCATTATTTTTGTTATCTGACGAGGAAGTTGAGGCGCAGATGCGCGACCAGTCGACGGATCACGTTGAGATTGATCCTGATTTACCCCGGGAAACTGGCGCGACCATGCAACCGTCTGATCCTGGCAACCAGGACCACGATTGGCGGCAACGATTCAATGAAGGCAAGGTATAAGCCTGGGTAACCAGGAGCGTCAAGGGCTAAACGGGGACAGGTATCAGGAATGGAAAGTATGACCGCGAGCATGACTGTTGACCAGGAGCATCTTGCAACAACGGCTTCTGTTGATAAGGAACGAATTCCGCCAAAGATTGTGGCGGTTGCTTCCGGCAAGGGGGGAGTTGGCAAGACGCTTAGCAGTTTCGGTCTGGGCTGGTACCTGGCGCGGTCAGGATATCGCGTTGTTGTTGTAGATCTCGATTTTGGTGTAGGCAACTTGCATCTCTCCGCCGGCATCGGGCGTGTTGACCGGTCGCTGGACAGCTTCCTGTCCGGCAGTGTCACCACCTTGAACGATCTTGTTGTTCCCATGGAAGACAATCAAAAGCTGGCGATTGTTCCGGCTGCAGGCAGGCAATCTTCGATTACCGGTTTCTCGGAACAGGCAAAGCACAGGCTGCTCGGTGCATTACCGGGGCTGGATGCGGACCTGGTTTTTCTGGATATTGGTGCCGGCAGTTCGCAGGACAACATTGATTTTTTCCTGGGTGCCGACCACAGGCTGGCGATCGCGACGGCAGATTTGTCGGCAATGACGGCATTAATCTCGTTCCTCAAGAAAGCGTTAATTCACCATGTTATAGATCTGATCGAGAACGCACACCCGGGTTTGATAAAGACTTGTGGCGAGGAACCGGTGCGGGTCGCAGATATATTCAATGTCGTCAAGCATCGCCTGGGCGAAGACGTTGCGCGCCAATTGATCGGGGCAGGGCTAAGGCAATTCCAGCCAGCCGTTATTCTCAATCGTGTCGCCGAAGGCGACCTGGCCCAGGTAGAGCGTGTCAACAAGAACCTGATGCGGCATTTGAGCAATGCCGCCACGGTGCTTGGGACTATTCCTGAAGACGATGCGGTGACCCGTTGCCGACGCATGGGGCAAAATTTTCTTCAGCGGTTTCCCGAATCCAGTGCCGCCAAGGCGCTGGCTGCTGTAACAAGTCATTGGCAGGAGCGCTACCTGTTTGTTGATTGAGTCCTGGTTTTTCCGGTTTCTGGCTGACTCGGTTTAGGGCGTCATGGCGCTAACTGGTTCACATTACCGAGTCAGATGACTGCCCGAAACAACCATGGCTGGCAATAGCGTACACTGCATCCCGGGTTGGCAGTAGAAAAAATATGTCTATACTATTTAGGTGTGCACGCAATATATCAATTATAAATATTACTTTATCAATACTTAATCAGACGACTGTCTAAAGCGGATTCTCGGGAGAGGGGTTATGGGGCACGAAGATAGGCGCGAATACGAGCGTATTCCGTTGGCGATTAATGCGCAGCTGGATATGGACAAGAATGAGTCCCACGAGGTGAGATCACGGAACTTCAGTGCGGGCGGCGCATTCCTTGCTTCAGATAATGGCGCCATTCATTCGCTGGCCGTTGGTGACACGGGTTACCTGACAATCAGCGTGCATACCGAATTCGGTCAGGAATCTGAAACCGTCCAGATCCAGGTGGTGCGCTGCTCTGATGATGGTGTTGCGGTAAGATTTCTGGCGCGGGATGCGGTAGCCAAGAGCGCCTGAACGACTCCACACTCAATTCAGGTTCTGCAGGCTATTGCCTGATCCCGAGACCTGAAATACCCGGGTGCTGATGCAGACATCACCGGGGTGGATTGGGTCTGCCCTCCGAACGGGCGTGGCAGTAGTCATCAATCGAATCTCTCCGCGGTAGTTCCAGGTGGCCCTGGGGGCGGTACTGTCCCCGGTACCCCCTTCCAATGTGATCTCACTACAAGTCAGAATGACTTTTTTATGCCATCGGGCCAGCGCTTGTGGCAGAATTGCGCCCCAAATTGCGCCCTGCGAATGTGGCGGAACTGGTAGACGCGCTGGATTTAGGTTCCAGTGGGGTATCCCGTGGGAGTTCGACTCTCCCCATTCGCACCAGATATTGTCGATATATATTAGGTATCACATCGAACAAACCAGGCCGGATTTGAGCCGGTGTGACCTGATAGTAGTAAAAGATATTTAGAAACAGTAACTTATCAGAGGTTAGTGAAATGCAGGTTTCGGTTGAAACAACAGGATCCATTGGTCGACGCATAACGGTATCCATCCCGGCTGAGGAGTTGGAGACCGCAGTTGCTGAACAACTTAAACGATTGTCCAGAAACGTACGCATGCCAGGCTTTCGTAAAGGCAAGGTGCCGATGAAAGTGGTGGAAGCCCAGTACGGTCGCGATGCCTTGGCCGAGGCCAGTAATCAACTGGTTCAGAACAGTATCCAGGAAGCATTGAGCCAGGAATCCCTTGTTCCGGCAGGTTTGCCGGGCATTGAACTGAAGACCATTGAGCGCGGCAAGGAATTTGAATACGTCGCCGAATTTGATGTTTACCCGGCCATTCCAAAACCGGACCTGTCCGGAGAAGAAGTGGAAAAAATTGTCGCTGAAGTTACCGACGCCGATGTTGATCATACCATCAACACCATGCTCGAACAGCGCAAGAGCTGGAACCCGGTAGATCGGGCAGCTGCTGATGGCGATCAAGTGGTCATTGATTTTGTTGGCCGCATTGATGGAGAGGCATTTGCCGGAGGCAGCGCTGAAGCGGTGCCACTGGTTCTGGGTTCCGGTTCCATGATCGAAGGCTTCGAAGCAGGTATCAAGGGTGCCAAGCCTGATGAAACCGTCAACGTTGATGTAACTTTCCCGGCGGACTATCGTGCCGAAAATCTTGCCGGCAAAAAAGCCCAGTTTGAGATCACTGTAAAGACCGTTTCCGAGCCCGAATTACCGCCCCTGGATGACGAATTTGCCAAAGAGCTGGGTATTGATGGTGGTGTCGAGCAGATGAAATCTGACGTGCGCGACAATCTTGAGCGCGAGCGTAAACAGCGTGAGCGCAACCTGCTGCGCAACAAGGTCCTGGAAACGCTGCTAAAGGTGAATGAATTTGACGTTCCCAAGGGGCTGATTTCACAGGAAATTCGCCATATGAGGGAATCAGATCGGCAGCAGCGCATGGCCCAGGGGCTGGCTGGCGATAACAGCATGATTACTGATGATATCTATGAAAAGCTTGCAGAGCGCAGGGTTGCGCTGGGCCTGATTATGGCCGAAATTGTAAAGGAAAAGGATCTGAAAGCCGATGCTGACCAGGTAAGACAGCGTGTAGAGGATCTGGCGGCCAATTACGAGTCTCCGCAAGCCGTAGTTGCGTGGCACTATGAAAAGCCAGGCCGCCTGGCCAGTCTCGAGCAGGCTGTGCTGGAAGACCTGGTGGTCGATGCGGTGCTGATGACGGCCAAGGTCAAGGAGTCGAAAATCGGTTTCCAGGAGCTTGTGAAATCCACGAGCCGCGCTTAGGCTGGCTGGAGTTGAGTCTTTGGCAAGGGTCAGGAAATCCTGAAATCAGACAAGGGGAAAGGTGATATCGCATGACATTTAAAACACAACCACCGTTTGCTGGTGCAGGACATGGTCTGGGCATGCAGCAACCTGAAGCGCTCGGCCTCGTACCAATGGTGATCGAAACCACCGGTCGCGGTGAGCGTGCATTTGATATTTATTCACGCATGCTCAAGGAGCGTGTGATTTTTCTTGTCGGCCCCGTTGAAGACCACATGGCTAACCTGGTTGTGGCGCAACTGTTGTTCCTGGAATCGGAAAACCCGGACAAGGATATTCATCTTTATATAAATTCTCCCGGCGGCGCAGTCACTGCCGGTCTGGCAATTTACGATACTATGCAGTTCATAAAACCGGATGTCAGTACCGTCTGTATTGGCCAGGCGGCGAGTATGGGAGCATTGCTGTTGACCGGCGGCGCCAAGGGTAAACGATTTGCATTGCCTAACGCGCGCATGATGATTCATCAGCCGCTCGGCGGATACCAGGGCCAGGCCACGGATATCGACATCCATGCCAAGGAAATTCTGCGTGTACGTCAACGCCTGAACGAGATCATGCAATACCACACGGGGCAACCGCTGGATCGAATCGAGCGCGATACCGATCGTGACAATTTTATGGGTGGCGACGAGGCTGTGGAATTCGGTCTGATTGATAATGTTATTGCAAATCGCGCATAACCTGGAGGGTGTACAAGACTGGCTCCGTGCTATACATTGTAAAAAGCGCGATTTGGTTTGTAGAGGGCGCCGGTTGTGCCGGCGTCGGTAGATCTGAGGTGGATGAATGAGTAATGATCATCACAGCGGTTCGGGTGACGGCAAGGGCGAGAAGCTTCTTTACTGTTCATTCTGCGGAAAGAGCCAGCATGAAGTCCGAAAGCTGATTGCAGGACCGTCCGTCTTTGTCTGCGACGAATGTGTTGAGCTGTGCAATGACATTATTCGTGAGGAAGTGCAGGAAGAGCAAGGCGCAACTGGTACCGGCAAAAAGTACCCAAAACCACACGAAATTTACAAGATTCTGGACGAATACGTCATTGGCCAGTCTGCTGCCAAGAAGGTGTTGGCTGTTGCCGTTTACAATCACTACAAGCGTATTGACCACCAGGAAGCGGTGGGCGGTGATGTTGAGCTTGCGAAGAGCAATATTCTCCTGATTGGCCCGACAGGCTCCGGCAAAACGCTTCTGGCTGAGACGCTGGCGCGACTGCTGAATGTCCCTTTCACCATTGCCGATGCCACCACGTTGACCGAAGCCGGCTACGTTGGCGAGGACGTGGAAAATATTATTCAGAAACTGCTGCAAAAGTGCGATTACGATGTCGAAAAAGCTCAAAAGGGCATTGTGTATATTGATGAAATCGACAAGGTTTCACGGAAATCTGACAATCCTTCCATTACCCGTGATGTCTCGGGTGAGGGTGTGCAACAGGCCCTGCTCAAGCTGATCGAAGGTACAGTAGCGTCAGTTCCGCCACAGGGAGGCCGGAAGCATCCACAGCAGGAATTTTTGCAAGTTGATACCAGCGGAATCCTGTTTATTTGTGGCGGCGCATTTGCCGGCCTGGAAAAGGTTATCCAGCAGCGCTCTGAGAAGAGTGGTATAGGTTTTGGCGCCGAGATCAAGAGCAAGTCCGAGTCAAAGAAAGTCGGAGAACTGCTCCAGGCTATCGAGCCTGAAGACCTGATCAAGTACGGGCTAATCCCTGAATTTGTTGGCCGACTGCCTATACTCGCCGTTCTCGAGGAACTGGATGTTGAAGCTTTGGTGCGGATCCTTACCGAGCCGAAGAATGCACTGGTCAAGCAATATGAGAAGCTGTTCAAGCTTGAAGGCGTGGATCTGGAAGTGCGGGATGATGCCCTGCGATCTGTGGCCACCCGTGCCATGGAACGCAAAACCGGTGCTCGGGGCCTGCGTTCCATTATTGAAAGCGCACTGCTGGACATCATGTTTGATCTGCCTTCGATGGATAACGTTGAGAAAGTTGTCATTGAAGCCAATGTTATTACCGACGGCGCTCAGCCATTGCTGATATATGCCGATGAAAGCGAGGAGAAGCGCGCGAATAACCCTTGAGGGCGAGGGATGCGCTGGTCCCTGATCAGAGTGAAAGCCCTGTTCTGCAGGGCTTTTTTATTCCTGGAGATTGGGTATCCGGGACCCGGGTCAGAAGGGCACAGGATCTGCCAGCGATTATCGATTTCAGGTTGAAATGACTGTTTTTCAACCCCAAGAAAGACAAACCGGAGAGTACGGTTTGTCTACCGATCATGACTTTGTCTGGCGGTGTCCACAGGTAGCAGCATGCTGCGGCAGAAATGGCCACCTGGCGAAGTCCATTAGAAACGAATAGAGAACAGCACCCATGACAGATGAAACAAATAACGAACCTGGCCAGGCACCTGATAACGGAGGGCTTTTGCCCGTCCTGCCATTGCGTGATGTGGTGGTGTTCCCGCACATGGTAATCCCCCTGTTCGTGGGGCGACGCAAATCCATTGACGCACTCGAGCAGGCCATGGAGTCTGACAAGAAAATCATGCTGGTAGCCCAAAAAAGCGCCTCTGATGACGATCCTGAGCCCGAGCAAATCCATCGATATGGCACCATTGCCAGTATTCTGCAGCTGCTGAAATTGCCCGATGGCACCGTTAAGGTGCTTGTGGAAGGCGAGGCGCGCGCACTGGTTACACGGTTTGTCGAAAGTGAGACGGGATTTGCTGCTGAAGTAGAGAACGTGGTTGAAGAAGCCGCCGATGAACGCGAGCTCGAAGTGTTGACCCGATCAGTGCTGTCCGAATTCGACCAGTACGTCAAACTCAACATGAAGATTCCACCGGAAATCCTGACCTCGGTAAACGGTATCGAAGAGCCGGGTCGACTGGCCGATACCATCGCTGCGCATTTAAGCCTCAAGATCGAGGACAAGCAGGAAATTCTCGAAATGGGGGATGTTCGCCAGCGCCTGGAGCACATCCTGTCAGTCATGGAATCCGAAATTGATTTGCTGCAGGTGGAAAAACGTATCCGCGGCCGGGTCAAGCGGCAAATGGAAAAGAGCCAGCGTGAGTACTATCTCAACGAACAAATGAAGGCGATTCAAAAAGAGCTGGGTGAGATGGATGAGGCGCCCAACGAGATTGAAGAGCTGAGCAAAAAGATTACCAAGGCTGGTATGCCCAAGGAAGCCCGTGACAAGGCGGAAGCCGAGCTTAACAAGCTCAAGATGATGTCACCGATGTCCGCGGAAGCAACCGTGGTCCGTAACTATATCGATACCATGGTGAACGTGCCGTGGCGCAAGAAGAGCAAGATTACCAAGGATCTCAAGTTTGCCGAGGAAGTGCTTGAAGAGGATCACTATGGTCTTGAGAAGGTCAAGGAACGCATAGTCGAGTACCTCGCGGTTCAGCAGCGAGTGAAGAAACTCAAGGGGCCGATTCTTTGCCTGGTTGGACCCCCGGGCGTCGGCAAGACCTCGCTGGGTCAGTCTATTGCCCGGGCAACCGGTCGCAAGTTTATTCGCATGGCGCTGGGTGGAGTGCGTGATGAAGCCGAGATTCGCGGGCATCGTCGTACTTATATTGGTTCCATGCCAGGAAAAATTATCCAGAACCTGAGCAAGGCCAAGGTCAGGAATCCGTTGATGATGCTGGACGAAGTCGACAAGATGTCCATGGATTTTCGTGGTGATCCATCCTCAGCCTTGCTTGAAGTACTGGATCCGGAGCAGAACCATACATTCGGTGATCACTATCTCGAGGTGGACTACGATTTGTCGGATGTAATGTTTGTCGCCACATCAAACTCGTTGAATATTCCGGGCCCGTTGCTTGATCGAATGGAGGTGATCCGCCTGTCCGGTTATACCGAGGACGAAAAAACCAATATCGCTATCCGTTACCTGTTGCCCAAGCAGATGAAAAACAATGGCCTCAACGAGGGTGAGTTGACTGTTTCTGAAGAAGCGATTCGCGATATCGTGCGCTTCTATACGCGTGAAGCCGGTGTTCGTAATCTCGAGCGCGAGATTGCGAAAGTTTGTCGCAAGGTGGTCAAGAAACTGGTGCTCAAGGAAACTGACCAGAAACATATCGAGGTCAATTCCGGCAATCTCTCCGATTACCTGGGTGTGCGCCGGTTCCGCTACGGCGAAGCTGAAGAAAGCAACCAGGTCGGCCAGGTTACCGGTCTGGCCTGGACCGAGGTCGGCGGCGAATTGCTGACTATCGAAGGCGTTATTGTGCCTGGCAAGGGCAGGCTGACTATCACCGGCAAGCTGGGAGATGTCATGCAGGAATCCATCCAGGCGGCGATGAGCGTGGTTCGCAGTCGTGCCGCGAAGCTCGGCCTGGAATCCGATTTTTACCAGAAACAGGATTTCCATATCCACGTTCCGGAGGGTGCGACTCCCAAGGATGGCCCCAGCGCCGGTATCGCCATGTGCACAGCCATGGTGTCCATGTTGACCATGATCCCGGTGAAGGCGGATGTCGCCATGACTGGCGAAATCACATTGCGCGGTGAAGTGCTACCCATTGGTGGCCTTAAGGAAAAGCTGCTGGCGGCCCATCGTGGTGGTATCAAGACGGTACTGATTCCGCATGGCAACGAAAAAGATCTGACCGAGATTCCGGAAAACGTGCTCAAGGATCTCACCGTAAAACCGGTACGCTGGATTGACGAAGTGCTGGAAACCGCGCTGGAGCGCATGCCTGAACCGAGAGAAGAAACGCCGGAAAAGCCGGTGGCTGCAACCGGTGAGGGTGGTGAAGTGAAATCGTCATTGACGACTCATTGATACGGGGCTTCATGCGTTGCAACGGCGTTCTTGACAGTGACGCCGCAGGCTTGTAAAAAGCGGGCCCGGACTTGATCCGGGCCTCTTTTTTTGCCTGATGCAATGGTTTCTGACAGGCAAAATTTGATGGAATTGGTGCTGGCAAAGCATGCGCTGATGCCGTACACTAGCGCGCCTTCGGGGCTGGCAGGGTTTGCCAGGTGACACCCCAGGGAAGCCCTGAAGTGGATAACTGTCCTGACAGGGAAAAGAAAATGCCAGATAGCGCGGGTGCTTAGCTCAGCTGGTAGAGCGTCGCCCTTACAAGGCGAATGTCGGGGGTTCGACTCCCTCAGCACCCACCATTTCTCGCCCTTGCCGGCGGGATTTGCGCAGTCTCTGCGGAGCGGTAGTTCAGTTGGTTAGAATACCGGCCTGTCACGCCGGGGGTCGCGGGTTCGAGCCCCGTCCGCTCCGCCACTTTCCTTAGTTTACTCGGCGGCATCCTTCCCGGGATGTCATTGCCCGAGAATCCGAAATTCATCAGATCCGGCCTGGGCCGCAGCATCGGTCCCGCCCCTCTATTTTCACCGGCTTTTACATAGTAAACTTGCGCCCGGACAGGTTTTACCGGTACGGCCGGCGAACCGCATTCCACAGATACCTATAAACAAGACAACCAATGGATTGTTGAACCGATACCAGTTTGGTCAAGCCGCAGAGTAAGTTCCCATGCTGATTGCTATTAGAGAAAAAACACGTGGCGTCGCCGCCGCACTTATCGTAGGCATTATTATTGCTGTCTTCTCATTGTGGGGAATCAATTCCTACTTTGAGGGTGGCTCGAACCTGTTGGTGGCAAAGGGCAAGGGTGTTGAAGTGCCCAAGCAGGTTTATCTGCGTGCGCTCGACCGTTACAAATCCAATGTTCCGCCATCCATGTGGGATAACCCGTTCATCAAGCAGCAGGTAGTAGAGTCTCTGATTAACGAGTCGCTGCTGATGGCTGAGATCCGGTCACTTGGTTACAGGGCCAGCGACGTTCAGCTGAGTGATTATATCCGTTCGCAAACATATTTTCAGACCAATGGCCAGTTCGATCCGGCGATGTATCAAACCGCGTTGCGTTCGGCAAGTACCAGTGTGCGCGAATATGAAAGCCAGTCACGTGAAAGCCTGGCGCTGCAGCAACTACTGGATACCTATCGTCAATCCGCCATTGTCACTGACAAGGCTGTTGATCAGGCCCTTGCGCTGGCGCAGCAGCAGCGCGTTATTGATTACGTATTGATCGAGCCTTCACGTTTCCGTTCCGGGCTGAAGATCACCGATAACGAGATGCGGGCGTACTACGAAGCCAATACTTCCCGCTTTCAGACTGAGGAGCAGGTGCAGGTATCATATATTGAGTTGTCTGCGGCAGCACTTGCTGCCGGGTATGTACCCAGCGAGGAAGAGTTGAAGGAGTTTTATAACCAGACCTCATCTGGAGCGTTTCTGAAAAAAGAGAAGCGCAGGATCAGTCATATATTGATCGAGGGCGATGACCAGAAGGCTCTGGACGAAGCCAATGATCTGGCGAATCAACTGGGTGCGGGCAAGGATTTTGCCGCGCTGGCGAGGAAACACTCCGATGACCCGGGTTCTGCTGGCAAAGGTGGTGACCTCGGTTACCTGCAGCCGGGAGTGATGGTCAAGGAATTCGAGCAGGCGGCCATGAGCCTTGGCAAAAAAGGAGAGCTTGTTGGCCCGGTCAAAACCCAGTTTGGTTATCACCTGATCAAGCTTACCGAGCTTCAGCCAGCTGTCCGTAAACCCTATGCATCGATGCGCGCCGAGTTGATCAAAACCTATCGTCAGCGAAAAGGCGAAGAGCAGTTTTACGGTTTGAACGAAACGTTCTATAACCTTGTTTTTGAAAATCCGGACAGCCTCGAACCGGCAGCGAAAGAGCTGGGCCTGAAGCTGCAAACCTCAGACTGGTTTGGCAGAAGCGGTGGCAAGGCCGGAATTACATCCAAGCGCCCGGTGGTCGAGGCGGCATTCAATCCGGAAGTGCTTGACCAGGGCCGTAATAGCGAATCCCTGGAAGTGGGCGACACCACACTGGTGGCATTGCGTGTCTCGGGGCATCGGCCGAGCAAGGCGAAGCCGTATGAGCAGGTTCGGAATGACATCGAAAATATTCTGCGAAACCAGAAAGCTGCCTCCATGGTTGTTGAGCAGCGTAACCAGCTTCGTCAGGCAGCCGACAAGCAGGGATTGGGTAAAGCGGCAGCCAGCCTGGGTTTCCGACTGGTTAGCGCCAAAACCCTGAATCAGGAGCAGAATACCGGTGTGGATAACGCGCTGGTATCGGCTGCATTTGCCGCTGATCATCCAGTCGAAGGCAGGCAGGTGCTGGGTGATGTGGACCTTGGTGTCAAGGGTGCTGCTGTATTTGCCCTGGTTCGCATTGTCGAAGGTAAGGCAGATGCTGCCTCTGCGGCGGATCGTAAACGAATGCAGGAGACCCTTTCCGGACGACAGGGCGACGGTTACTTTGCCAACTTCCAGGCCGGCCTGCGTGAACAGGCGGATGTCAAGATATTCCCGGAGAATCTGTAGCAGGCCTGCCTGCAGACATATGGACCAAAAAAAGCCTGCTTGATTCAAGCAGGCTTTTGTTTTCAGTGAACCGGTTATCTGTCAGGTGTTGACGGCCACCTTGCTGAAGCCACCGTCAACGTAGGTCACCTCACCGGTGATGCCGGATGCCAAATCGGAACACAGGAACGCGGCACAGTTGCCAACTTCTTCGATGGTCACGCCCCGGCGCAGCGGCGCGTTCTTTTCGTAAAAGTCGAATATCTTCCGGAAATCACCTATACCGGCAGCAGCCAGGGTCTTGATGGGGCCGGCGGAGATGCCATTTACGCGAATGCCTTCCGGACCCAATGCCGCCGCCATGTAGCGCACATTGGCTTCGAGTGATGCCTTGGCGAGCCCCATAACATTATAGTTGGAGATGGCCCGTTCGGCGCCAATATAGCTCAAGGTCAGCATTGAGCCATTACGACCCTGCATCATTTGGCGTCCTGACTTGGCCAGTGCTGCGAAGCTGTAGGAGCTGATTTCGTGGGCGATATTGAAGCCTTCGCGGGTCACCGCGTCCACGTAATTGCCTTCCAGCTGGTCGCGCGGCGCAAAGGCAACGGAATGAATGATGATGTCCAGCCCGTCCCAGTAATTGTCGAGTTCGGAAAAGACATGGTCAATCTGTTCATCGCTGCTGACGTCCAGGGGCAACACAATGTCCGATTCGGTCTGGGTTGCCATTTTGTCTACCCGGGCCTTCAGCTTTTCGGTTTGGTAGGTGTACGCCAGTTCCGCGCCCTCACGATGCATTGCCTTGGCAATGCCCCAGGCGATAGATCGTTCGCTGGCCGCGCCAACAATCAGCGCCCGTTTTCCTGCCAGAAAACCCATGTTTATTCTCCCTCAGTTTTTGTTACGATAGGCGCCAGCCGCGAACGACCGGGGCCTGCGGGTCTTTACGGATTGTACCCGGATTTCCGGGTTTGCGACAAACATGAAAATAATACTATGCTCAGCATTACTGGGGAGGGCGCCTGCCTGCCATCAGGCAGCAAATAGGCGCCAGTGGAGATCAAGTGACAACAAGAAACAAGAATCCCGGTTTGAACCGGGTCCTGGCGACAGGTTTCTCGGCATTATTCATGTTCTGCTTCGGAATCAGCGTACAGGCATCCTGGAATAATCCGTATCCGGATCGTGAATCCGGCAGCAATACGCTTTATACCTCGTTTTCCGTAAAGCCAAAGCGTATGGACCCGGCGCGCTCCTACAGCGAAAACGAATACGATGTGATCGGCAATATTTACGAACCGCCTTTCGAGTATCATTACCTGAAGCGCCCCTACGAGTTAATGCCTTCCACGGCAACTGCCATACCAAAGCCGGTCTATTACGACAGCAAGCAGCGTCGATTGGCGGACCCTGTTTCGCCGGACCGTATTGCCTACAGCGTTTATAGAATTGAGATCAAGAAGGGTATTCTGTTTCAGCCACACCCGGCCCTGGCACGCGACGACGCCGGCCAGTATCGCTATCACAATCTTGATCGAGACAAGCTCGAGGGTATTTTTCAACTCCGACAGTTTGAGCATCAGGGTACCCGTGAACTGACTGCAGCAGACTATGTTTATCAGATCAAGCGGCTGGCCAGTCCACGCCTGCATTCACCGATCTACAGCCTGATGGCCGAATATATTGTCGGTTTACGGGAATTGATGGAGGAATTGACCAAGGCTGATCAGCAATACAAGGATATAAAGGACAAGCCATTTCTTGATTTGCGCAAGCATGACATCAAGGGCGTAAAACTTGTCGATGACCATACCTACGAAATCACCATCAAGGGCAAGTATCCCCAGTTCATCTACTGGATGGCCATGCAGTTTTTCGCGCCCATGCCGTGGGAAGCCGATTTGTTTTTTTCACAACCCGGCATGGATGAGCGCAACCTGACGCTGGACTGGTATTCAATCGGTACCGGTGCCTACATGTTGACAGTGAATGATCCCAACAGGCAAATGGTGCTGGAGCGCAATCCCAATTTCCGCGGCGAACTGTACCCATCGGAAGGAGAAGAAGCCGACAAGACGGGTGGCCTGCTGAATGATGCCGGCGGGAAGATGCCATTTATCGACAAGATTATCTTCAGCCTGGAGAAAGAGGGTATACCCTACTGGAACAAGTTCCTCCAGGGTTACTATGACCAGTCAGGTGTCAGCGCCGAGAGTTTCGACCAGGCGGTTCAGTTCAATGCTACCGGCGATACGGATGTTACTCCCGAGATGAGAGACAAGGGCATTGAACTGCTTGCCGTCGTCCGGTCGACAACATCGTACCTGGGATTCAACATGCTTGATCCCGTAATTGGTGGCTATAGCGACAGGGCGCGCAAGTTGCGCCAGGCGATTTCCATTGCCATTGATTATGAAGAAGAAGTGTCGATTTTCCGGAACGGTCGCGGTATTGCTGCACAAAGCCTGTTACCGCCCGGCATATTCGGTTACCAGGAAGGCGAAGCCGGCATTAATCCCTATGTCTATGACTGGGTGGATGGCAAGCCAAAACGCAAATCAATCGATGAGGCCAGGCGAATTCTGAAGCAGGCTGGTTACGAGAACGGCGTTGATCCCAAGACCGGTCAGCGCCTGTTGTTGTACCTGGATGAGCGCGCTGCCGGTCCTGAACAGAAAGCCCGTTTTGACTGGATGCGCAAGCAGTTTGAAAAGCTCAATATTCAACTGGTCGTGCGCGCAACAGACTATAACCGTTTCCAGGACAAGATGCGTGACGGCAGTTCACAGATATTTTCCTGGGGCTGGAACGCAGACTACCCGGATCCAGAAAACTTCCTGTTCCTGTTGTATGGACCTAACGGCAAGGTCAAGTTCCATGGCGAGAACGCGGCAAACTATGACAGCCCGGAATTTAATCGCCTGTTTGAGCAGGTGAAAGATATGGACAATGGACCGGCGCGGCAGAAGATAATGGACAGAATCCAGGAAGTTCTTCGTCGTGATGCGCCATGGGCCTGGGGCTATCATCCCAAGAAATTCGTGCTGCAGCATGACTGGGTCAGGAATCACAAGTTGCACCTGATGTCACATAACACGTTCAAGTATATGCGGGTTGATGCCGAGCTACGGGAACAGCGTCGTCATGATTGGAACAAACCGGTATGGTGGCCGGTTGTACTGACCCTGCTGGCGGTTCTGGCGGGAATTGTGCCGGCAATTGTCCTGTATCGCCGCAAGGAAAGGCAGGTGCGCGCATGATCGCCTATATTCTTCGTCGTATTCTGTACGCGGTGCCAATCCTGGTTGGCGTCAATATCATAACATTCAGCCTGTTTTTCCTGGTCAACAGTCCAGATGACATGGCACGCATGCATCTGGGTGAGAAGCGCGTTACTGTCGAAGCTATTGATCGATGGAAATCGGACCACGGCTATAACAAGCCGCTGTTTATCAATAACGAGGCAGCCGGCAGCGGGGCGATAACCAATACCATCTTTTACGAGCATACGGTCAAATTGTTCGTGTTTGAATTTGGCCGTTCCGACTCCGGTCGTGACATTGTTTATGATATCAGTCAGCGCATGTGGCCCAGCCTGGCGATTGCATTGCCGACATTTCTTGTTGGCTTGCTGGTGAATATCACCTTTGCCATGTTGCTGGCATTTTTCCGTGGAACCTATGTTGATACATGGGGTGTTGTGCTGTGTGTGGCGCTAATGTCCATATCCAGCCTGTTTTATATTATTGGTGGCCAGTACCTGCTCAGCAAGTTGCTGCATCTTGTTCCAATCTCCGGTTATGACGGCGGTGTCAATGCCATCAAGTTCCTGGTATTGCCGGTCTTGATCGGTGTCGTCGCGGGAATAGGGGCCAGCTCCCGTCTTTATCGAATCCTGTTTCTCGAAGAGATCAACAAGGATTATGTTCGAACGGCAAGAGCCAAGGGCTTGTCGGAACTGCGTGTACTGTTCGGGCATGTACTGAAAAATGCCATGATCCCCATTCTTACAGGGGTGGTTGTGGTGATTCCGTTATTGTTCATTGGCAGTCTGGTAACCGAATCATTCTTCGGTATCCCCGGCCTTGGCAGTTATACGATCGATGCCATTAACAGTCAGGATTTTGCGATAGTTCGCGCCATGGTGTTCCTGGGTTCGGTGCTCTACATCATCGGTTTGATTTTGACCGATATCAGTTACACGCTGGTTGATCCGAGAGTGAGGTTGCAGTAATGGGTTTTCGCATGGACATTCTCGCGACCGATGTGTTGCTGTACATCCTGTTTCTAAGTATCGCCGGATTCGCTTTTTACGCTTCACGGCACGAACATTTGCGCACTCCCTGGAGGCAGGTTCGAAGACGGCCCATGGCCATGGCAGCGCTGGTATTGTTGCTGGCATATGTCACGGTTGGTGCACTGGATTCAGTGCATTTTCAGCTGGTTGACAAACAGCTTAGTGCCGAGAAAAGTGAGGCCGTGTATCACCCGGATTCGCTCAGCCTGCTGGACCTTGTCATTGAGCCGTTGCGAGTCCAGAAGGAGAAAACCTACTCATCGCCATTCGCGGTGTATGGTTTCACCAAGGAAACTGTCGAACAGGAACCGGGCAAGCGTGCCCGCAGTTTTTCCAGGCTGACCTGGGGTGGCAGGCACCTGGAGGATCCGGCAACGGTTTCTGATGATATTGCCTCGCGCACTCTAAAGGTCCTGGTGTTGGCATTCATGACCGTGGTGGCAGTGGCGGCATTGGTAAGCTGGCGCATACAGATGACCAGCGAACTGTCTTTCCAAAATGCACTGCGATTGCTGGCAAGAGGTGAGGCCGATACCCCCTGGCGAGCCATACTCTCCAGCCTTTTTGTTCTGCTTTTCGTTGTGTTTTTTATAGCCGAGCTGGGACCGTTGTATCATATTTTTGGCACGGATCAGGTCGGTAATGATGTGTTGTATAAATCGCTGAAGAGTATTCGTACCGGCTTGATGATTGGTACGTTGACCACGCTGATCATGCTGCCGTTTGCAGTGATGCTCGGGATTACGGCAGGCTACTTCAGGGGCTGGGCTGATGACGTTATTCAGTACCTGTACACGACCTTGAGCTCAATACCCGGTGTTCTGCTGATTGCTGCTGCGATTCTGAGTCTCGACGTCTACATGGCCAACAACCCGGAAGGATTCAACACCCTGGCATCGCGTGCGGACACGCGACTGCTTTTCCTGTGCATGATACTGGGCATTATGAGCTGGACCGGTTTGTGCCGACTGGTGCGGGCGGAAACCATGAAACTTCGCGAAGCTGATTATGTTCAGGCGGCCCAGGCGCTGGGTGTGCGCGCGGGGCGAATCATGACCCGTCATATCTTTCCAAACCTGATGCATATAGTCCTGATTACCATTGTGCTTGATTTCAGCGGGCTGGTCCTGGCGGAAGCGGTGCTTTCCTATGTAGGTGTCGGTGTTGATCCCAGCATGGATTCATGGGGCAACATGATCAATGGTGCCCGACTGGAAATGGCTCGAGAGCCCATGGTCTGGTGGAGCCTGACGGCGGCATTTATTTTCATGTTTGGCCTGGTGCTGGCGGCCAATATTTTTTCTGACGCGGTGCGCGATGCATTCGACCCGCGTCTGCGTAAACGGTGATGACACATGAGTGAGAATTTGCTGCAGGTCAAGGAGCTACGTACCTATTTTGATACCCAGGCCGGTGAGCTGCGGGCTGTGGACAACGTAACGTTCGACATCAATCGCGGTGAAACAGTCGCCATTCTCGGCGAGTCTGGATGCGGCAAGTCCATGTCCGCGTTGTCGGTACTGCAACTGGTGCCGGAGCCTGCCGGCAGAATTGCCGGCGGCTCCATTGAGCTTGAAGGTCTGAACCTGCTGGGTATCCCGGAAATGTCCATGCGTGACATTCGTGGCAGACGCATAGCAATGATATTCCAGGAGCCGCAATCGTCACTGAACCCGGTTATGACCGTGGGTCGACAAGTCATGGAAGTATTGCCGGATCGTGCCAGCCTGGACAAGCAGGGTGCGCGTGACCGGGTGGTCGAACTGTTTCGATCGGTGGGTATAGCTGACCCGGAGCGTCGTATTGACGAGTACCCGCATCAGCTTTCTGGCGGAATGAAGCAACGTGTAATGATTGCCATGGCGCTGGCGTGCCAGCCTGATGTGCTTGTGGCTGACGAGCCTACTACGGCGCTGGACGTAACTATCCAGAAGCAGATTCTCGATTTGCTGAAAACCATTCAGCAAAACACCGGCATGGCTATTCTGCTGATTACTCATGATCTTGGAGTCGTTCGGCAGATGGCCCATCGTGTACTGGTGATGTATGCAGGGCAACTGGTGGAAGCCCAGGTTACCGACACATTTTTCCGGCAACCAAGGCATCCTTATGCGCAAATGCTGTTTCGTGCGCTTCCCGGTCGTGGCAAGCGCGGCGAGCCCTTGGCGGTGATACCTGGTATGGTGCCGCCGTTGACCACGGAGTTTTCCGGCTGTCGATTTGTTGAGCGTTGTCAGTTGGCCAAGGACCAGTGCCGTGAACAATTGCCTGAGTGGCAGGGTGACAAACACAATGGTGTGCGTTGTCACTTTTCAGAACAACTCATAGCGCCCGCGACCACACAGACAACAGCTGCATCGGACAGCACGGCTACATCGCAATCCATTCTTGAGGTGAACGGATTGCAGGTTCACTTCCCTATTCAGAAAGGATTGTTTAAACACACTGTCGGACATGTGAAGGCGGTAGACGGCGTATCGTTCAGCCTGGCAGCCGGCAGGACACTGGCGCTGGTGGGTGAATCCGGCTGCGGCAAGACGACAGTTGGGAAATCGCTATTGCGTCTGATTAATCCAACAGGCGGCGTTGCGCGATACCAGGGAACAGATCTCGCTGCGCTGGACAAGGATGGTTTGCGAGCCGTACGCCGTGATCTGCAGATCATCTTCCAGGATCCTTATGCATCACTGAATCCTCGCATGCTGGTGGGCGATATTATTCAGGAAGGCATGAAAGCTCTTGGTGTAATAAATGATTCTGCCGGGAGAGCTGCTCGCGTGAGCGAACTGCTCGACCGCGTTGGTCTCCCGGCAAGTGCCGCGTCGCGCTACCCGCATGAGTTCTCCGGTGGTCAAAGGCAGCGTATCAGTGTCGCCAGGGCGCTGGCGGTTGAACCCAAATTGATTGTTTGTGATGAGCCCACCAGTGCGCTGGATGTTTCGGTCCAGGCGCAGGTGCTGAACTTGCTCAAGGATTTGCAGGACGATCTTGGCCTGGCATACCTGTTCATTACGCACGACTTGTCCGTGGTCGAATACCTTGCTCATGATATTGCCGTGATGTACCTGGGCCGTATTGTTGAATCCGGCCCGGCAGCGGCCATACTGGATAATCCGCAGCATCCGTATACGCAGACATTGTTGTCGGCAATTCCGCGACTGGATTCAGACGATGAACACGCCCTACGACCGGGTTCGCAGCAGACAGGATTTGATATACCTTCTCCAAGCAATCCGCCCAATGGTTGCCATTTTCACCCCCGATGCCCGAAGGCGTCTGAACACTGTCGTCAGGCCTACCCGGATTCAAAATCCCTGGATAACGGGCATGTTGTCAGTTGTCACCTGGTTTAACAGATGAGAGCCCGGTATCGCCGGGTTCGTGATACTGCGCGATGAAGATACTGAGAGCCAATGAAATGGAAGAGGGTGATGGCGCCAGGGTGCGTCGCCTGTTTCCTGTTGCTGGCTGTCGAAATGCCGACCCGTTTGTTTTGTTCGACGAATTCCGGGTAACACCGCCCGCCGGCTTTCCGCCGCATCCTCATCGTGGATTTGAAGCCATTACCTACATGTTTGATGGCAGTTTTCGTCATGAAGACAATCTCGGCAATCGCAGCACTGTCAGCCGGGGTGGTGCCCAACGTTTTACCGCGGGCCGCGGTCTTGTGCATTCGGAGACACCTGGAGGCAGCACTGTCAGCCATGGCATCCAGCTCTGGATAAACCTGGCCAAGGCCAAAAAGAAAATCGCGCCTGAATATCAGCAAGTGAACGCGGATGCGTTCCCGGAAGTGACGAAGGGAAATGTTTTTATCCGGACTATCGTTGGTAAGGGATCCCCACTCAAACTGAAAACGCCGGTAGTGTATCTGGATATCAGCTTCACTGATGCTGACAGTTACACGATTGACCTGCCTGCTGCGTCACGGCAGTTGCTGATTTACGTGGCTTCGGGCCAGGTTGAGATGGAAGGAGTCAGGCTCGAGGCAGGACAGGCCGCCCTGAATCCGAAAACAGTGCCGGTCCAGGTACATGCCGACGGCAAGGCAAGGCTGATCGCCTTGTCCGGACATATTCACGGTGAGTCGATTTATCAGCATGGCCCGTTCGTTGACTGATTGCAGGCACCACTGGTGCGGATATCAGTTCCGTGGCTCAGGATTCTCAAGCTTCTCCAGCAATCTCCCGAACTGCTTACAGACATCGGTCTGGGTAAAGATACCTTCAAGGTGGTTGTTTTTGGCAATGACAACACAGGAAAGATGATTGTCGGCCATTCGTTTCAGTACACTGCTCAACGGTTCATCTGGCGGGACAATAGCCTCACCGGCAACAGTACACACATCGCGAACCCGTGTATCCGTGCCAATAGAGGTATCAACGCCATGACTTTCCGCGCGCTCAATATCGCGAATACTGATTACTGCTACGATATTCTCGTCCTGCTTGACCGGCATATGACGCAAGCGATATTGGGTAAGCATTACCTTGGCGCTGTTAAGGTGTGCATCAATATCAATAAAATACGGATGCGGCGTCATGACGTCGGCAATTCTGGTCTGGCTTGACATGCTCGTGCTCCTGGTTTGCGATCGACCTCCCTCTGCCTGTCCTGATTTTAAAAGTCGATTAATGAGCGCCGACGCTACAGTTGTGACTTGATGCGCTTGTACGCATCAGCGACTTCGTCGGCAAGCAGGCCCAGGGCAGAAACAACGTCTTCTGATGCTTCCCTGGCTTCTTTGCCGACGGTTTTGATTTTCTGGTCAATTTCGTGCCAGCGCTTTTCCATCTTTTCCCACTCATCGCGGGTTTCGGCTTTTGCCAGGTTGATCTGAACTATCAGTTCGTCGCGCTGGGTTTTGAGTTTTTCAACAGTGTCCTGGATCTTGTTTTGCTGAAGCATGGCAGAATCCTCCCCAATGGTTCCTTTATCAGTAAAGCACTTATCGGGCAGGTCGACTTTGATATGGGTCAGAGCACGATATTGCCTTGGTCGGAAACGATCCGGCCAAAGAGAAACACTATCCAGGTTATGGTTAAGCGTTGTTTGGGTGAGATAAATTGATGGCCGCGGTGCCCGGGGATTTTTCCGGTTTGACCCAGATCTTCAGAGTCTGCCCAAGGCGCAGAATTGAGCGACGGCTAATGGCGTTCCAGCTGGCAATCTGGCCAATATATACCCCATACCGGGTGGCAATGCTCCATAAGGTATCGCCGGCCTGAACCTTGTGCACCACTTCAACATGCCCGGCAGGCGGGGTGGCTGGGCGGCGCAAAACGGGCTTGCTCAGGTTGCCGGCAGTCGCAGCACTAATCGCCCGGCTGGACAACGGAATCAGCAGGCTGTGGCCGGCTCGAATCCGGTTTCCGCGAATGTTGTTAGCCTGCTTGATGGCAGCCACACCAACTCGATAGCTGCGAGAGATTTCGCTCAAGGTCTGGCCGTGACGAATCTTGTGGCGCGTGTATTGAATGCGCTGCTCCGCCGGTAACTCAGCCAGTGCTGTCAGTACCTTGTCTACGTGATCGGTCGGCACGAGCAGGTGGTAGGGGCCATGCGGTGAAGTGGCCCAGCGTGAAAACCCCGGGTTGATGTCATACAGGTCACCAATTGGAATATCGGCCTTTTTGGCGAGAATCGACAAATCGATCTGACCACCAATATCCACCTGGGTGAAATACGGTTCATTGGGAACAGGCGGCAGGGTAATTCCGTACTTGGCCGGATCGGCAACGATATTGGCAATGGCAACGAGTTTTGGCACGTAGTTGCGCGTCTCCGGCTTCAGTTTCTTCAGTGATGAAAAATCCACCGGCAGGCCGCGCTTGGTATTTTGGCGCTGAGCCCACATGACTTTGCCTTCGCCGGCGTTGTAGGCTGCCAGCGCCAGGTGCCAGTCACCGTTAAAATCCTTTTCCAGCTTTTGCAGGTAATTCAGAGCCGCGTCGGTTGCGGCCATGACATCGCGACGGCCGTCATACCACCAGTTCTGATCAAGACCGTAGAGTCGGCCAGTGGACGGGATAAATTGCCACAGACCGGATGCCCGGGCCCGGGAGTAAGCATGAGCCTTGTACGCACTCTCGATGGCCGGGAGCAAGGCAATCTCCATGGGCATGTCACGTTTCTCGACTTCTTCGACAATGTGGTACAGGTACAACGACGCACGTTCCACCATGCGCTTAATGTAATCCGGATTGCTGGCAAACCAGCGCTCATGTCGCGCTATGTAGGGGTTATCCAATGGTGCCAATTTGTAGCCGACACGAATTCGATCCCAAAGATTGTCACTTTCGCGGCCAGCCTGGATTCGGGATAACTCCGGGTTTGTCGCGGACGTGGGTGCTTCAGTGGAGGGTGTCGTGGATTCCGGTGTTTCGGAGGGAACCGTGCTGCAGCCTGTGACCAGCCAGGCCAGTAGTGCGGCAGTTACTTTCAAATGGGTATGCAACTGGTTGTTTCCTGATGATTTTTGTCGTGTTGATGTGAATACTAGAAAACCTGACCCCCAAGGTCAACGTGAATCATCATTGAAAGCCATCCTTCCATCGACGCAAGTGGGTGAATATGTCTGTCTCGTTGAGTCCGTCCTCGAGGCCAAAATGTTCGAGGGTGCTGGCAATCACGGTTCCTTGGTCGGTTCTCAGAAACGGATTGACCAGTTTCTCGGTTTTCATCGAGCTGGGCAAGGACGGCAGCCCCTGTGCTCGAAGATTTGTAACTATCTGAATATATTCGTGAATATTGAGATTTGTCGGTTCAACGGTCAGGGCAAAGCGGAGGTTGCTGGCGGTATATTCGTGTGCACAATGGATTTGAGTGGTGTCAGGCAGTAATCTGAGTCGTGCCATGGAGCCTGCCATTTGATTGGCGGTGCCATCAAATATACGGCCACAGCCGGCAGAAAACAGGGCATCGCCACAAAACAAATGTTCTTCGGCCAGGTAGGCAACGTGATCGTGTGTATGGCCACCGACATCCAGTACCTGGATATCCAGGTTCAGCGCCGTGATATGGAGGGATTCTCCTGGCGTGACTGGCTGGTCGACCTGCGGTATGCGTGCCGGGCCGTACACCGGGCAGGGCATGTTTCGGACCAATTCTTCGACGCCGCCAATATGGTCGTGATGGTGATGGGTGAGCAATATGCCTGCAGCCCTCAGCTCGTGGTCAGCCAGTGATGTTTCCACCGGGTATGACTCGCCGGGGTCAACAATCAGGGTTTCGGCCTGCCCGGGTCGATGAATCAGCCAGACATAGTTGTCTGCCAGGGTCGGGACATGTAAAACTTGCAGCATATTCAGAAGTTTGGCCATGTCCTTAGTCGGAGTCAATGACGACAAAGACGTGGGTATTTGATTGGTCGGTCAAGAAATCCATTTACGCGCACCACGCGCTCGGTGACAGGTTTGCAGTGAATCGAAATATGGAACAAAGGCAGCAATTGCTCCGCTGGTTTGATACGCCGCTTGGACGTTCTCTGCAGGCCGTTGAGGCCAGCTATCTGCGTGCAACGCTCGACCAGTTGTACGGTTCCACGGCTATTCAACTGGGCCGGCTCGGGCAACTGGACATGCTCGAAGGCACGCCGGCCGCCAAGCGCTGGGTGCTGGATAGCTGGGCACCTACCGATCGCTGCGACCTGTTGTCCAGGGCCCATGAAATCCCGCTTGATGGCAAAAGTGTTGATGTGGCGTTGTTACCGCATACGCTGGATTTTTCCGAACAACCTCACCAGGTGTTGCGTGAAGTGCACCGGATTTTGCGCCCTGAAGGACATGTAGTGTTGCTAAATTTCAACCCGCTCAGCTTGTGGGGGCTGAAGCGGCTGGTCAATCGCAAGCGCGAGATGCCTTGGCAGGGCAACTTTTTTGGTTTGTCCCGGATCAAGGACTGGCTGGCCTTGCTGGAATTTGAAACTACCCAGGGCAGGATGATTTATTATCGGCCACCCCTGCAAAACGAAAAAATGCGTGATCGAATGTTTTTCATGGAAAAAGCCGGCGATCGCTGGTGGCCTATGGGAGCGGCGGCCTATATGGTGGTGGCGAAGAAGCGTGTCGCTGGCATGACACCGATACAACCTGAGTGGAGCCGAAAATTACGGGTTGGCAATGGCATGGCGGAGCCGGCTGCCAAGGTGATTTACCCGAGCGTGCCACAATGGCGATTGCATCGCAGTAAATGAGCAAGGTGGAGATCTATACCGACGGCGCCTGTCGGGGTAACCCGGGGCCGGGAGGCTGGGGCGTAATTCTGCGTTATGGCACCCATGAGAAAGAACTCTACGGCGGAGAAGTCGAGACTACGAATAATCGAATGGAGCTGATGGCGGCGATTCGGGGTCTGGAGAGCCTGACGCGGCAGTGCGAAGTGGATCTGACCACGGATTCCAATTATGTGCGCCAGGGCATTACCGAGTGGGTCGCCAAATGGAAAACCAATGGCTGGCAAACCTCGGGGCGGAAACCGGTGAAAAATGTGGACCTGTGGCAACAACTTGACCAGGCGGCGGCAAAACACCGGGTGCGCTGGCACTGGATCAAGGGGCACAGCGGCCATGCCGAGAACGAGCGGGCCGATGCACTGGCCAATCGCGGAATAGATGAGCTATAGCCCGGCGAGTAACTGGTACAATAATGATTGCCCTGGCTGTTAGAATTACAGAATCTCAAAACAAACAAAGAGAAATCAATGCGACAACTGGTGCTGGATACGGAAACTACCGGTCTTGAACCCGAAGCAGGTCATCGAGTCATTGAAATCGGCTGTGTTGAACTGGTTAACCGTCGGTTAACCGGTAATAACTACCATCAATACATTCAGCCTGACCGGGAAAGCGACGAAGCGGCGCTGGAAGTGCATGGCATCACTTCGGAGTTTCTTGCCGACAAACCGAGATTTGAGGATATTGTTGACGACTTCATCGAGTTTGTTCGTGATGCCGAACTGATAATCCACAATGCTCCGTTTGACGTTGGATTTATTAACCATGAATTCAATCTGCTGCGTCGTGCCGGGAAGCAGGATTTGCCGACATTGCAGGAGCTTTGCCGGGTTACCGACACGCTGGTAATGGCGCGTACGCTGCACCCGGGGCAAAAAAACAACCTCGATGCACTGTGTCGACGTTATGAAATTGACAATAGTCAGCGCACCTTGCACGGGGCTCTACTCGACTCGGAAATTCTTGCTGATGTGTACCTGGGCATGACTGGTGGTCAGACTGGCTTGTTTGAAGATCGGCTGGGGCAGAGTAAAACCGATGAAAATATTAGCAAAATCATAAGGTTATCGCCTGATCGGAAGCCGTTGCCGGTGCTGAACGCGTCTGCGGACGAGCTGGGGGCTCACCACCAATGGCTGGAAAAGCTGGATCAGGCGGCAGGTGGCGCCAGTTTATGGAGAGAGCTGGGCCTGGATTAAAAACATTATAAATATCAGGAATTATTGTAGAAATTCCGGTGATTTGGTTAATTGCCTCGTAATTGACTGTTTTTTTACTATAACTATTCGATAGCAGGTCCAGCAGGATCAGGGTGCAATCCTGGAAACATTAAGGACCCAAAGCCATCAGGGAAAAGAATCAAAGAGAGGTTTCAGATGTCGTGTTCTCATGCCAGTGGATGTGCCTTGTATCCACAAATCTCGTTAAGCAGTGCACTGAAAGTCTGGCAGGTATTCTACTGCGAAGGGGATTTCAGCAAGTGCGCGCGATTCCAGGCTTCCAGCAGAGGTGAGGCGGTTCCAGCCAACCTTTTGCCCAACGGCAAGAAACTTGAGTTCCAGAGTTCATCTGACAAGGACTCTGATGCCCAGACCCTGGCCATGGCGTCAGCAGCCAAGGAGGACTTGAGTTCCTCGTCCTCCGGTTCGGCGTTGGCCCAGCTGCAGGAAGCCATGGATGCCATGTCGTCCAAATCGCCTTCAGGACGTTCTGAATCCAGGCCGGTGCCAGCTGCACCCGTTGCCACGAAGAGCCAGGAATTGGACCTGGATCTCGATATGGATCATCTTAATGATAAAGTTTCCGGGTCTGTGCTCGGCAGCCCGGCCTCTGCCGGATCGGGTTCATCTTCGACGGTGGTGAATCCTGCCGTTACCAAGGGTGAAACCTCATCTTATTACCTGCGACTGCGTGCCAGGGATGAATCCGGTGTAATGGCAAAGGTAATTCAGGCGCTTGGCAAGCATCGTATTTCCGTGGATGCCATGGCGCAAAAGAAAGTATCGCCAAGCCAGCCTGACACGGTACTGATTATTGTCACCGGCCAGGTGAAACCCGATGTATTTGCAGCAGCGATGGCCGATCTTGCCGTGCTGGATGTGATCAATGGCAAGGTGGTCTCGCTTCCCCTCGAGTATCTTGGCGCAGAGCTGTTCGGGTAATGGTGATCGCTGCCGCAGGAAGGATCTATGGATAACGAGACAAGAGAGCGTCCTCGTAATTGTATGAGTTTGCCAGGCCGGACCGGGCTTCACTTGGTATTATTGTTGGCAGTGTCGCTGGTTTTTGTCGGCGACTCCCTGGCTGCCAGCAAGCGCTGGTGGGCTGCCGCGGTTCGTGACAGTGGTCAGCCCAGGCCGACACTGTACCTTGAGCAGCACGGTATTGCTTCAATGCTCGAGGCAAAGAATTCGGATCGCGCAGTATTCGAAAAACTTGTCATGATTGCCGAGCGCGGTGATGCCACGGCCAAGTATGTGGTGGCCATCGCCTACTTGAGTGGTGTTGGTATCAGCCAGAACCGCGTATCCGCCCGGCGCTGGCTGGGTCGTTCGGCGGATCAGGGTAATGCCCGGGCCCGTGAAGTGCTTGATGGCGATATGCCCTATCCTCATGTGTTCGTGGACGACCCGTCGATAACTCCTCAAGTTTCAGCGACCGCTTCGGCTGAGTCGCCACAGGAAATTGCCCCGGTGCCAGAACCTGTTCCGGCACCAACAAGCAAACTGAACCGCAAGAGCGATACCACGACAAGCCAGGCGGCCAGCGATGACCTGGTGACCGTGTTGCTGAATGCAGTGATGCAGCCGGCAGACAGCCATTTCTGGGTCTGGTGGCTCGGTGGCTTGAGTCTCGGCTTGTTCACTGTCGGATTCTGGGTGGTAACCGGCAATACTCTCGGCGTGTCCTCATCATGGGACCGAATTGTCAGCTATCGTGAAGACAGAAAGCTGCAGGCAGCCAGCAAAATGCTGGCATCGGCATCAGATGCCGATATTGAGCGTGCGATGATGGAAGCGACGCTGGCAGAATTTGGCGATGACCTGCCGGAAGAATTTCGTGAGCAGGCGGCAAGAATAAGCCAGCAGCAGACCCGGGCAACTCCAAGGCAGTCACGGGAGCAGCGGGCACCCTATGGTGCTCATGTCATGTTCCTGTTGTGCATGGCTATTGGCGGCACTATCGCCGCCTACACAGTCGGGGATCTCGAAATTCGTATGGATATGGGCAAGGACTTTATCAGGTTCTTTGGCGATGGCCCGGGAAGCTGGGTTGTGTTACTTGTCGGCGGTTTTCTGATTGGCTTTGGCACACGGATGGGCGGTGGCTGTACCTCCGGTCATGCGCTGAGTGGCTGCAGTCGACTCCAGGTTGGCAGTCTTGTGGCGACGGCGTCTTTCTTTGGTATGGCTATCCTGGTTTCACTGCTGCTTGATTCAATGTTTGGTTGAGGATGCAATCATGGCAATAGGGCATTATATCAAGTTCATCGTTTTTGGCCTGCTGATGGGCTATATCGTTGCCCGCATAGGCTTCGCCGATTACAGCGAGGTTCACCGGTTGTTTACGCTGACCGATTACCGCATGTTGATTACCTTTATCGCAGCCGTGCTGGTTGCCATGGTCGGTTTCATCGTGTTTGCGCATGGTAAAAAATTGCAGAAGAAGCCGTTGCACAAGGGAACTATTATTGGTGGCGTGATGTTCGGAACCGGTTGGGCAGTCACCGGGGCCTGCCCAAGTATTGCCGTAATCCAGCTGGGCTACGGGTATATGCCAGCAGTGATCACCGTGCTGGGCATCCTGCTTGGCTCCTGGCTGTATCGCATTGTGCATCGTCGCTGGTTTAACTGGGATACGGGTGCCTGTGACAGTTGATCTTTGTTTTGCGCAGCGCTTTATAGTTTGTGAAATTCAAAGTGACAGCAACCTTGTAGTCAGCCTCGAGGCCGGACGAAGTTCGGACTCCAGGAACCCGGCTAATTGACTGCGTTTCATTTTTCTTCTTGATAATAATTGTTCATTCGCCTGTTGCCTGGTCAGGCAGCAGCGTTTCAGTCCGGTGAGCTTTCGATAGACTGCCAGTTCTCCACGACATTGTTTTATCCGCTTCAGGATAGCCGCTTGTCCGCGAATGCCGAGATCCGGTTGCGGCCCGGCGTGGTTTAGCAGGTTATCGAGCGATGAATAGTGTTTCAGCAGTCGACTGGCAGTTTGTCGGCCTACGCCTTTTATTCCGGGAATACAATCAACACTGTCTCCGGCCAAGGCCAGGTAGTCGGCAATTTGTGGTGGCGCCACCCCGAGTTTTCGTGCAATTGCGGAGGCATCTTGCGGATCGGATTTTCCGAAGTTCCAGAAGCGATCGCGTGATGATTCCAGGCACTGCGCCAGGTCCTTGTCAGCACTGACGATGGTAACCGGCCAGCCACGCGATCGTAGCCGGTAGGCAGCGCTGGCGATCAGGTCATCAGCTTCATAACGGCGGCTGGCGAAACAGCGGATGCCCAACAGTTTCAGAAGCTGTTTGCATAGCTGGAACTGTCGCTCCAGTTCCACTGGCGGGTATTCCCGGTTGGACTTGTAATTTGGATACAGTTCATGCCGGAACGAGCTCCCCAGGCTTTCATCAAAAAAAGCCGCCAGTCGCCGGGCCTGTGTCGCAGCAAGAAAATCAGCAATAAAATGGCCGAAGCCGGTGAGTGCATTCACCGGCATGCCATTGCCGTTGCGAAGGCTGTCTGGTATTCCGAACCATCCGCGAAAGATAAATATACTGGCATCAATGAGATAGACTGGCTGGCGTGCAGGCATGGCAGGTTGTCGGGTATATCCTGTATGAACTCCGGTAGTTTATCACCAAGTGCATTCTGGAATCCGGTGCTTTGGCTTGCTAGACTTCGAACCGGTTTCGCCAGCAGATTTACAGGGTTATCCATGCCATATTTCGTTTACCGTATTTCCCCGGACCGTAAAACACTTGACTTGATTGATGCGCACGAGAGGTTTCGTGATGCCAAAAACCAGGCGCGCGATCTCAGGAAGGCGCAAGAGCCGGGTGACGCCGTGACTGTGCGCGTGATTTTTGCCCAGGATCGACGTGAAGCCGAGGTTCTGCTGAAAGAATCGCACAAGCCATCATCGCCGCTCGAGGAATGGGAAGGCTGATTTCTCCTGGTCTATCGCCGGGCACTTTCTGATCGGCTGGATGGATTGGCAGCAGCAACGTTAGCGGCGCTGACACCTCGGTCGGAAGGCTGATTTTCGCCCATTGATCGTATACACTCGCCGCCATATTTTGATGGTGTCTACGGGGATTTTCATGACCATACGCACGCGATTCGCGCCCAGTCCAACCGGTTATTTGCATATAGGTGGTGCGCGTACCGCACTGTATTCCTGGCTGTATGCGCGTCGTCATGGCGGCACGTTTGTGCTCAGGATTGAAGACACCGACCTTGAGCGATCAACGGCGGAGTCGGTGAACGCCATACTCGAGGGGATGACCTGGCTGGGTCTTGAGTATGACGAAGGCCCGTTTTACCAGACCAGGCGATTCGATCGCTACAAGGAAGTCATCCAGCAATTGCTGGACGAGGACAAGGCATATCACTGCTATTGCTCCAAGGAAGAAGTGGAAGCCATGCGCGAAGAGCAGCGCGCCAAAAAGCTCAAGCCGCGATACGATGGCCGTTGTCGGCACCGTAAAGGTCCGCCACCGGAAGGTATTGAGCCTGTAATCCGGTTCAAAAACCCGGTGGACGGCGTCGTGCTGATTGATGATATGGTCAAGGGCAAGGTGGCGATCCAGAATTCCGAACTGGATGATCTGGTCATTGCACGCCAGGATGGTACGCCCACTTATAATCTTACAGTTGTAGTTGATGACTGGGATATGAATATTACCCACGTCATTCGGGGCGACGACCACCTGAACAATACACCCAGGCAGATCAATATTCTTGAGGCTCTTGGTGCACCGGTGCCGCGTTATGCCCATGTGGCCATGATCCTTGGGCCGGACGGCCAACGGCTGTCCAAGCGTCACGGCGCTGTCAGCGTTATGCAGTACCGGGAAAAAGGATTGTTGCCGGAGGCATTGCTGAACTACCTGGTCAGGCTCGGCTGGTCTCATGGTGATCAGGAAATCTTCAGTATTGACGAGATGACGCAATTATTTGACGTCGAACGGGTGAACAAGGCGGCATCCAGTTTTAATGAAGACAAGCTACTGTGGGTAAACCAGCAGTACATCAAGAGCAGTGATCCGGAACACCTGGCGCATCACCTCGGCTGGTACCTGGGTGAAAAGGGTATCGATCCGGCAAGCGGTCCGGAGCTCCAGGAGGTGGTCAAGACACAGATGGACCGCGCCAAAACACTGGTGGAAATGGCAGATAATTGCGCGTTTTTCTATGTGGCGCCAGAGTCATATGACGAGAAGGATGCTGCCAAGCATCTGAAGCCCGAGGTGCTGCCGGCGATGAACGCGATTCGGGACAGCGTCGCCCGGCTGGAAGACTGGTATCCTGAAGCGATTCACGAAGTCGTCAAGTTTACGGCTGAACATTTCCAGCTGAAAATGGGGCAGGTGGCGCAGCCGGTGCGTGTAGCCATGGTTGGCAAGGCACTGTCGCCGTCTATTGATGTTACGCTGTATTTACTGGGTCGGGATCAGGTTTTGTCACGGCTCGATCGCATGCTTGAATGGTTGGAGTTGCATCAAGAGGGGCGCTAAAAAAGGTCGCAGATTGGATAAATTTCGTCTTGACCTGCAGGGCGTCCGACCGTAAAGTACGCGACCTTTGACGCAGGCCGGAAACGCGGAATGTGATCAGTACATGATCTGGCGTCAAAGCTGAATTTTGGAGTCGCTCGGGATATTCGACCGGGCGGGTTTAAAAAACAGATTTTGGGGCTATAGCTCAGCTGGGAGAGCGCTTGCATGGCATGCAAGAGGTCGGCGGTTCGATCCCGCCTAGCTCCACCATATTATTAATTTATACTCGTTACGAGTAAGACCGATCAGGTCCCCATCGTCTAGAGGCCTAGGACACCGCCCTTTCACGGCGGTAACAGGGGTTCGACTCCCCTTGGGGACGCCACATATCAAGGGGCTCAGTAATGAGCCCCTTTTTTTATGATAACAAATCGGGCTGATCTGCAACCTGGAGCGGGAGGCAGTCACATTCGTATGCGCTGGTTAAAAGGTCTTGGCCGTCGATTACCAGGGACCATTGGCGCGAGAAACGTCGCGGCAGCGTGTGCGTAGTGTATTGTCGTTCTGAAATATATTTTCCGGAAGTCCGGAACTTGCCGATAGGCTGATGTATTATTCATCTTTTTCAGGAACAGCTCAGGCTGTTTATTGACGGATTTGGTGCCATGAGCGAGATAAAGGTTCAGGATGAGGCGGGTGCGTCCGGGCAGCCTTCAGGCAAGCCTGTAGCGCCGGCAGCCGCGTCGCTCGCCCGGGATCTTGAGCGTTTTCGAAGCTGGCGTGAGAGTTTCAAAAAAGCAATCGCCGATTATCAGGATTGGGTTGAAAAACACGAGCCAGTGGATGGAGTGCGTGATTTACGGATTTATCAGCTCATCGAGAGTCTCGACAAGGATGAGCTGAAAATTGCCTTTGTTGGCGAGTTCTCCCGGGGAAAAACCGAGCTTCTGAATGCCATCTTCTTTTCTGACCGCGGCCAGCGGTTAATGCCGTCTTCAGCGGGTCGAACCACTATGTGTCCCACCGAGTTGCGTTACAAGGCCAACGAGGATCCGGGAATCAAGTTACTGCCTATTGAGACCCGCAAAACCGGGATCAGTATTGCCGAATACCTGCAAAGCCCGATTCACTGGACGACGCTGCGGTTTAGCAGGGAAAAAACAGGCTTTAACGAAGACGATATTGAAACCTTCAAATCCATTACCCGAACCAAGAAAGTCCATATCAGCGAGGCCCGGGCCCTGGGCTTGTATCGGGACGCGGGTGGCCAGGCAGTTGCGGAGCAGGAAGGCGGTATGGTGGATATCCCCATGTGGCGCTATGCCATTGTTAACTATCGCCATCCATACCTGGAACAGGGCGTGGTGGTTATTGATACACCAGGCCTGAATGCGCTGGGCGCCGAACCCGAGCTGACCCTGAGTGTGTTGCCTGATGCGCACGCGGTTATTTTCCTGCTTGCCGCTGATACCGGCGTTACCGCGAGTGATATGACCATCTGGAGTGATCACGTGGTGTCGGCCAAGAAAGACCGGCTGCGTGAGCGCCTGGTTGTACTGAACAAGGTGGACGTGTTGTGGGATGCGCTGCGAAGCGATGCCGAAATCAGTCATACAATCCGCAACCAGGTGATGGATACCGCCCGTATTCTCAAGCTCAGAAAAGACGTGGTTCTGCCTGTATCAGCCAAGATGGGGCTGATCGGAAAAATCAAGAGTGATAACGATCTTGTTGGTCGTAGCGGTATTGCTCGCCTGGAAAAACAACTTGCCTTCCAGATTATTCCGGCCAAGCATGAGCTGATAAAACGGAAGATTACCTACGAAATCAGCTCCAGGGTGGAAAGCAGCCAGGCCCTGGTTCGGGCCAATCTTGCCGAGTTGGACAGGCAGCTGACCCAGTTGCGGGCCTTGGGCAGCAAGAACAAGTCAGATATACAGAAACTGATCGATACCATGCGCAAGGACAAAGAGCGTTATGATCGTGAAGTGAAGATTTTTGATATTACCCGACGGCAATTGGCGGACAAGGCTGGTGCGCTGTTTTCCAATATGGATCTTGATGAACTGGACAAACATATAAAAGGTGCCAGGAAGTCCATGCACGACAGCTGGACAACACGGGGCCTTAAATCGGAAATCAAGGACTTCTTCGAAGCCGTCGCCCGGCCAATGGACCAGCTGAAAACACAGGCTGATGCCATCAAGTCCGAGATCGACAAGATTTGTGAGCGACTCCACTATCAGTACGATCTTGAAAAAATCGTACCACCGCGACTGGCGTTGCTGCCCTATATCATGGCAATCAAAAGCCTGGAACAAAAAGCAGAGGTGTTTCGTAACAGTGTGGAGCTTGTTATTACGGAGCAGGGCGGAGTGATCAGCAAGTTTTTTATCACGCTGGTAAGCGAAGTTCGCAACATTTACAAGGAGTGTAATGGCTACACCCAGAGCTGGTTTAATAATGTTATTAACCAGATTCACAACCAGGTGAAACTGCACAAAAAATCACTTGATGTCGGTTTTGAGACTATCAAAAAGAGCCATGCCGATATGGACAAGATCGCGGATCATGTGGCGCGACTTGAAGCGGAGCGCGCCGGGGTTTCCGAACAATTGCAAAACATCAATAGGTTGCACGCCAGGCTGCACAAGTCGGTATAGGCACGGCTGTCTGCCTGGAGGGGTGCGCCGGTCCGGCTGCCGGCAATCGAAACCAGTCTTCAGTAATAACCACAGCAATGTTTGTGGCAACTGTGACCGCCGAGGTCAGCTTCACAAGGGAAAAATCCGGATCTGGAAAGTGGCAAGGATGGCCATTCAGTCAATGTGGGCAGTATCTGCCCGGTAAATATCGTGATGTATTATTGGTGTCGGGTATTGGCTTGAGCTATGCTCAATACTGTCAGGTCGTTTAGGCAATCAAGATTCGTGATGCATTGCCGGGCCGGGCAGGTAGTTCTATATATTGATGATTTAATGTATTATCACCCGGTTTTTTTGGTTGACCAAACAATTACCCTTGGATGGATCCATTATTATATGCCAGTCGATCTGCAACGCCTGTTACTGGTAGAAGATGAAGACGATATCAGGGCGGTTACGCAAATCGCCCTCAAGGCAACTTCATCGTTCGATCTGCGTATGTGTGCCGATGGAGAACAGGCGCTGGCTATTCTCGATGAATTCCAGCCGCAGTTGATCATTCTGGACGTCATGATGCCAAGAATGTCGGGGATTGAATTGTACAAGGAGATTCGCAAGCGACCCGGGTTTGACCAGACGCCGATCCTGTTCATGACTGCAAAAGTGCAGGCAGGTGAAATTGAGCGGTATCACAATCTCGGCGCGGCAGATGTCATCAAAAAACCGTTTTCACCGGTTACGCTGGCTGAAACGATTCGCTCAGTATGGACGGCATTCGGGGAAGCCAGAAACAACAACTGAGACAGATACTGTTTCCGGGTAATGAGCGCGGGGTTCAGATGCGGTAACATGCCGAATTCTTCTGAACAAGAGAGCCTCATTTGAGTATCAGTACCTTGTCGAGCGCGGATGCGCTGGCCGAAAACGGGCCTTTTGCCCAGGAACTGCCGGATTTTTACCCGCGTCCTTCCCAGCAACAAATGGCAACCGAGATTGAGTCCGTCATACGTGACGACGGCATTCTTGTGGCCGAATCCGGTACTGGTACCGGTAAAACCTACGCCTACCTAGTTCCGGCACTGCTGTCGGGAAAGCGCGTACTGATTTCGACCGGAACACGACATCTCCAGGATCAGCTCTACCGTCGCGATCTGCCAAGAGTCATGCATACACTGGGAGTAAACGTTGCAGCTGCCCTGCTCAAGGGTCGAGCCAACTATCTGTGTATATACAGGATGGAGCAGGCCGAACTGGAAGCCCGGTTTGGGGATCGCAAGCAATCCTTCCATTTTCTCCAGATCAAGCAGTGGTCCGAGTCGACGCTATCGGGCGATATCAGTGAATTGGCTGGCGTGCCCGAGGACAGCCCGGTCTGGTACTGGGTGACGTCAACTACGGATAACTGTCTTGGCAGCAAGTGCGGTCATTATGATGATTGTCACGTTGTGCGAGCCCGGCAGCGGGCGCTGGAGGCGGATATCGTTGTTGTAAATCATCACCTGTTTTTCGCCGATATGGCAGTGAAGGAGGAGGGTTTCGGTGAGCTGCTGCCAGGGGTCGAGGTGGCAATTTTCGATGAAGCGCATCAGCTAGCTGATGTTGCCAGCAATTTTTTCGGTGTCAGCATCAGTGCTAACCAGATAAACGCACTGGCGCGCGATACAGTTGTCGAAGAGTTGCGTGAACGCAGCCAAATCAAGGAACTGAATTCTGCCGCCGACATGCTGCAGAAGGCGTGCGCGGATTTCCGGCTGGCATTCGGTGAGCAGGTCTCGCGTTCGGCGTGGCGCAATATACGCTCCAGGCCCGCAGTCAAGGAAGCGTTGTCCGGGCTTGTTGTGCGACTGAATGATTTGCAGCTGTTGCTGAACAAGGCATCGGCCAAGGGAACCGGCCTTGCCAATTGTCACAGGCGCGCGGTGGAGCTGGGAATATGCCTGAAATCCTTTACCGGGCAGGAAACGGAGTCAGAATTCATCAGTTGGTACGAAACCAGCAAGCGCGGTTTCGTGCTTCGCAAGACGCCGGTCGATATTTCACAACAGTTCAGTGCGAACATGGAACAGGTGCAGCGGGCCTGGGTATTCACTTCGGCAACGCTCGCGATCGACAATAACCTGGATTATTTTTGCCGGCAGCTCGGACTGAGCAATGCTATCACACGCAAGTGGGACAGTCCGTTCAACTACCAAACTAACTCGCTTTTGTATTTGCCCGAAAACATACCGGAACCCAATGCCCCGGAGTTTTTATCGGCGTTTCTGGATGCCGTTATTCCGGTGCTGGAGGCAAGCGCTGGCAGGGCCTTTGTTCTCGTCACCAGTTATCGCATGCTCAATGCACTGGCACAACAGCTGGGCGATTGTATTGGTTTCCCGTTGCTGGTTCAGGGCCAGGCGCCGCGGGCAAGACTGTTGCAGGAATTTCGTGAAACTGCCAATGCCGTACTGCTGGGAACCGGCAGCTTTTGGGAGGGTGTAGACGTGCAGGGAGAAGCGCTTTCCTGCGTGATTATTGACAAGCTTCCTTTTGCTGCGCCTGATGATCCGGTTATCCAGGCGCGCTCAAAAGCACTCACCGAAAGCGGGCGGAATGCCTTTATGGAGTTTCATGTTCCCAGTGCGGTGGTCAGCCTGAAGCAGGGCGCCGGCAGGCTGATTCGTTCGGAAACCGATCGTGGCGTACTGATGATTACCGATCGACGCCTGGTCAGCAAGGGATACGGCCGCGTGTTTCTTCGCAGCTTACCGGCGATGCCGCAAACCGCGAAGCTGATGGATGTCAGGAAATTTTTCTCGTTGCAGCCGCTCGCCGATTAACGCTGCAGAAGATCGCGCTTGCCGGGTTTGCCATCCCACTCGTCGGCGTCGGGCAGTGCCGGCCTTTTTTCGGTTAACACCGGCCAGGACTTACACAGCTCTGCATTTAGCTCAATAAATTCCGCCTGGTCGGCCGGGACTTCATCTTCGGCAAAAATAGCGTTGACGGGACATTCTGGTACGCAAAGGGTGCAGTCTATGCATTCGTCCGGATCAATGACCAGAAAATTCGGGCCTTCATGAAAACAATCTACGGGGCAAACATCGACACAATCAGTATGTTTGCAATTAATACAGTTTTCGGTAACGACGTAGGCCATGCAAGAACTCCAGTTTCCCCTTGTTTCGGGCGGCGAATGATACACCGTCAGCAGCGTTGGAGAAACTCCTGCGGGCGAGTTGGCGATACAAGGCTTCACCATATCGATTTCCTGAGTAGAAGTTTAAAAAAATTTTCCAAGCTATTGAGTTATTTCAATAAATTGTCCAGAATCGTGTTATATCTATTGGCTCAACGGACTGCAGGCGATGGCGGAAAATAATCACGGGCTCTATGTACCCGAACTGAAGGTGTCGGCCTGGGTGGCCGAGACCGATCCCAAGGACGCGGCCACGTGGCTGTCATCGTTGCCGCTTGCCAACGCGCCGGAAGCCGCGCGTGAAATCTACCAGTCGCTGTATACACTGAATCGTCAAAAGCTGCCGGTTTCCGTCAGGCTGAAATTGATGGCGCTGTTCGATGAGCCTGTTTCCCGAACCGCCGAAAACCTGGCAGCCGGGTTGCGCTCCGGGGGTATGGCGCTCAACGATAAAAAGCGTCGTCTTGCTGATTTTATCCGGCAAGTGCGCCAAGAAATGGCAGTTGGCTACAAGATTATTCTGATCGATGCCCTTAATGCCCGACTGCTGATGGGAAAGCAGAAAATCCTGGCCACCGCGGCCCAGCAGGCGATTCGCTATCTCGCCGAAGTCTTGCAGTCCTGCTACCAGGTTTATGTGCCGATTCCCGTTGGTATCTGGAAAGAACTGCATACACTTTATCGCATTGCCGAACAAAACGATTTTTTTGGCCAGACTCCGGAACAGGGGCTGGTTATTGAACAACGTTATCGCGACGCCATGCTGCTCGGGTTGTGTAATCCCTACCAGTTGCCTGAGGGCGAGTGGCGCAAGATTGCCCAGTTCATCAGCCTGTGGGGTGACGTCGCCGTGATTCACGGTAACGTCAAGGTATCCAGTGTTGCCGGGCAGTTTCTCGTAGACCTGGATTCGGATCGTCCGCCAGTTGCGTACCCAAGGGGGGTGAGTGTCACTGGTACAGACAGCCTGAGGGTGCTGAATGCATTGCCCTTGACCGCCACCGTCCAGGACTTTGTCCGCCGGTTTAAAAAAGGCGAGCCAGGTGTTCTGAACAAACTCGGTGTAGATTGCCTGCACGGCGCCTGTCTGGACATGCTACGTCGCATGCGCCGCTCCTGGGGGCTGGCCACGGGCAGGCGTGGTGATCGTATACGCAAGAGCGGTCAATGTTTTGTGGCCAACAGCATTAACGCGATTCACTTTTTTGCCAGTGGCCAGCGCGCCTTCGTCAAACCCTTGTTCGCCGATAGTCACCTGGAATTGTCCGAAATGGCGCCGACACACGATGAGCCTGCCAGCTTGCCCGAGGGCCTGGATATGGACATTGGTGAGCCCATAAATTCCGATTATCTGGATTTCGACGATACGGTTCCCACGGTTGCCGATAAAAAACCCAGAATGATGGCGGAGTCGCTGCTGCATTCCAGTCACGTGTATCGTGTTGAAACCTGGCAAATCTATGATGAAAGCCCGTCAGGCTTGCAATTGAACCAGAAACAGGTTGATCGGCAGCAGGTTCGCGTCGGCGATATTCTCGGAGTTGCTGATGGCGTTAACCAGGTCAGTTGGCGTCTAGGTGTCGTGCGCTGGATAAAAACACCCGAGCCCAGGAACGTGGATATTGGTATCGAGATGCTGGGCGGCCCGGCGCGGCCGGTGGCGATAAAGAAAGATTCCGGTAGCAGTGATTACTGCCAGGCGTTGTTGTTGCCGTCGGTACCGATACTGAAGCGCCCGGCGACGCTGGTCACGACTGCAGGCATGTTTGAAGAGAAGGCCAGCTATCAGCTGGTTGACGGAGAAACCGGCGAGGTGCGTCGTATTACCGCTCTCAAGTTAGCCGATCACAGCAATGCATTCGAGCACTTCGTGTTTGCTGACAGCTCCCAGGCCTGAGCCGCTCAACGCCGCCAGTTTAATGTTGATTTCATCCGGTATGAATATTTTTGATGATCGGTAGCATTTGGTCATAGATTTCCGGGCTTCCGGCAAGAACATTCCCGGTCTCCAGGAAATCATTGCTCCCGCCAAAGCCGCTGACCATGCCGCCAGCCTCCTGGATGAGCAAACAGCCAGCAGCGATGTCCCAAGTATTGAGCCCGAATTCCCAAAACCCGTCCAGGCGACCGCTGGCGACATGCGCCAGGTCCAGTGCTGCTGATCCGGCACGACGCACACCACTGGTGTTGCCGACGAATTCGCGGAAGATGGCGATCCAGGGTTCGAGGTTGTCCTTGTTCCTGAACGGGAAACCGGTGCCCAGCAAGGCATTTTCCATGCGTTTTACGCCGCTCACCCTGATGCGCCGATCATTGAGCTGGGCGCCCTCGCCACGGTAGGCTGTGAACAGTTCATCACGAAGCGGATCGAATACCACTGCTGCCTCAAGCTTGCCCCTGTGTTTCATGGCAATGGACACGGCATAATTCGGGTAACCGTGGAGAAAGTTGGTAGTGCCATCCAGCGGATCAATGACCCACTCAAAATTATTTCCCTGATGGCTGCCGCTTTCCTCGGCTAAAATGGCATGATCCGGGTATGCCTGGCGAATGGTATTGATAATGTCCTGCTCGGCCATATGATCGACTTCAGAGACAAAATCATTCCGACCCTTGTTCTCGATATTCAGGGTATCCAGGCGATTGGCGTGACGCAGAATGATGCTTCCGGCTCGACGTGCTGCCTTGATGGCGATTTTCAGGACGGGTTGCATCGGCGAGGCTCCTGCGTAGCTGGCTCAGAAAGAGGCGCGAATTTTAATGATGTGCGAGGGTTATTCAAAGGGGAAATTCGGTTTTGAGCAAAAAAATTACCTCGGAATTCACTGATGTCGGTGATATGGGTCGCCTGTCATCGGTGTGCATAGTTCTGGTGAATCCCACGCACCCGGGAAATATAGGCGCTGCTGCGCGCGCCATGAAAACCATGGGGGTCACCGCGCTCCGGCTTGTTGAGCCCAGGGATTTTCCCAGCGAGCACGCCACGGCTCGCGCATCAGGTGCCGCTGACCTGCTGGAGAGTGCACAAATTTTCAGCAGCCTGGATGCGGCTATCGCTGACTGTCACCTGGTGGTGGGTACCAGTGCCCGTAGTCGTCATATCGACTGGCCATTGTGGAGCGCCAACGAGTGCGCCAAAAAAATGATTGAAGCTGCGCCAGGAGGAAAAGTGGCTGTGGTCTTTGGTCGGGAGCGCATGGGGTTGACCAATGAGGAACTGGATCGATGCCATGCCATGGTATCGATTCCCGCCAACCCGGACTACGCATCGCTGAATCTCGGTTCGGCCGTTCAGATTCTCTGTTACGAATTGCGCCGTGCTGCCGGGGCTGTGTTGCCAGGGCAGGGGTCAACGCCGGCCCAGACGGCGACGCGCGCACAAATGGAAGGCTTTTACAGCCACTTGCAGGCGACACTCGAACAAACAGGATTTCTTGATCCGGGCGAACCAAAATTATTGATGCGACGCCTGCAGCGATTATTTAATCGTGCCCAGCCGGATGAAAAAGAGGTCAACATACTGCGAGGCATCCTGACCGCCGTGCAGCGATCAACTTCCGGAAAATAATGACAACTTGGTTTCGTGTCAGTATCTGGCTTACCATTGGCATCTATGTCTTCTTCATTTGCTAAATATATTGCTTCGATCCGGCAGCGCGATCCGGCAGCGCGTTCGGTAATGGAAATCCTGTTTGCCTACCCGGGTGTGCATGCCGTGGCGTTGCATCGTCTCGCGCACCGGCTATGGCGCTGGCGCCTTTACTGGTTGGCGCGAATGGTGTCCCAGACCGGGCGCTGGATAACGGGGATCGAAATCCATCCTGGCGCCACAATCGGTCGGCGGTTCTTTATTGATCACGGTATGGGCGTGGTTATCGGTGAGACCGCCGAGATCGGTGACGATTGTACGCTGTATCACGGCGTCACCCTTGGCGGTACCAGCTGGCAAAAAGAAAAACGCCATCCGACGTTGGGCAATAATGTTGTGGTTGGCGCCGGGGCCAAGGTGCTGGGGCCGATTCATATTGGTGACGGCGCCCGAATCGGTTCCAACTCGGTGGTGGTAAAGGATGTTCCTGACAATGCAACGGTTGTAGGCATTCCGGGCCGGGTTGTGGCTGCCAGTGAGCGCAAGGAAGGCAGTGCCAGGCGCGAAGCCATGGCGCGCAAGATTGGCTTTGATGCTTATGGCCAGCGACCGGATATGCCCGATCCTGTCGCCCACGCGGTTGATTGCATGCTTGATCACATGCACAACGTAGACGAGAAACTTGAGCAGATCTGCAAGGCGCTGAAGCTGCATGGACTCGATATGGCGGACCTGGATCTGCCGGAACTCCGGGTCGAGCATCTCGAAGACGACTGATACGACACCCCGACAGGCCCCTCTAGACCCCACGGTTGATCTGGACATTATACTTGACTAAATTTGTCAGGAATGTAGACTAGCGCCAGCAAATAACCTTGGGTGATAAATCATGAAACTGACAACCAAAGGCCGTTACGCAGTGACAGCTATGCTCGATCTGGGTTTGCGCTATAACCAGGGCGCGGTCACGCTCGCCGATATTGCCAAAAGACAGGGTATTTCGCTGTCATATCTAGAGCAATTATTCGCCAAGCTGCGCAGGAATGGATTGGTTGACAGTGTTCGTGGCCCCGGTGGCGGTTACAACCTGGCACGGGAACCGGCACAAATCTCCGTGGCCGAAATCGTCGTGGCAATAAATGAAAATATTGATGCCCGCAAATGCGGCGGCCATTCCAACTGCAGTGGTGACGAGCCTTGCCTGACCCATAGTTTGTGGGAAGATCTCAGTGACCGAATTTATTCTTTTCTAAGCGAAATCTCGCTGGCGGATCTGGTAAATCGCCCTCATGTTCAAGAGGTGTCGATACGCCAGGGCTCACAGGATCGCTCTATGGCAAGTGGCGGTAACTAGGGGTTTTCTCCCGAAAAACCCCTTTTATCGCTCAGTTATAGGCGGTAGACTTGCGCCCCCTGAAGGGCTCCCACAGGTAATCAAATTTTACCCGCGGCCGGCGCCGAGATGTCGGGTTGTCGCGGATGGTAGTGACAGATTGAGGCAGTGAATTGATGAAAAAGCCCGTGTACATGGATTATTCAGCTACCACCCCCGTGGATCCCCGGGTGGCAGACCAAATGTGCCAGTATCTCAGACCGGATGGTGAATTTGGAAACCCGGCGTCACGTTCTCATGCTTATGGCTGGGCGGCTGAAAAGGCGGTCGAAGACGCGCGCGCTAATGTTGCGGCCCTGATTGGTGCCGATCCCAAGGAAATCGTCTGGACGTCGGGCGCGACAGAATCAGATAACCTGGCAATAAAGGGTGTGGCCCATTTTTACGGCAAGAAGGGCAAGCATATTATTACCAGCAAGACTGAACACAAGGCGATCCTTGATACATGTCGCCAGCTCGAACGTGAAGGCTTTGAAACCACCTACATGGAGCCGGAAGAAAACGGCCTGATTGACCTGGCCAAGCTCGAAGCGGCAATGCGTGATGACACCATCCTGGTATCCATTATGCACGTGAACAACGAGATTGGCGTGGTTCAGGATGTTGCCGCCATCGGCAAACTTTGTCGTGGAAAAGGCATACTGTTTCACACCGATGCCGCCCAAAGTGCCGGTAAGGTGGAAATCGACGTTGATGCCATGAATATTGATTTGTTATCCCTGTCGGCCCACAAGATTTACGGCCCCAAGGGTATCGGCGCGCTGTATGTGCGACGCAAGCCACGTGTTCGCCTTGAAGCACAGATGCATGGTGGCGGTCACGAGCGCGGCATGCGTTCAGGCACGTTGCCAACCCATCAAATCGTCGGCATGGGCGAGGCATTTCGTATAGCCCGAGAAGAAATGGCCGGTGAAGCTGTGCGTTTGCGCGCCTTGCGTGATCGTCTGCTCGACGGTATCAAGGATATTGAGGAAGTCTATATCAACGGTGACATGGGGCAGCGCATTCCCGGAAACCTGAACATCAGTTTCAATTTTGTTGAAGGTGAATCCCTGATGATGGCGCTTAAAGACGTGGCCGTTTCATCAGGCTCTGCGTGTACCTCTGCCAGTCTTGAGCCTTCATACGTATTACGTGCTATTGGCAGGCCGGATGAGCTGGCGCATTCGTCCATTCGTTTTACAATGGGCCGGTTTACGACTGAAGAAGAAGTGGATTTTGTTGTGGCTCTGGTCAAGGATAAGATCCAGAAATTACGCGATCTGTCCCCACTTTGGGATATGTACAAGGAAGGTATCGATTTAAACAGTGTGCAATGGGCAGCCCATTAAGCCTCCGGGTTTGGACGCCGATTGACTTGATGTAATCAGGAGATAACTCATGGCCTATAGTGACAAAGTCATGGATCACTACGAAAACCCGCGCAATGTCGGTACGCTGGATACAGGAGCTGACAATGTGGGTACCGGTATGGTTGGCGCACCAGCCTGTGGGGACGTGATGCGTCTGCAGATACAGGTGAACGACAACGGTGTTATCGAGGATGCCCGATTCAAGACCTACGGTTGCGGATCCGCCATTGCTTCAAGCTCGCTTGTTACCGAGTGGGTAAAAGGCAAGACCCTGGAAGAAGCGCAAAGGATCAAGAATTCCGATATTGCTGAAGAACTTGCACTGCCTCCAGTGAAGGTACATTGCTCGGTTCTGGCGGAAGATGCTATCAAGGCTGCAGTCGAAGACCTGATGGCGAAACGAAACAAGGGCTGAAGCCCGACAGATCGTGATTCAACAGGGGTATTGATATGGCGATTACCATGACAAACGTAGCTGCCGAGCGAGTGAATGCCTTTTTCGCCAAGCGCGGAAAAGGTGAAGGGCTTCGCCTTGGTATCAAGACCACCGGTTGTTCGGGCCTGGCCTATGTGCTTGAGTTTGTCGATACCGTGGAACAGTCGGACCAGGTGTTTGAAAGTCATGGCATCAGGATATTTGTTGATCCCAAGAGCCTTGTGTATATCGATGGTACCGAGCTTGATTACACCAAGGAAGGTCTGAACGAAGGCTTCAAGTTTAACAATCCCAACGTCAAGGATGAGTGCGGTTGCGGCGAAAGCTTCACCGTCTGACCTTGCTCCGGATTGTCATTGTCGACCATGCAGCCGGGCGTCGGCAAAAATTATTTTGAATTGTTTGGTCTGCCTGCCCGGTTTGATGTGGATCTGCCCGGGCTGAACAATCGTTATCGCAGCCTGCAGCAGCAGTTTCATCCAGACCGGTTTGCGTCCGGCTCCGAGCAGGAAAGGCGCATGGCCATGGAGCTGACTGCCTCGATCAATGAGGGCCTGCGCGTACTCAGGAACCCGTTGGCGCGAGCGCGATATTTGCTGGAACTGGCAGGCATCAGTGTGAATGATGAAACCGATACGGCGATGAACCCGGCTTTCCTGATGGAGCAAATGGAATGGCGTGAACAGCTCGATGCCGTTCGAAGCGGGCCTGCTGATGACGCGGGTCCGGTATTGCAATCGCTGTCAAAGGACGTGAACAATGCCTTTAACCGTCGTGTTGATCAGCTGAGAACAGAACTGAACAATGATGATCTGTCGGCTGCACGCACTCATGTCCGGGAGCTGCAATTCCTGGACAAACTCAAAATGCAAATTGAAGAGATTGAAGAAAGCCTGTTCTGACAACAGGCTGGCAGTTTGATATGGCACTACTTCAAATCAGCGAACCGGGAGAATCTACCGCGCCTCATGAGCATCGGCTGGCGGCAGGAATTGATCTTGGCACCACGCATTCTCTTGTGGCCAGCGTGCGCAGTGGCGCAGCCGATATTCTGCCTGGCGCAGACGGCAGCCGTATTCTGCCGTCCGTGGTACGTTATTCAGACCAGGCAGTGATTGTTGGCGCCGAGGCACTGAAAAATGCCCACGAAGATCCGCTTAATACCATAATCTCGGTGAAGCGGTTCATGGGTCGCGGTGCCGACGACATAGCCGCTGATGACCATCACTACCGCATAATCAACAGCGATAACAGCGGCGTGCCCCGTATACAGACCTGCCAGGGCGATAAAAGCGCCGTCGAAATCTCGGCCGAGATTCTTCGTGTATTGCGCTCCCGGGCGGAGGCTACCCTGGGAGGGGAGTTGACCGGTGCCGTGATCACGGTTCCCGCGTATTTCGATGATGCACAGCGACAGGCTACCAAGGATGCGGCGCGACTGGCCGGGCTTCATGTTTTACGCTTGCTGAATGAACCGACGGCAGCCGCCGTAGCCTACGGGTTGGACAAAAATCCTACCGGAACCTACGCCATTTATGACCTGGGTGGCGGTACATTTGATATCTCCATTCTCAGTCTCGAGAGCGGTGTATTCCAGGTTATGGCCACGGCCGGTGATTCCGCCCTCGGGGGCGATGATATGGATCTGAAAATTGCCTACTGGATCATGGGGCAGGCCGGACTGGAGCAGAAACCGGGAGCCGGTGACTGGCGCCAGATTGTCATGGCTTCGCGGCGAGCCAAGGAAGCTTTGACAGATAACGAGCAAACCAGCATCGCTATCAAGTTGTCAGCAGGGTCGGCCTGGCAGGGAGAGTTTTCGCGCCAGCAATTCAACGACCTGGTAGATCCTTTAATTGATAAAACGATCATGCCTTGCAGACGGGCCTTGCGCGATGCCGGTTTGACCGTGGACACCATAGATGGCGTCGTGCTGGTGGGCGGGTCAACAAGGGTGCCGCGCGTACGCGAACGGGTTCTGGAATTTTTCGGGCAGGAAGCCCTGTCGGATATCAATCCGGACGAGGTCGTAGCCATAGGTGCTGCACTCCAGGCCGATGTTTTGGCCGGCAACAAGCCCGATGGTGAAATGCTGTTGCTTGATGTGATTCCGTTGTCTTTAGGCATTGAAATTATGGGCGGCATGGTCGAACGCATTGTGCCGCGTAACTCGACAATCCCCATTGCCCGGGCCCAGGAGTTCACCACGTACAAGGACGGCCAGACCGCCATGGCAATTCATGTCTTGCAGGGTGAGCGTGAACTGGTCCAGGATTGCCGTTCTCTCGCCCGTTTTGAGTTGCGTGGTATCCCGCCGATGGCGGCTGGCGCAGCCCGAATTCGAGTGACCTACCAGGTGGATGCTGATGGCCTGCTCAATGTTTCGGCGCGGGAAGAAATCAGCGGCGTCAGCGCCGAGATCGAGGTCAAGCCATCTTACGGGTTGAGCGACGGTGAGATTGAGCGCATGTTACGTGATTCTATTGAACATGCCCGGGAAGATATGGATGCGCGCAACCTGCAGGAGCAGCGCGTGGATGCCGACCGCCTGCTGGAAGCATTGCACGCGGCCCTGGCTCAGGATGGTGACGCCTTGCTCGACACATTGGAACGTGTACGTATTGACGAAGCCATGAGTAATCTTTCCAGGGCCCGCGACGGGCAAGATCTGGATTGGATAAAACAAGCTGTCGACGAGTTGGACAAAGCATCATCAGAATTCGCTGCACGGCGCATGGATGCCGGTATCCGGGCTGCACTGAGGGGCCATACACTGGAAGAAATCGGCGACTTGTCGTCCGCTGCCAAAAAAGAGTAGTTATGCCTAAAATTACGTTTTTACCCCACGACGAAAGTTGCCCCGAAGGCATGGTTATCGATGCTGTGCCCGGTACAACCATTTGCAATGCCGCGCTCGAAAACGGCATCAAGATTGAGCACGCCTGCGAGAAAGCCTGTGCCTGTACGACCTGTCATGTCATCGTTCGCAAGGGGTTCGCAAGCCTCGATGATGCCACGGAAAAAGAGGAGGACTTACTCGACAAGGCCTGGGGTCTGGAGCCGGAGTCGCGCCTGAGTTGCCAGGCCTGCGTGGGCGAGGAAGACCTTGTGATTGAAATTCCCAAGTACACCATTAACCAGGTGTCGGAATCCCATTAACTATTCAGGCCGGGTGATGTCGTCCGGATTAAAGGAGGGAGCATGGGTTTGAAGTGGACAGACAGTCGTGAAATTGCCATTGAGTTATGCGAGGCGCACCCGGACGTGAACCCGATGACCGTCCGGTTTACCGAGTTGCGGGACTGGGTAATGGCCCTCGACGATTTTGATGATGACCCCAACCATACTGGCGAAAAAATTCTCGAGGCGATCCAGATGATGTGGCTCGAGGAAATCGACGACTGATTGCCCCCTCGGCCCGCCGAGGTGAGGCGCACCCCTGCAGCCTGGCTGCCAAATCGGCAATCTTTTCTGAAATTTCATGGATTTAGCCCGATACTCGTTGTCTACCCCCCACTGAAACGCTAAACTAGCGCGCAACTTCCAGGGGCAAAAATTGGTTTTTTTGCCCCGATTTTTCAATCAGTTAGCTCCCTTCCGGGATGGGCTGGCGCGGAACAACGCATGACAGACTGTATGAGCAACGACACGGCACCAAAGACAAATTTGCTTGGATTGAATCGCCAGGGCATGCGTGATTTTTTTGTTGCCATGGGCGACAAGCAGTTTCGTGGTGACCAGGTGTTTCAGTGGATTCATCAGCACGGTGTCGGCAATTTCCAGGCCATGAGCAATATTGGCAAGGTGTTGCAGTCGCGCCTGGCGGACGAGGCCGAGATTGGTTTGCCCGAGATTATTGCCGACCACACTGCCGGTGATGGTACGCGCAAATGGTTGTTACGGCTGGCCGACGGCAATGCCATTGAAACCGTGTTTATTCCTGAGAAACAGCGCGGAACCCTGTGTGTGTCTTCGCAAGCAGGTTGTGCGCTTAACTGCAGTTTTTGTTCCACCGCCAAGCAGGGATTTAATCGTAATCTGACAACAGCAGAAATTGTTGCCCAGGTGTGGCTGGCCAATCACATGCTCGGCAAGGGCACAGCCGAGCGCTGGCCAGTAACCAATGTTGTCATGATGGGTATGGGCGAACCGCTGTTGAACCTGGATAACGTTATACCGGCCTTGCAGATCATGCTGGACGACTGGGGTTATGGCTTGTCCCGTCGACGTGTAACCGTAAGCACGTCAGGCGTGGTTCCGGAGCTGGAGCGTCTCAAGCGTGAAGCGCCTGTGGCGCTGGCAATTTCCCTGCATGCGCCGCATGATACATTGCGCGACGAACTGGTGCCGATTAACAAAAAGTATCCGATCCGACAACTGGTCGACGCGTGCAAGGAATATCTCAGGAATCAGCCGCGCCAGAGGGTGACCGTGGAGTACGTTATGCTCGACGGCGTTAATGATTCAGTGAAAGATGCCAGGGCATTGATTAACTGTCTTCAGGGGCTGCCGTCAAAGGTCAACCTGATTCCCTTTAACCCATTTCCCCAGACCCGGTATCGTCGATCACCGGATGAAGTCATTCTCAGGTTTCAGGATCGGCTGATGGCATCAGGCCTGATGACCACTCTGCGCAAGACGCGTGGCGATGATATTGATGCGGCCTGCGGTCAGTTGGCTGGTCGTATCCAGGACCGCACAAGAAGATCGGCAAGAATGAAACAGGCTGGCGCAGACCCGGCGGTAGCAAACCAGTAATAAATGGCGGGGATGGTATGAACATAGTCGGAATTCTTGTTATTGCCCTGGTCGTTTCTGCCTGCGCTTCCACAGCGGAAGATGAAGCGGAAGTCAGGACACTCAAGCTGGTCAATACCAATGTGCAACTGGCTGTTGAGTATATGCAGCGTGGACAACTTGAGTATGCCAAGGAAAACGTGGAACGCGCACTGGCGCTTGATCGGGATAATTCCAATGCAAACCATATCGCCGCACTGCTGTGGATACGCCTCAAGGATATGGATAAGGCCGAAAGTTATTTCGAGCGGGCTGTAAAACTGGATCCGAAAAACTCCGAGGCTGAGAATAATTTTGGTGTATTCGTGTGCGGCCGTGGCCGCTACCTGGATGCGATAAAGCACTTTGATGCAGCCCTGCTGAATCCGCTCTACAAGACACCCGAGGCAGCTGCCGAGAATGCAGGCCTGTGCCTGATGAAGGCACACAGGGCATCGCGGGCTGAAACCTATTTTCGCAAGGCGCTGAACTACCAGCCGCGTTCTGGCAAGGCATTACTGGGTCTGGCCAAGGTCAGTTATACCAGGGGCCGCATGCTGTCTGCGCGTGGTTTCTTGCAACGGTATTTTGCAGCCGCCAAGGACACGCCGGAAGCACTGTTGCTGGCGGTGAAAGTTGAAAGGGCGCTGGGAGCCAAGGATCAGCAGGCATCTTATGAGTTGAGACTGAAGGGCAAGTTCCCTGATTCCAGGGAAGCGCAGGAAATCCGGTGACTGGAACAAGTGGCTGTATAATGTCAGCGGTCTGAAACTATTGAAAACACACTTGGTATTGATGAGAAATGGAACAACATAACGATTATCAGGTTGACACCACAGAGCCGGGAGCAAGCCTGGCGGCGGGCAGGGAGAAGGCCGGGATGAGCCGTGAGCAGGTTGCAGATCGCTTGCACTTGTCAACGAAGCAGATCGAGGCCCTGGAGATCAATGATTGGAAGGGTTTGCCCGAAGCACCCTATGTGCGTGGCTACATCCGCAATTATGCGCTGCTGGTTGGAATTGATGACAGGCCATTGGTTGATGCATTCAAGGCGCAGCAGGCTAAAGAAAAAAAGCAGGCTGAACCGGTTCAGGCGGCAGTGAAGGCCGGCGCCGTGGCCACCAGTCAGCAACAGATGATGACGATTGGTGCTGTTGTTGCGGTTATTGCTATTGTGCTGGTGATTTTCCTGTTTAATGGTTCTGATGAAAGAAGGCCGGCACAGCCGGTAGTGGCGCCAACAATTTCAGAGCGCCTGGGAAATACGGATACTGTTGAGCCAGGCCAATCACCTTTATCGGACGCAGACGGCAGCGTTGTTGATACCGGTGCAGTCACTGACCAGGCAGATGCAAATCCGGTATTACCTCTTGACCCGGCTATTGTTCCGCAAACCGCCCCGGTAGTGCCACAGCCGAAACCGGCAGAGCCAATGGCGCAGGTTGCTCCGAACGCTCAGCAAGTTACGCCGACGCTCCAGCAAAAAGCTGAAACCGCTGCGTCCCAGGCGCAGAGTGCAGTACCCGGTTCAGCGCAATTGGTGTTCTCTCTGGACGCTGATTCATGGCTTGATGTGCGCGATAACAGCGGCAAACGTCTCGTTTATGAAACAGTCTCCGGTGGGCGAGTGATTTCATTGAATGGTGAAGCGCCGTTCAATGTATTTATTGGAAACGCGGTGGCAGTCAGGCTTGTCTATAACGGCAAGGACTTTGATATTGCACCGCATCGCCGGGGCATGATTGCCCGGTTTACGCTTAACTAACGGGAGTTTTGTACGTGTCGGCCTATACCCCTGAGCCAGTAAAACGACGCAAGACCCGCCAGATACTTGTGGGCAAGATTGCGGTTGGTGGTGATGCACCAATAAGTGTGCAGAGTATGACCAATACCGACACTGAGGATATTGCGGCCACGGTGGCGCAGATCCAGGCACTGGCAGCTGCCGGTGCAGACATTGTGCGTGTGTCCGTGCCCAGCATGGATGCGGCCGAGGCATTTGGCCGCATTCGCGAGCAGGTTGATACGGCGCTGGTCGCTGATATCCATTTTGATTACCGGATCGCACTTAGAGTGGCCGAGCTCGGCGTGGATTGCCTGCGCATCAATCCGGGCAATATTGGCAAGGAAGAGCGTATACGTGCGGTTGTTGATTGCGCAAAGGACAAGGGAATACCAATCAGGATTGGCGTGAATGCCGGTTCGCTTGAAAAGGATTTGCAGGAAAAATACGGTGAGCCAACCCCGGATGCATTGGTCGAGTCTGCCATGCGCCACGTGGATATTCTCGACAAGCTTGATTTTCAGAATTTCAAGATCAGCGTCAAGGCGTCTGATGTGTTCATGACGGTGGAAACCTATCGCAAGCTGGCCGGCCAGATCGACCAGCCGTTTCATTTGGGTATTACCGAGGCCGGTGGATTTCGCTCTGGTACTGTCAAGTCGGCCATTGGTCTGGGTATGCTGCTGGCTGAGGGTATTGGCGATACATTGCGCGTATCGCTTGCAGCGGACCCGGTTCAGGAGGTAAAGGTCGGGTTTGATATTCTGAAGAGCCTGCACCTGCGTAAGCGCGGGATCAATTTTATAGCCTGCCCAACCTGCTCAAGAAAACGGTTTGATGTAATCGGGACTGTCAATGCGCTGGAAGAGCGGCTGGAAGATATCCAGGATTCCATTGATGTTGCCGTAATTGGCTGTGTAGTAAACGGGCCGGGAGAAGCAAAAAAGGCGCAGATCGGTATTACCGGCGGTACACCGAATCTTTTGTATATAAATGGCGTTGCCGACAAGAAAGTAACGGACGAGATGTTGATTGATGAGCTTGAGCGCGAGATTCGCCATTACATAAAGAACAGGGTCAATACCATTCCCGTGTCCACAATCAAGCAAGCGGGTTGAGAGAGATATCGTGAGCAAATCAGTCCAGGCCATTCGTGGCATGAATGACCTGTTGCCGGAAGAGGCGGCAATCTGGCAGTTTGTAGAACAGGTGGCACGCGATACCGTGCATGCCTACGGTTATCGCGAAATACGTTTTCCCATCGCCGAAAAAACCGAATTGTTCAGTCGATCCATCGGTGACGCCACCGATATTGTCGAGAAGGAGATGTATACTTTCGAGGATCGTAGTGGTGACAGCCTGAGTCTGCGTCCCGAAGGTACGGCCAGTGTTGTTCGGGCCGGTATCGAGCACGGCCTGCTTTATAACCAGGTACAGCGGTTCTGGTATATCGGCCCCATGTTCCGGCATGAGCGTCCGCAAAAAGGCCGTTACCGGCAATTTTACCAGATTGGTGTCGAAGCATTCGGTATGCCCGGCCCCGACGTGGATGCCGAGTTGATTATGCTGCTGGCGCGGTTTTTCCGGGTACTCGGGCTTGATGGCCTGACGCTGGAAATCAACTCGCTTGGTACACCGGAAGCGCGCAAAGTCTATCGCCAAAAGCTGGTGGAATACTTCGAGTGCCACAGGGATGCCCTTGATGAAGACAGCTTGCGCCGGCTTGACAAGAATCCGCTGCGCATCCTGGACAGCAAGGATGCGCAGACACGGGCGATTGTGGCTGATGCACCGTTGCTCTCGGATCATCTGGATGATGAATCACGTGAACATTTTACACGACTGACGCGTTACCTTGATGATGCGGGTATCGGCTACGCAGTAAATCCGCGGCTGGTACGAGGCCTAGATTATTATTCGCGAACGGTTTTTGAGTGGACAACGGATAAGCTGGGCGCGCAGAGCGCCGTGTGTGCCGGTGGCCGCTATGATGGTCTGGTCGAGCACCTGGGCGGCAAGGCAACGCCGGGAATCGGGTTTGCCATGGGTATTGAGAGACTAGTGGAGTTGCTCAAGCTTGCCGACACACCCAGGGCAGACATCAAGCCTCATGTGTACATTGCCATGCTTGGTGAACTGGCTGAAAAAGAAGGCATGAAACTGGCAGAATTATTGCGCGATGCCGGATTCAGGACACAGTTAAACTGTGGCGGCGGTGGTTTGAAAGGACAGATGAAAAAGGCTGATCGAAGCGAAGCACGATTTGCCATGATTCTCGGGGAGGAAGAGGTGAATCGTGGCGTGGTTGCACTGAAAGACCTTCGAATCAACGGCGAACAGGAGGTAATTGCAGTTGACGCAATCACCGATGAGCTTGAAAAACGAATAAAACCATTACTGGAAAATTGAGGCAGGGCAGGAACCATGTCATTGAACATAGATCATACAGAAGAAGAGCAGGTCGAAGCGTTAAAACGCTGGTGGAAGAATTATGGACCATCGATCGTGGTGGGTGTTGTGCTGGGCGGCTCCCTGATTGCCGGCAACAAGTGGTGGCAATCTCACAAGCTGGAACAAGCCGAATCCGGTTCTGCGGTCTATGCCCAGGTACTCAGGGCTTATGAATCAAGAGATATAAACCGGGCACGCGATCTTGCTGCAGATCTGGTTTCGAAACATTCCGGCAGTGCCTACAGTGATCTCGCCAACCTGTTACTTGCCCGAATTGCCTTTGATGCCGGCGAAAAGGACAAGGCAGCAGGGCATCTGGAGGCGGCCATGAATTCTACGTATGACAATGGTGTCAAGAATGCAGCACGACTTCGCCTGGCAAGGGTTCTGGAAGCCGGTGGTGATACCGATAAGGCGCTTGCTGTCATTGCAGATGCAACCGGGATTAGCGGGTTTGAAGCCGATTATGCCGAGTTGCGGGGAGACCTGATGTTGTCCAGGGGTGACCGGGGAGCGGCGCGTGCCGCATACACAGAGGCAGTGAAACATGCATCGTCAAATCCTGAATACATGCGCATCGTGAAGATGAAGCTTGCAAACCTGGGAGCGAACTAAGATGTCCTTCGGTCGCAAGTACGGTTTCATTGGAGTGATCGCGTTACTGTTGTCACAAGTCGCCTGTTCGTTCAGCACCAGCAATATGGAAGATCCCTCAGAACTGGTTAACCTTGATGCATCAGTTCGCATAAGTGAGACGTGGCGCAGATTTTTCAGTGTTGATGTTGACCGGTCTACCAGCATCCAGCCGGCTATAACCGACAGCGCTGTGTTTACTGTTGATGCGGACGGTGACCTGGCTGCGTACGAAAGATCCCGCGGCGACAGAATATGGGCCAGAGATATCGGCATGGGAATTACTGCCGGCCTTGGCCTGGGCGAGTCCCTGATGTTTGCTGTAACATCTGATGGCGAGGTGATTGCGCTATCCAGGCAAGATGGCAGCATTGTCTGGAAGCAGGCTGTTAACAGCGAGGTTCTGGCGGCACCGGTTGTCGAATCCGGGCAGGTTATTGTTCAGACAGTCGATGGTAAGTTGATTGCGCTTAGTGAAAAAACGGGTGCGCGGAACTGGATTTACCAGCGCAGTGAACCGGCTCTGAGTGTGCGTGGCACCAGTACTCCGATTGTTTTTCAGGGCGTTGTTGTGACCGGCTTTGGCGGCGGTATGCTGGTAGCGGTAAAGCTTGATAGCGGAAGATTGCTGTGGGAGCGCCCGGTTTCCTATCCCAAGGGTCGTAACCAGGTACAGCGCCTTGCTGATGTTGATGCGCCACCACTGGTTGCCGGTATCAGGATGTTTGCCGTGAATTACCAGGGTAAGCTGGTAGCGCTGAATATGCGTAATGGACGAGAAAGCTGGTCCAAATCCGTATCAAGTGTGCAAGCCATGTCGGCTGACAAGATAAATGTATACGTATCTGATGAACACGGCGTTGTCCGTGCGTATGACCAGGAGTCAGGTGCTGTAGTCTGGGTACAGGAAAAACTGCGGGGACGGCGCCTGACCGGTCCCGCTGTAGCCGGCAATTATATAGTTGCCGGGGACTATGATGGATACACGCATTGGCTGGACAGTCGTGATGGCAGCCTGGTCGCGCGACATCGCGTCGGTGTCAGCGCTATTGTCAATCAGCCGATAACATCGAATGACCTGTTGTTTGTCAGCAACACTGATGGAGACCTTGCGGCTATTCGCTGGCATTGAGTATAGCCAGCTGTTGTCGCAACACCAGAATGAAACCCGTTATAGTTCTTTTGGGTCGGCCCAATGTCGGGAAATCGACCCTGTTCAACCGGCTGACACGTGCGCGCGACGCCCTGGTCGCGGATGCTCCAGGTCTTACGCGCGACCGGCAATATGGCACCGGTCAGCAGGCGGGGCATGAATTTATTGTTGTTGATACGGGCGGAATTGTTGATCCTGAAGTGACATCGCTTTCGGAGCACCAGGGAGCAATCGCCGATATCGTCTCGGGCCAGGCTTTGCAGGCAATCGAAGAGGCTGACGTGGTTTTCTTTATTGTCGACGGGCGTGAAGGCCAGAGTCCACTCGACAAGGAAATTGCGCAGGTGTTGCGAACGCGCAACGTGCCGGTAGTGCTGGTTGCCAACAAGACTGAAGGACTAAATCCAGCTGAAGTTGCGGCGGATTTCTTTGAGCTGGGTTTTGGTGAGGCGGTCACCATTTCTGCTTCCCATGGACATCGTGTACGTCAGCTCGTCGAGTATGCCCTGGAAGAAGTGATCGACCAGTCCCTGTTCGAAACACAGGAAGATGAGAGTGAGATCGAAGGGCCTTGTATAGCAGTCGTCGGCAGGCCCAATGTCGGCAAATCCACACTTGTGAACGCCTTGCTCGGTGAGGAGCGCGTTGTTGTTTTTGATCAGCCCGGCACGACGCGGGACAGCATTTTTATACCATTCAGGCACAACGATGAACCGTATACCTTGGTGGATACAGCCGGGGTTCGTCGTCGTGGAAAAATCGACGATGTGCTCGAAAAATTTTCGGTAATCAAGACACTGAAAGCGATTGATACAGCCAATATAGTTGTGCTTGTAATAGATGGCAGTGAAGGGGTTACCGAGCAGGACGCGTCGCTGGCCGGCTACATACTGGAGCGCGGTCGAGCAGTTGTCGTTATTGTTAATAAATGGGACAAGGTGAAATCCGAGGATCGCCAGGATATCAAGGATGAAATGCTTCGGCGAATGCCGTTTATGTCATTTGCCAAGTCACATTATGTATCGGCATTGAAGAAGCAGGGGCTTGGGCCACTGTTCAAATCCATAAACCAGGCCTATACGGCCGCAATGCAGAGCATAGGCACTTCAGCTATAAATACTGTATTGTCCAGGGCGGTGGAAAAAACTCCGCCACCGATGGTCAGGGGTCGGAGAATCAAGCTCAAATTCGGGCACCAGGGAGGAAAGAATCCACCAACTTTTGTCATTCACGGAAACCAGGTGGACGCCCTGCCGGAGCACTATCGACGGTACCTCGTCAATACATTCAGGGAGGCATTCAAACTGCTGGGTACGCCGCTGAGAATTGAATTAAGGCAAGGAAAGAATCCGTTTGAAGGCAGAAAGCCGAGCAAGGCCGAACAGGAAAAGCGCGCAAAAAAACGGCGCAGCCAAAAACGAAGGATTCGATAAAACGATGATTATAAACAATAAAAAATCCATCGAATATGGTATACACTAGCGCTGGTATACACTATATAGAATGAAGACAAAGCGACGTTAGTCGAGACATGTAACACACCCACAGCCGGACAAAACGATAATAAATACATGAGCGGATATCACCCAAGCGCCTTGCCGCGTGGTCATCACCTGGCGGAATACGAGATTGAAAGCAATCTCGGCCAGGGCGGCTTTGGCATGACCTACCTTGCCCGGGATACATCGCTTGGTTCATTGGTGGCCATCAAGGAGTATCTTCCTCATCAACTGGCTGCTCGTGCGTCGGGTAAAACCCAGATTGTCCCCAACCTGGACTCACGTGAAGCAGTAAAGGATTATCAGTGGGGCCTGAAACGCTTTCTTGCCGAAGCCCAGGCGCTTGCCAGGTTCAAGCATCCCAATATTGTCCGGGTATTGCGATTCATGGAAGCCAATGGCACCGCGTACATGGTCATGGAGTACGAAAAAGGCCAGAGTCTTGGTGATTATCTCAAGCAGCACAACAATCGCCTGGATGAAAATGATCTGATACGTATCTACCTGCCGATACTTAATGGACTGGATGCGGTACACCAGGCGGGGTTGCTGCATCTCGATATCAAGCCGGACAATATCTACCTGCGCCAGGATGGCTCGCCGATGCTGATAGATTTTGGTTCGGCCAGGCAGTCAATGAGCTCACATGGATTGGAGAAAGTGGTGCTGACCCCAGGTTATGCTCCCGCGGAACAATATCCCGGACAGGGTGAACAGGGTCCGTGGACCGATATTTACGCGTTGGGCGCGAGCATGTATCGATGTATACGCGGAAAGCGACCGGCCAGCGGTCTCGAGCGTTACCAGACCATATTAAAGTTACAGGTGGACCCGCTGACGCCGGCGGTCAAGTTTGGAGAGGGTCGTTACCAGAAGCGCATACTAGAATGTATCGACTGGGCGATGCGGGCGTATCCTACCGATCGCCCGAAGTCCGCGCGAGCGCTACAGGATGCCATGCTTGGCAGGGGAAGGCCGATTGCGAACCCGGCTTTGCAGGTGCAAAGCAAGGAAGAGTTCAAGGAAAAGACAAGGCAAATCAAGATTTCATCGCGAAAAGGTTCCGGCGCAAGCTCGTCCAGAAAGCTGTTGTATTTTGTGCTGTTCCTGGTTGCCGCAGCGTACGCTGTATATTACTTCTGGCCGCAGCTTGTTCAACAGTGGCCTGAGCTTCGTATCGTCGAGCAGTGGCTGTACAAGGCCGGGTTGTATGATATTGATATTCCGCGACCGGATTTTCGCGAGTGGCTGCACAAGCTGAAGAAGATGATTTCCGATCTCGGCGCACTGCTGAACCGGTTCTGACAGATAAATTCATTGCTGTCGAGCTATTGTCATAACAGCAATGCCGGATCTATTTTCTCCTGGTTCAGGTATACGCTCCAATGGAGGTGTGGCCCGGTCACTCTGCCGGTGGCACCCACTTCTCCGACTCTCTCGCCGGTTTTGATGTTTTGCCCCTCCCGGACCAGGGCGCGATGCAAATGGGCATAGGTTGATATCAGGCCCTGGCCGTGATCTATAAAGACTATGTTGCCGCTGAAAAAATAGTTGGCCACACGAATTACCTTGCCATCCAGGGGCGCCCGAATGACGGCCTTGTTGCCTGCTGCAATATCCAGCCCGGTATGCGGACTTCGTTCCTGACCATTGAAAAACCGCCTTAACCCGAAGCGGCTGCTCAGTCGACCATTGGCCGGGCGCTTCATTTTCAATGTTGATGGTTGCAGTTCACTGAACGCTGACAACGTTTCTGTAATTTCCTGCTTTTCCTTGAGAATGCGCTTGATGTCATTCTTGTCTGGTTCAACGTAACGCTTCTGTTTGACCTTGAGATATTGCGCAGGGTATTTCTTTGGTGTAACGGTAAACGCGTAATCCAGTTTTTGATCACCAGTTGTTATCGCCGATATACGGTGCTCGCCCGGTTCGGTCTTCAGTCCTATGCCGACCACGGCATACCAGGCATTGTTCTCCTTGATAACCAGCAGAGGCTTGTTACCAAAAAATGCCTTTGGGCGCGAATCCCCGGAGCCATCGAGTTTGATTGATACCAAGCCACCGGGGAACGGATGATTACCGGGAAGAACGGTATTGCCCTGTGCCATCGAGACCAATGGCACAAGTAACAGAACAGGAGCAATAAATCGGCAGAGATGTAACATCATGACGGATCAGGCTTGGTGCTGTCTGTTGAAATAACGGAACTGGTAATGCGGCCACCGGCAAGGCGGTTTTCGATAATATCGCCGGTTTGCACTTGTTCCGGTCGACGAATGATTGCACCGGTTTCGGGCGCCACGGCGAGGCTGTAGCCGCGTTCAAGGGTTGCCAGAGGACTGATGCCGTGGAGCAGCCTGGCCCGGCTGGCAAGACGATTTTCGGCGCGCTCGAGGTGATGCCGAACTGCCGAAACCAGTTTTGATGTGACGGCCTGACCACGAACGCGCAGCTGTGGCAAACGTGATGCCGGGGATTGGCTACCGAAACGGCCCTGCAACCGACTTAGTTGCAGGTTTCTCTGTTGAAGTGTGGAACGCATGGATGACATGATTTTTTCGTGGTGTTGCTGGAGTTTTTGCCGAAGTTGTTCGAGCCTGGTTTCCGGGTGAATCAGCCGGTGCGCGAGATGATCCAGCGTTTGTTGCAGGTGTCCCAGCCTGTATTCCATCTGTCGGGTCAGTCGCATCATCTGCCTGTCCAGACCCCGGGTCAGGTCAAGTCGACTGGGGCTCAACATTTCGGCAGCAGCTGTAGGCGTGGGTGCCCGAACGTCGGCGACAAAATCGGCAATGGTGACATCCGTTTCGTGGCCAATAGCGCTGACAATGGGGATGGGGCATTCGGCCAGTGCCCGAACAACGGCTTCGTCATTAAATGACCACAAGTCCTCGAGTGATCCGCCACCACGACCGATAATCAAAACATCGCAATCCCGGCGTAATGTCGCCGCACGTATGGCCGCCAGTAATTGTGGCACAGACTCGTCGCCCTGAACGGCAACCGGGAACAACCTGATCGGGATGGCCGGAAACCGTCGACCGAGCGTGGTAATAATGTCGTGAATGACGGCCCCTGTAGGAGAGGTAATGACGCCAATTCGTTCGGGCATTGTCGGCAGGGGGCGTTTTCTCGCCGGTTCAAACAAGCCTTCGGCCTTGAGCGTGGCCACGAGTTTGTTGAAGGCCTGTTGAAGCTGGCCTTCACCCGCTGCCTCAACCATGTCGACAATGAGTTGGAATTCGCCGCGACCCTCGTAAAGGCTGACCCTGGCGCGCAGCCTGACCTGGCCACCGTTGCGCATTACTACTCGCTGGTTTCGTGCGCGACCGCGGAACAGGGCGCAACGGACCTGGGAACCGTCGTCTTTGAGAGTGAAGTAAAGGTGTCCGGACGCTGGCTGGACCAGGTTGGATATTTCGCCCTCCACCCAGATCGCCGGGAAACTGGCTTCCAGCAGGGCGCGAGCCTCCCGGGTGAGACGGCTTACACTGTAGATCTCCGGGCCGCCTTGGCCCAGCAATTGATCGAGATTGGTATGTGACATTCGATTTACTGCCAGATTATCGCGGCTAACGAGTATATCCTGCAGGTGCCCATAAAAAAGCCGGGCATTGGCCCGGCTTTTCGGTGCTGCGCTACAGCATTAACCAGAATCCAAATTCAGTACTAGTTAAAGTTGGGTCCTGCGCCGGCGTTGTCCTTTGCCTGCTGTTGCGCCAGCTTGGCCTCGCTCAACGCTTTTTTGGCCAGCTTGTTGGCTTTTTCGTTGTCGCCGTCGGCTTGTGCCTTCTTGGCGCCTTCGAGGTGTTTCTCGGTATCACGCCACAGGTAGTTCATTTTCTTGGCTACCTTGATTTCGTTTTCTGCTTCTGCAATGACAGTACTCGGGTCAGGGGAGGTTGCACAACCTCCCAAGGCAAGCATGGCAGCGGCGAGAATCAATGACTTTTTCATTGGGTGTAATCCTCCTAAGATGGTGTCACGGCTAGTTTTAGTTTGAATAGTATCGATCTAGTGAAAAGACACTAAATTACTCAGAGGACGCAGTCAACCGGTGGATTATTCCATTGTTGCCGCTCGGGACGCCGTTTGACAGAATTTTGGGCAGGGTATTTACGGCCCCCCGGGTACCTCTGTATAATAGGCTATGCGAGTAATACAAGAAGCCCTGACGTTTGACGACGTCCTACTAGTACCGGCACATTCCGACGTCCTTCCCCGAGATGTGTCCCTTAAAACCCAACTTACCCGTGATATTTCCCTGAATATCCCATTGGTTTCTGCGGCCATGGATACGGTTACCGAGGCGCGTGCAGCCATCTGTATGGCCCAGGAAGGCGGTATGGGAATTATTCACAAAAACATGACTGCCGAGCAGCAGGCTGACCAGGTTCGGCGAGTCAAGAAATATGAGGCCGGCGTCATCAGCAACCCGATTACGACTCGCCCTGATGCGACAATTCGGGATGTGTTGGAGTTGACCCAGGCCAATAATATTTCGGGAGTACCAGTAACCGACGGCGATAACCTGGTCGGTATTGTGACTCATCGCGACCTGCGCTTTGCCAACCGGTTTGATGAACCGGTGGCCAATATCATGACTCCGAAAGATCGCCTGGTGACGGTGCGCGAAGGCGCTTCCCGCCAGGAGGTTCTTGGTCTGCTGCACCAGCACCGTATAGAAAAAGTTCTGGTGGTAGATGGCAATTTTGGCCTGAAAGGCATGATTACGGTCAAAGACATCCAGAAATCCAGCGAATTCCCCAGCGCGGCAAAGGATAGTCAAGGCCGGTTGCTGGTGGGCGCAGCGGTAGGCGTGGGTGCCGGCACCGAAGAACGCGTGCAAGCACTGGTAGAAGCCAATGTCGATGTCATCGTGGTAGATACGGCTCATGGCCATTCCCAGGGCGTGTTGGACCGCGTTGCCTGGGTGAAAAAGAATTATCCTGGCGTACAGGTGATTGGCGGCAATATTGCTACTGCCGCAGCAGCCAAGGCGCTGGCCGAAGCCGGCGCGGATGCAGTCAAGGTCGGTATCGGTCCCGGATCTATTTGTACCACGCGTATCGTTGCCGGTGTCGGTGTCCCACAGATTAGCGCTGTCGCAAACGTGGCACAGGCCCTGGCGGGTACCGGTATCCCGCTGATCGCAGACGGTGGTATTCGTTATTCGGGCGATATGGCCAAGGCGATTGCGGCGGGAGCGTACTCCATCATGGTCGGCAGCTTGATGGCGGGCACAGAAGAAGCGCCTGGTGAAGTCGAGCTTTTCCAGGGTCGCTCATACAAAAGCTACCGCGGCATGGGATCATTGGGCGCCATGTCCGAAGGATCCAGTGATCGCTATTTTCAGGATGGCACCAAGAGCCCGGACAAGCTGGTACCAGAAGGTGTTGAAGGACGCGTGCCCTACAAGGGTCCGATGTCCAATATTATTCACCAGATGATGGGAGGTTTGCGTTCCAGCATGGGCTATACAGGTTGTCCGGATCTCGAAACCATGCGTAACAAGGCCGAGTTTGTGCGTATCACCGGTGCGGGCATGGCGGAAAGCCATGTGCACGACGTCACCATTACCAAGGAAGCGCCAAACTATCAGCGTTAGTTGCCGGGTAATTCGGACATTGTTGGTATGCGAGGCACCCGTACACAGGTCGACTGTGTACGGGTGTTTTGTTTAGTGATACGACAAAATCAGATCATAAAAACTTGAACAGGTATTCCGGAATACAGCTATGACCAATCCACATGAACAGCGTGTACTGATTCTTGATTTTGGTTCGCAATACACACAGCTGATCGCGCGTCGTGTGCGTGAAGCCGGTGTCTATTGTGAAATACATCCTTACGATATGGCTGATGACGCCATTACTGCATTCAAGCCCAGGGGTATCGTGCTTTCAGGTGGGCCGGAGTCGGTCACTCTGGAGCAAACGCCGCGTGCACCAGCCATGGTATTTGAAATGGGGCTGCCGGTTCTGGGTATTTGTTATGGCATGCAGACCATGGCGGCACAACTGGGTGGCAAGGTCAGTGGTTCGGAAAAGAAGGAATACGGTTACGCACAGGTTTCCTTGCTTGAGCCGTCTGCACTGCTGCAAGGAATCGTTGACAGCTATGGCAAGGATGACAGGCCGATGCTTGATGTCTGGATGAGTCATGGTGATCGTGTCGACGAAATGCCGAACGGGTTTGTTGCTATTGCCGGAACCGGTAATGCTCCGCTTGCGGCTATTGCCGATGAAGGGCGCAAGTTTTACGGATTGCAGTTTCATCCCGAAGTCACGCACACCCTCCAGGGCAAGGAAATTATCGAACGTTTTGTTCACGAGATATGTGGGTGCGACAGCCTGTGGACGCCGGGCAACATTATTGACGATATTGTTGAAACTGTTCGCCGGGATGTTGGCGATGAAGAAATCATACTCGGCCTGTCCGGCGGCGTTGATTCGTCAGTAGTGGCGGCACTTCTGCACAAGGCTATTGGCGACCAGCTTACCTGTATTTTTGTTGATAACGGCCTGCTGCGTCTCCATGAGGGTGACCAGGTAATGGAAACCTTTGCCGAGCATATGGGCGTCAAGGTGATTCGTGTGGATGCCGAGGATCGATTCCTCGACAAGCTAAAGGGAGTTGCTGATCCTGAGGCAAAGCGCAAGATTATAGGCAACCTTTTCATCGACATCTTCGAGGAAGAGGCAGCGAAGATCAGTAATGGCCAGTGGCTTGCGCAGGGTACAATCTACCCGGATGTTATCGAGTCTGCACAGATCAAGAATGGCAAGGCTCACGTAATCAAATCGCACCATAATGTCGGTGGCCTGCCTGAACACATGAAACTCAAGCTGCTTGAACCCTTGCGTGAGCTATTCAAGGATGAAGTGCGCAGGCTTGGTGATGCACTGGGTTTGCCTCATAAAATGGTTTATCGCCATCCGTTTCCCGGGCCGGGTCTCGGTGTGCGTATCCTCGGTGAAGTCAAAAAGGAATACGCCGATATTCTTCGCCAGGCTGATGCCATCTATATGGAAGAACTGTATCGTCATGACCTCTATGACAAGACCAGCCAGGCATTCACCGTGTTCTTGCCTGTAAAGTCGGTCGGAGTCGTCGGCGATGCGCGAGCATACGAATACGTTGTTGCCATACGTGCGGTCGAAACGATTGATTTCATGACTGCAAACTGGGCCCACATTCCCTATGCTGTGCTCAGCACAATTTCCAATCGAATAATCAACGAGGTTCGCGGTATCAGTCGCGTGGTTTATGATATCTCCGGCAAGCCTCCGGCAACCATAGAATGGGAGTGATCCGGGTCGCCCATGTCCGTAGCAACGATTGACGACGAAGCATGGATGCGTCATGCGCTGGGACTTGCACAACATGCTCGGGACCAGGAAGAGGTACCGGTAGGCGCCGTGCTGGTAATGGACAATCAATTGGTCGCCGAAGGCTGGAACCAGCCGATCAGGTTACGCGACCCAACCGCACACGCTGAAATTATTGCTCTGCGAGAGGCGGCCAGGTCGCTGGATAACTATCGCCTTGCCGGTACCACGCTGTATGTCACGCTGGAGCCATGCCCCATGTGTGCCGGTGCGCTGGTGCATGCGCGTGTGGACAGGGTTGTATTTGGCGCCAAGGATCCGCGCGCCGGCGCCGGTGGCAGTATCATGAATCTGCTTGATCACCAGCAATTGAACCATCGCATTACAATTTCGTCCGGCGTGCTCGCCAATGAGTCTGCCGTATTGTTACAGGAATTCTTTCGCCTCCGTCGCTAGTCCTGGGCCGACTGCGTTCTGTCAGATTGCCGGTGCCCGCAGTTGTATCGCCTTGTTTTGATCGCTGTTCTGCTGTTCTTCGTCTATCTTTACCAGTGCTTCGTAATAGTTTCGAATACGATTGACAAACTGAACCGGCTCAACACCTCGAGCGTAACCGTGGGTGGTGGTCTTGTGGTACTTCTGGTGTGACAGTAGTGGCAACCGTTGCTGGACATCGCTCCATTTGTCCGGATTGCCGCCCAGGCGCTCGGTGAGTACGCGCGCATCTTCCACGTGACCGAATCCGACATTGTAGGCAGCCAGTGCAAGCCATACGCGATCCGGTTCGGGAATATGGGTCGGAATGCGGTCAATCAGCTTGCGTATGTATCGCGCGCCGCCCTCAATGGCCTGCTCAGGGTCGAGCCGGTTGGCTACGCCAACTTCGCGCGCCGTGTCCCGGGTCAGCATCATGATCCCGCGTACGCCGGTATACGAAACCGATTGCGGACTCCAGAATGATTCCTGGTAACTGATGGAAGCCAGCAGGCGCCAGTCCAGGTTATGCCTGGCGCCGGCTTTTTCAAAAAGATCCTGGTAGTTTGGCAGGCGATTTTCAATGCGAAGATGAAATACGGTCATGTTGACCGGGTTTGATCGCAACGCTGCTCCATAGTAGCGTTCAAGCAAGCGAGCGAGATCGCCACTCTTGCTGTAAGCGTTGATGAAATTTGTCGCCGCCTCAACCAGGCTGCCATCAGTGTGAAGCTGAAATGCCCACGCCAGCCTCTCGGCGGTGCTGATATCCATTGCCGAGCGGAGATCGGGGTAGTGGCGGCGATTGAGCCGGTAGATGTGTGAATCAGTAATGGTATATTCCAGCAGGCCATCGGAAACCAGGCTGATCAATTCTTCAGTATCCTTGTCCGGGCTTTCGGTCCAGCTCAATTTGGAATATCTGGATTTCAAATGTTGCAGACTGCGTGCGTAGCGGGAGTTTGCCGGAACCTCAATATGCTTGCCATTCAGCAGATCAACGGATGTAGGCTGCTGGGTGCCGATACGGTAAATCAGTTTTTGTTTGACGGTTTGATATGACGGGGCAAACTGGACCAGTTGTTCGAGTTCCTTGCTCCTGGCAAGCCCGGCGGCAGCCATGTTGGCATTTCCGGTTACCAGGCTGTCTATGACCTCAGATTCATTTTCTGCGATCACGAATCTGGCGTTGATCCCCAACTCCCTGGCAAAGGCCTGGACAAGATCATGTTCAAGCCCGGCCGCGCCTTCGGCAGCCTCGTAGTAGGTAGTGGCGCTGTTGCGTGTGACGACGACAATTTCGCCGCTGGCCTGAATTTGTTTGAGCAGGGTCGGAGGTTCCTGCGGGGTGCAGGAACCCAGGAGTACCGTCAAGAGCAGGAGGGCGCGCTGCGTCATGCCGGCACAGTTCCTGGCAATAATTGTCTGTATCCCTGCATTATCAACCCCTCCCGTTTCCAGTATAACCGCTTCAAACAGATTATGAATAAACGCAGCTGTCTTGGGCAAAAGGTTTCCTGTGCTAGACTTCCGCGCATACCTGTCTACCAGCCATACAGAAAGGTCATACGTGTCAGAAAGCGAATGGTTTCGCCAGTGTGTACCGATATGCAGCCTCGGAGAGGCAAACTTTCAGGTCTTGCTCGAGGAAGTTGCAATCCTGGAACTGGGGAAAAACGACCTGCTGTTCAAGGAAGGCGATGCTGATTCGGCATCAATTTTTCTGCTGGAAGGGGTGGTAGAGCTCACGTCACGGGCAAACAAGGCGGTGCGAACCATTGAATCCGGTTCTGAAACTGCCCGGTATGCCATCGCCCAGCTCAAGCCTCGGCAATTTACAGGTAAGGCCCTCAGTACGGTAAAAATTGCCTCCGTCGACAGCCTGGCTCTCGACCGGATACTGGCAATGAACCAGATGAGCGACAGCGAAGCGTATTCGGGTGACGGTATCGAGGTATCGGAAGTCAGCGGCGATTTTGACTCCGAATGGATGATTGAGTTGATGCGTCGTGATACGTTTCAGCAGCTTCCCGCCGAACATTTTACCGAGGTTTTCAGCCGTTTCGAGGAATGCGAGGTTGATTCCGGCGAGGCGGTCATCCGGCAAGGTGAGCCGGGTGATTATTACTACATTATCCGCGAAGGCAGCTTTAGTGTCTCCCGGAAGAGTGCCGACGGGAAAATTCATGTATTGGCCAAGTTGGTACCGGGAGACGTGTTCGGCGAAGAGGCGTTGATATCCAATGCCCCGCGAAATGCCAGTGTGATCGCCATGGAGAACTGTCGCGTAATGCGTTTGGCCAAGTCGGATTTCGATGAACTGCTGAAGCCGTCGCTGACCAAGATGGCGAGCCACGCTGAATCCGAGCAGTTGTTGAAAAAAGGCGCCGGCCTGATTGACGTGCGGACCGAGGACGAATTCGCCCAAGGAGCCTTGAAGGTGGCCAAAAATATCCCGCTGTATCGTTTGCGACGAGTCCTGTCGGGACTGGATCCTGGGCGAAAGTATGTTTTGTGCTGCCAGACTGGCCTCAGAAGCAGCGTAGCTGCCTTTCTCATGAGCCAGCGGGGCTACGAGGTATATGTCCTTCAGGGTGGGTTGCAAAGCCTGAGAAAAGCTGCCGGTAGTTGATTCCCCGATCCCGGCTTCGCTTTTGGCTTGATATTGCCTCGGCGGTTGGTTTACCCTAGCGCGCCCCGTTGACAGGGCGGGAACCCGGAGAGATGGCCGAGCGGTTGAAGGCGCACGCCTGGAACGCGTGTATACGGAAACGTATCGAGGGTTCGAATCCCTCTCTCTCCGCCAGACCAAATAAAAAAGACCCCCTTGCGGGGTCTTTTTTATTTGATTGGTGATGTGTGCAGGTATTCGAAC
>JAOUOD010000011.1 GCA_029880545.1 Gammaproteobacteria bacterium | reverse complement strand
ACATAATATACATTATGCGCAGTTGCACCTGGCCATGGAACGAACCGCAGGCGCTAGGATACCCGATAAATTGAATAATATCCGTAGCTTGCTGTAGGATGTTCATGTATTCAGCGTGCCCGTATGCTCGATAACCGCTTTTTTGGACAAGGACAGACAAAAAACGTCATTCATGCGCACAGACTCCCCGGAATATCTTTCGCCCAAACGCGGTACCCAGGTCAGTTTGTTCGGGCGCATCCTGCACCGAGTCAAGGATTGCCCGGGAAAGGAACACGAACAGGCCATACTGAGACTGGTTATTGGCTTGATAGTGTTTATCTACCTGGCCACGGCCTACCATTTTCTGGATACGGCGGCTTCTTTTTTCCATCGCCCGGCAGTTTTGCTGTCGCTGTCATTCCTTGTTTATGGATTTTTGCACCTTGGGGCGATTATCGCCATGCCAAGGGTATCTGTATTCCGGCGCCTTACGGGCATACTGGCCGACACCGGCGCCCTGACATATTGCATGTACCTGGCCCAGGACGTCGGCGCACCATTGTACCTGGTATACCTGTGGGTAATCTTTGGTAACGGTTTCCGGTTTGGCTTGCCATATATCGCTGTAGCTGCTGCCGTCAGTACAGTCGAATTCGGCATACTTATCAGTTATTCCGAATACTGGAGCAGCAATCAGTCCTTGTCCGTTGGTCTGTTGATCGCACTGATCGTATTACCAGCCTACGTTTCGACACTTATCAAGCGCCTCAACGAAGCAATTGTTCATGCTGAGGAAGCCAACCAGGCCAAGAGCCGGTTTCTTGCCAATATGAGCCACGAGTTGCGCACTCCACTGAATGGCATCATTGGCATGAGCGACCTGCTTCTCGATACAACCCTGACTCGCGAACAGAAGGAATTTGCTGAAACGATCAATTATTCGGTGCACACGCTGCTTTCTGTGATCGAACGAATTCTTGATATATCCAAGATTGAAGCCGGCAAACTTGTAATAGAATCCATCGATTTTGATCTGCACGCCCTGCTGAATGGCACCATGCGCATGTTGCAGCCGCAGGCGCGGGAAAAACACCTGTTACTGACGCTGGCAATTGACCCGGACATTCCCTACATGATCAAGGGTGATCCGCACCACTTCAGGCAGGTGTTGATCAACCTCATTGGTAACGCTATCAAATACACCGAAGCCGGGTATGTCCTGGTCCTGGTTTCACTTTTGTCCAGGCACCGGCATGACATGCGTCTGCGGTTTGAGGTTGTCGATACCGGCATCGGAATTTCAAGCGTTTCTCTCAATCATATCTTTGACAACTTTCGCCAGGCCGATGAAAGCACCACTCGCCGGTTCGGCGGTACCGGGCTCGGTACCGCTATATCGCGACAGCTGGTTGAATCCATGGGCGGCATCATTGGCGCGGACAGCACTCCAGGCAAAGGCAGCAACTTCTGGTTCGAGATGCCGTTCAAGATTGTTCAACAGGAGCATCGTAATTACAGGTTGCCGGATAGCCGTGTATTGCTGATACACGAGCGCAATTCAGATGCCAACGGTATCGTTGCCTTGATGAACAACTGGGGCATTGTGGTTGAAACTGCATTTAGTGCCAGCGAGGCATTTGGCAAGATCAAGGAAAGTGCGATAACGGAAAACCAGTTTCACACAGTCGTTATTAACAAGGCGCTGATGGATATTGACGTCGTTCAGTTCGCCAACATCCTCTACCAGAACTCCATGTTGTCGACCATCTCGCTGGTGCTGGTGACAGCGGAAACCCGGCAAGTTGATGCCAACCTGTTATACCAGATTGGCTATACAGCAGTAGTCCCCTGCCCCGTGCAAAAGGATGCCCTTTTCAACGCATTGCACGCCGCGCCCCAGCTGGAGCTTATGGTGAACAGCGATGCCTCTCTGAGGAATGCCGGGTTTGCTGGTTCAGAGTCCCGCAACACCGGCCTTCATGTCCTGGTAGTCGAAGACAACCAAACAAACCAGCTGGTTATCCAGAGAATCCTGGAGCGCGCGGGTTTTGTGGTGAACCTGGCAACCAATGGAGAAATCGGCCTGGACAGGCTTGAGGACAGCAATTTTGATGCAGTCATTGTCGATATGCATATGCCGGTTATGGGTGGCATAGAGATGATCAAGACATTTCGTTTTACCCATCCCGACCGGCAAAGCCCGCCGTTCATTGTACTCAGCGCCAATGCAACAACGGATGCAAAAATGGAATGCGAACAGGCCGAGGTCGACGCGTTTCTGACCAAGCCAGTAAGAACAGAACACTTGCTGTCAGTTATTGAAAGCCTTGTGAACCACAAGAATCCTGCGCTTGTAAAAAACAATGCTGCGCGCAGGAAAGGCAATGGCGCCCAGGAAGTGGATTCATCCGTTCTCGATGTATCAATTCTGCAGGAGCTCGGATCGCTGGAGAAAAATTCGGACTTTCTCAATCGCCTGATTGACGGATTTCGCGAAGACAGCAACAGGCTGCTGTCAGAAATCGATGAGGCACTGAAAAAATCGGACTATCGCCAGTTCCGTGAAGCAACTCATGCACTGAAAGGAAATGCGGGCAGTGTCGGCGCGATATCGCTCCAGGAGCATTGCCTGTCAGCCGAGCTACTGAACAGTTCGGACTATCTTCAGGAACCGGACCAGATAATGCGTAACCTTCATTCAGAGTATGGTCGTGCCGTTGATGCACTTGTCAGTTTTGCCCGGATCCGAGAGCAGCCTTGAATTCGCGCATGCGCCCGGTCATGTGGCACTGTCTACACAATCTGCTCATCTGGCCCGTCTTCATTCCTGACGTCCTGTTCCGGTTTTACCGTCACACTATGAAGATAAGGCTCCCTGATGCGGAAGAAGTTGCTAATGGACGGCACACTTTCTGACTCAGCCAATTCCGGTTCAGATTTACCGGCGCCATGAGTTCTGACAGTTTCGGCAAAGTTATGATACAGCCGCTCCTGTGACCTCACCAACCGGTCCATCATTCGAATATCCTTCTCGGTCAATGTCAGCGCTGTCTCCACCCAGATATCTGTTATCTCCTTGAGCTCGGTATAGCCGATGGGATAATACTTTTCGCGGGCACGCAAAATTCCTCGATATCCATTGCGGTACTTGTTGTGTCGACGCATGTATTCCTCTGCCACTTCCTCACCTTTTCCAGGCTCGGCAAGATGATCGACAAGCCCCATTTCATACAACTCTTCTGCATCGTATAGTTTTCCGCTGAGCATGAGCTTTTCCGCCCTGACCGGGTCGAGCCGTCGCGCCAACAGGCTGTAAGCACCCATGCCGGGGAACAGGTTGAACAGTATTTCCGGAAAGCCCAGCTTGACACCCTTTTCTGCAACGATGACATCGCAGGACAGCGCTGCCTCGAGACCGCCACCCAGTGCACTGCCCTTCACCATGGCTATCGTCGTGAGTGGTAAATCGAGATTGATGACGTTCTGGTAGAGCACGTTTATACACAGGTAGGCGTAGTGCACCAGGCCATCACGATCATTGTTGCGAATCAATTGCTTGAACAGTTCCAGGTCGCCGCCGAGGTTGAATATCCCCGGGATCGCTGAAGTCAGGACAAGAAAATCGACTTGCCTGCCATCTTCTGCTGCGCCATCCCGCTGCCTGACCTGCTGTTGAAACTGGGCGATCTCGCCAAGCAGTGTAATGGTAAAACAGGGTCTTGGTCTTGATTTCATGTAGTACCACAGCGATGCGGTACCGGGCTGATAACGAACTTGGAGTTGCTGAAACTGCTGCCGTGATTCCGACGTCGCCGCGTGAGCCATAAGTTGCTCGGTCATTATAATGGTGATGATTCTTATCCTATGCGGGGATCATTCCGGCAACAATACCGCTTGAACAGAATCATCAACCGTTTATCAGGCTGGAAACGGATAACTCGAAAACTGTTTATGACAGCTAATCCTGATCTTGCCCTTCCGCGGATACCTCATCAATCGCTGGCTTTTTCGGCTTGACCAGCCCGCCCTGCAATACCGATACCTCCAGTCCACGCTGACTCATCAGGAACCCGGCCACTGCACTCTGTACGCCAGAACGGCAGCAAACAATGTAATTCCTGGTTTTATCCAGTTTATCGATACCGTTGCGAATACTCTCCAGTGGGATATTAATGCTGCCTCGCAGACTGCCCCGGGCAAACTCTTCTTCGGTTCTCACGTCCAGAATGATGGCGCCGTTTTTGGCCAGCTGGCTCGCTTTTTCGCGGGTGACATGTTTCAGCAACGGTTTTTTGACCAGGTCATCAAAATCGTCGCGAGACAAACGCATCACGGTCGCATCTGTTATCGCTACTACGGATGCGCTCGCTCCCTGCCCTGACACCAGCGATTCTTCGCCAAACACGGCGCCAGGCCCAAGCTTTGCAACTATGTTCACCATGCCTTTGCTGTCTCGCCTGGCGACATTGAATTCGCCACGCTTGATTACGTAATAGAATCGCCCTTCTTCGTTTTGGGAAATAACGGCCGCACCCTTCTTGATGTGCACGCCTTCCATTTTCAGCAGTATTGGCCCGAGATTGGCTTCCGGAATGTTTGCGAATGCGTCCGTATTGAGCATTCGATCCATCCATTCATTATCGGATTCGGCTTTTTTCTCGCTTTTCTGCAACGTGTTCAGCGTTGTGGTCAGTTCGTCAAACAGGACAACACGATCCAGCTTGCTGTTATCAACGCGAATCAGCTTGATTGCCGTGGTTGCCGTAATGGTATCGGGTCGCGGTCTCGCCTTGGCAACGGCGAAACTGGCATCCGCTGTACCTGCCTGGACGACACGGCGCATGGTAGACCTGGTGCTGACCAGTTCCACGCCGCCTTCGATAAGGTAGATCGCCGTATCCTCGGTATCGCCCTCGTCACAAATCACGGTTCCCGCAGGATAGGGTTCCGGTACCAGCTGGTCCGCAACTTTCCGCAGCGTCTCTTCAGCCAGATCGTTCAACGGGATAAGATTTCGAAGCAACTCAACATCAACCATACTGCCACCCTGTGTTTTAAAAGCCTGTGTTACCTATCATAGACCAGTTCAGTGGATTCGCGACGCACCGCCGGAGAAAGACAATGTTCCCGACTTTCACTCAGTGCCACCAGGTGAACAATACTGGCTCCATTAGGAGAAAATAGTCGGATATCAGGCTTCGGTGGCATTGCTCGGGCTGCACCTCGGCACACAGAATGGCCGTCGGGAATTTCACCATCATATTCTTCAGCTGTATCGCCGCCCGGGCAAATTCCGGCGTAGCCATGTAATCGGCAAACCCCTGCATGTTGCCGGTTAAGGAGGCGTGTACCGAATGTGGTCCAGGCTGCCTAAGCCCACCAAGCTGTCGCCCGGCCCAGTGGTAGCTTATCCCGGCCGCGGCAAGCGCTGTTCGCAACCGGTCCTCACTGGCATCAGGATTATGACGGGAAGCCGGATGTGAGCGAACATCGACCAACACGGTGATTCCATGTGGCTGTAACAGCTCAATCAATTCCTGCACTGATCGGGAGCCATGGCCAACGGTGTAGAGAATCGGCTCGGCTGTCATTGTTCTGATTTGCGCGGGTACAACTTTGCCGGTTCATTTTGCTGGACCAGTATCCAGGGCGCTGCCACAACCGCCCATATGACAGGCTGATCTTCGGCCCAGCTGGCCGCCGTATCATCGTCCAGCACACCCACCTGGCCCGCGGTCATCAGCTTCTTGATGCGATCGGGTTTATTATTAACAAATTCACATGCAATATTGACCAGGTCCAATTGCGAGGCAACATGGATAACCACGCCGCGGGCAAAATGTATCTCGATTTCCTTCCACAGCACCATGGCCGTCTGGCTGTGCAGGCGTTCATCCAGCGGGCCTTCACCAGGCATAATATCGCCGGGCAAAACATCCGGCTTGGGGACTGAGTCACTCATGACAAGGCATTGTATCCAATTACAGTTCGATGTAATACGGTGGAATCACTTCTTCAGATCGATCAGTTTCAAATGTATTGGCCTGCTCGATTCGCGCACGCACGAGCGTCGCCCTGAGCCCGTCCACGTCTATTACGCGCGGATACATGGGTTGCAGTCGATTGACCTGTCCTGGCTGGAGCCATGCAGAACGCTCAAGCCTTGACCGGCAATGGTCTGACAGATGTGGCAGTTGCAGCAAGAAAGGTGACAGCCACGCGATATACTCGCTTGCCCTGTTTCTCAGCTGTGGCTCATTCCAGTCTGTTTTCAGTGTCAGCTCCGGGAAGGCCGAAGCCGGCAATTGACGTTCATACCAGCGCCGATCAAGTGCAACGCCATCAAGAGCGCATGCCCCGCTCTCGCTGCGCAGGAACCATTGCGCCCTGCCGGGGCTGCCGGCCTGCGCATTGATGCGTTGCTCCAGCCATTCTGCACAGGGAGTTCCATTTGCTGACTGGCTTCGAAACTGCTGTCGGCAACGCTGGCCAATCAGCCACCGGGGATTCTCAACGGTTGTGTTCTCGGCATAGACCGGGCAGCTGTCGATCAACACAACCGGCATGCCTTGATCATCAAGCAACCATAGCTCCAGGTCATCACCGGCAGGAAACGGTACACGGGACTCCAGTTTACGAACCATATCAAGCAGGGCTTCACCGGCCTGCTGAACCGCATCAAGATTTCTGGTCGGAATCAGTGGCGCGCGCAGCAGTCCATGCTCATGCGACCAGCTGCCAAACTTGATATCGGGAACCGAAACATCATCGTAGCCGCGTCGACAGGCGTCATGCAGTGTATCAAGGTCGTCAACGTACAAGTCCCAGTGCACACCGTCGATGGAGGCAGCGTCAGCACCATCGGTTTCGACGACCTGCATCACTCCCCGAAAGGGATTCAGCATTTTCTGGCTATAGTATGCAACAGTCATAACCGGCCCTGTTTGGTCGATATCGCCAGCATAGCCAATTCCATTTAAGACTTCAGGTGTTGAAAGAAAACGATTGTTTCAGCCTGCCGGCTGCCGGACATAAACCTGTGTCAGCCATATATAGGTGGTATCCTGGTATACCTTTTCAAAACCCCTGGCGGTTATCCAGGATTCTATTTGCTCGGGATCATGAACATACGGATGGAAGCATGACCGGATCATTCTCATGACAACAATACCAAGTTTCTCGCCTGCCCTTGTAACCCAGCGCTTGCGCGGATAAGTAACGGCATATACACGACCGGTCTTCTCCAGTGACTTGCTGATCAGCGCTTTCGCATCCGGGTAGCAACAAATAACCTTGTCGAGAATGGTGATATCGGCGACACCGGTATCCTGATCCAGTCCTTCAACAAAATCGCCCTGGATATATTGGGTGCGCTCGGCAAGACCACGCTCTTGCGCCCAGCGCCCGGCTTCTTCAATCATGCCCGACGCCAGGTCGACACCAACAGCAGATTGTGCACCGTTTTCGAGCAGGGTTTGATGGAAATGTCCAACACCACTACCCACCTCGAGTATGCTGCTGCCGGCATACCCGGCATTGACAATACCTTCCATAAGCTGCTTCTGCGATGGCTCAAAACCTTTTTTCTGAAATCGCTTGCGGTATCGTCTCGCAAAAAATGTAAACAGCTTTCCTGCTGAGCGACTGTGCGGGCAACAACAACTCATGGTCGAACCTCCTTGGTTCCAGGGCTATGGCTTTGCCAGTGGAATCTTTCGTAACGCTGAATAGAGCTCTCCCCGTTGCCATGCCCGGTACAGTCTTGGCAGTGATTCCAGGTACTCGGCTATTCGTTTCGGCATTGCCGGTTGGCGCATGAATACGCCAACGGCGTTCTCCTCGAGCATATTGGTAAACTGGTACGCGCATTCAAACTTTCGTGCAATCGATATACTGCTGGCACATGCCGACTGCCTGAGCTCTGCCGGCGAGATGAAATTGGCAACAAGCATGCCGTCAGGCCGAAGATGCTTCAGCAATGTTCTGGCCCACCTTGTCGTCATTTTTACTGCACGTACGGGCTCGCCTTCATGCTCACCAAACAGGTCATCAATAATCATATCAAACGGCGGGCCCTTGTATGTTTCAAGCCACTTCACTGCATCGGCATGCACCAGTTTCACGCCATGTTCCGGTACGCGAAAATACTTGCGGGCCACATAAAGATGAGGCTTGCTCAGCTCAATACCGACAATCTGGTCCGGCCAGACATAATGGCGTAACTGCTGAATAACCGAACCGCCACCGACACCCAGTACCAGTACGCGCCGAATACTGCCGGGCGGATAAAAAAATGCTGCACTCAACAACAGGTCCCAGACACCGCCGGTCAGCAACTGGTTGGGGTTGTACTGGCTGTGAAATACGCCGTTTGAATAGAGTCGCCGGGTACTGCCGGCGGCACGCACCTGGTAGTTGACACCATCAACACACTTCTCCCAGAGAATGGCCATCAATCTTCCGCCTTGCGCAGACGTTTCTCCAGGGTCTTGTTCAATGCACGCGAAGCGGCCAGCATGCCAAATACCGCGGTGACAAAGGACGCCGATCCATAACCAAATCGACAATCAATGGAAACGCCGTGTATGCCAGGTTTTTCACAAGTTACGGTACCATCCTCCCTGGGATATACCTGTTGCTGTCGGGAAAACACGCATTCAACACCAAAGCGACGCTTGGTATTACGGCTGAACCCGAATTCACTGCGCAACCGCGAACGCACCTTGGCCGCCAACGGATCGTTGAAGGTTTTGCTGAGATCGGTAATTTCGATCATGGCCGGATCAGTCAGGCCGCCGGCACCACCAGTAGTTATGATCGGAATCTTGTTGCGTTTGCAGTGGGCAATCATCATCGACTTGAACTTGATGCTGTCGATGGCATCAATGACATAATCAAACCCGCCATTGATATACTCTGGCAGAGTCTTGACGGTAATAAAGTCGACAATAGCCTGACACTGGCACGAAGGATTGATTGCCCGGATCCGCTCAGCCATGACTTCAACCTTCTTCTTGCCGATGGTTCCATTCAAGGCGTGAACCTGGCGATTGACATTGGTATCGCAGACTTCATCCATATCTATAAGGGTAATGCTGCCAACACCGGTGCGCGCCAGCACTTCCGCCGCCCAGGACCCGACGCCGCCGATTCCAACAATACAAATATGAATGTCCGGCAACAGCTCAAATGCCTGCCGGCCATAAAGACGGGAGATGCCTCCAAATCGCTGGTTGTATACCGGGTCATCAATCATGGATATTCAGCACCAGCCTGGCGTTGGCCGTGGTTTGATTCACCACGGTTTCAATATCGGTACGACGCAAGGCCGCCAGTGCCGTTGCGCACTCGGGCAGGTATTCCGGGCTGTTTCGTTCACCGCGATGCGATGCCACAGTCATATCCGGTGCATCAGTCTCCAGCACAATATCATTCAGTGACAGCGAGCGTGCCAGCGTATGTATCTTGCTCGAGTGTGGATAAGTCATGGTGCCACCGAATCCCAGTTTGAAACCCAGTTCCACGTAACGCCGCGCCTGCTGCAGGCTGCCATTAAAAGCATGGGCAAATCCACCGACAACGGGAATCTTTTCAAGTGTCGCCAATACCTGGTCGTGAGCCTTGCGTACGTGCAGGACCACGGGTAGTTGATGGACTTGTGCAAGTTTTAGCTGCGCTTCAAAAAAATGCTGCTGGCGTTCACGATCCAGCCCGGCAACATAATAATCCAGGCCGATTTCGCCGATGGCAGCAGGCTTTCCGTTCTCCAGAAACCCGGTCAGGTCTGCAAGGTCATCGTCAGTATGGGTATCAATATATACCGGGTGCAAACCAAGCGCCGGGTAAAGACCCCTGTCCGCACTACAAAGTGCCAGCAATCCATCCCAGTATCGGCGCGCCACTGCCGGCACCAGCATAGACCCCACGCCAAGATTCTTGCTGGACTGCAATACCTGGTCACGATCGGCGTCGAACTCCTCAACATCAATATGGCAATGGGTATCAAACATATGCATGACAAGATTGTATCGATAAACGCTTTTCAAGGTAAAACAAATCCATTGGCCTGCCATTCCCCGGCAAGGGCTTTATTGCTTCCCGAAGATCAGGCTATAGTGCTGTCATGATTTCAGTGGATGATACCTGGGCGTTATGGGCGCTGTTGCTGCTTGCAGCAGCTTGTGGCTTTTGGGCCGAACGAACCTGGCTGGGTGCGCGGTTTTCAGGCGCCATGGTGGCCCTGCTCGGCGGGTTTGCCCTGTCCAATGCTGGCATCATTCCAGCGGCGGCCCCCGTCTACGAAGTCATCTGGGCCTACCTGGTACCGCTGGCTATCCCGCTTCTGCTCATGCACGCCAATCTTTATCGTATCTTTCGGGAATCCGGTGCGCTACTGGCTGCCTTCATGCTGGGCGCACTTGGTACCGTACTGGGTACGTTGCTGGCCTATTACCTGGTGCCTCTTGGCGAACACGGCTGGCAACTGGCAGCCATGTTCAGCGCAACCTACATTGGTGGCTCAATGAATTTTATTGCGGTTGCGCGGGCTGTAGGACTAGATAGTGGCGACCTGTTTACCGCCAGCATCGCTGCCGACAGCCTGATGATGCTGATCTATTTTCTAATCCTGTTTGCTTTGCCGACATTTTACCGGTTTCGCAGGCTTTACCATGAACCGCTGCGCGAGGATCGATTCACCCAGACCACGGCCGAAGTATCCGGTGATGCACGCAAGGGCGCGCGCATCGGCCTGTCCTCGCTGACTGCAGCGCTGGCGCTGAGTGCCGGTATATGTGCTGTCAGTTTCTGGCTTGAGGCCCGCACCGGCTGGAAAGGCAGCGCCATCCTGATATTGACGGCCATAACGCTTGTCATCGCCGGCATATTCCACAAGCCGCTAGCCAGCCTGGAAGGTCCGCAGGAGCTGGGCATGTTGTTCATGCAGCTGTTTTTTGCCGCCATTGGTGCATCGGCTCACGTGGCCACTGTAATCAAGCTTGGCCCGATGTTGTTCCTGTTCGCCGCCATCATCCTGACCACACACCTGGTTTTCCTGCTACTGGTCGGCCGCTACGCCCGCCTCAGCCTGCCTGAACTGATACTCGGGTCCAATGCCAATATGGGCGGACCGACCACCGCCGCCGCCATGGCTATGGCCAAACGCTGGGATCATCTTGTTATCCCGGCTATCCTCGTAGGCACACTGGGCTACGCGACCGGAACCTTTATCGGCGTTCTCCTCGGACAATTCCTGAAATAGGTGTCGCCCCCGTCATCCAGTTCGCGACATAACTGACAATTTTGTGATAGTTTCAATGATCGTGTAATCGCTTCACTATCAAAGCAATATTGAACCGATTACAGCCATGGAACCCGGCCCAGCGTGGCCTGGCTGAATAGCATACAAACCAATCAGGATTAATTCCGGGGATGTCTTACCTGACGCTGTTATTGTTTATTCCGGCAGCCGGCTCGGTGCTGCTGATGCTCATCCCCCGTCAATTCCCTGTTCTCGTGCGCTTTAGCGCAATTTTCATTTCCGCCATGACCCTGGCGTACTCGTGGAGCCTGTTAAACCACTTTGATGCTTCGGCTGCGGGCATGCAGCTGGTTGAAAGCCATCCCTGGAGCCATCGGCTGGGCACGACTTTTCTTTTTGGTATTGATGGTTTTTCCTATCCGCTGGTACTTCTTGCCAGCCTGCTATGCCTGGTCGCACTGATGGCATCAGCCAATCTTGAAAAACAGACCAAGGGCTATTATTCGCTCATGTTGCTGCTTGAAGCGGCCATGCTGGGCGTGTTCACGGCGCAGGACTGGGCACTGTTTTATGTGTTCTGGGAGCTTACACTCATTCCCCTGTTCTTCCTGATTGATCGCTGGGGCGGAAAGCGACGTCACGGCGCGGCTTTGAATTTTGTGCTGTACACCATGGGTGGCTCGGTATTCATGCTGATCAGCCTGTTGGTCACATTTGACAATGTACCCGGCCATTCTTTTGCCATGGCTGCCATGGCTGACACTGCCAGGCACCTGCCGGTCGAAGCCCAGGTAATGATATTTCTGGGCCTGCTTGTCGGTTTTGGTGTCAAGATGCCGATCTTTCCGATCCATGGCTGGCTGCCGCTGGCGCATGTTGAGGCACCCAGCCCGGTCAGCATCCTGTTGTCTGGCATCCTGCTCAAAATGGGTTCCTATGGCCTGATTCGGGCAACCGCCATGTTGCCGGGTGCCGCAATCGCCCTGCAGTCCGTACTCGTGGCGCTGGCGCTGTTCAGCCTGCTCTACGGTGGCTTGCTGGCATGGCGGCAAACGGATCTGAAAGCCATGATTGCCTATTCATCGATCAGCCATATGGCAGTAGTGCTATTGGGAATTTCCACCCTAAATCATTCAGGCTTGACCGGTGCCGTCAGCCAGATGATTGCCCATGGGCTGGTTGCCGGTGCCCTGTTCCTGCTGATTGGCCAGCTTTACGAACGCACGCATACCCGTGATATCCGTGATTACAGTTCTCTGGTCAGGGTGACACCACGATTTGCCTTTTTCACCACGCTCACCCTGGTTGCCGCGATTGGCATGCCCGGTACGGCAGGATTCATCGCTGAACTTCATGCGCTGATTGGCGGTTATGAGCGATGGGGCTGGCTGGTTCTGTTGTTAAGCATAGGCATGCTGATCAGCGCTGCCTATGCCATACGCACTGCGGCACGCCTGTTTACCGGGCCAGTGCGTCCCGGCCTGGCCAATACACCGGATCTACAGCTTGGCGAGTCCGTTGCTGCAGGTGTACTGGCAACCGGAACGCTCGTGCTCGGCATCTTTCCCGTTCTCATGCTGGGCCTTGTGTCTGCATCAGTGCACAACCTGGTCAGGTCGTTTACCGGGTAGGCGTCATGACAGAAATCACTTCTCAACAAGGCAGGAGGACGACGCAGGAAATCGTTGATGCAGTTGTACAGCATCTTGAACACCTGCTTCCATCCCAGGCGCCTATCCGTGATTTTGTTCATCACAACACCTTGCACGGATTCCAGCACATGGCCTTTGATGACGCCATCGTTGCTGCAAGAGAAACATCCGGTGCACGCGGATATCTTGCCGAAGATGAATTCCGCAAGCTGTTTCACGAAGGTCGTATCACCACTGAAGACCTTGAATCGGTAATTGCCAGAAGTCCGTCACTCTCCGGGAATGAAGCAGTTGTTGAACTGGAAAACCGGACCGTCTCGCGGGGCGAACTGATCGTTACCGGTCTTGTACACCGGTTCGAATCCATCAGCCCGGGCGCACTGAACTGGCAACTTAATGAAAAGCATGCGCAGTCGCGCGTCCAGGAAGACGTCCCGGGTCATATCGGCGCAAAAATTACCGCCAATTATCCGTCCGAAGCGGAAGCTGTGTCATCGCTCTGGTCTGCTTGCATGTCCGCACTTGGCATAGACGTCGGCAATATACATCCTGAAGACCTGTTTGATCTTATCCCTGAGCAAGCTGAACGCATCCTGTCGACATTTTCGGCCGACCCGGAATCGGGAGACAACCAGCCCCTGGTTCATAAGCTCGTGCGCAAGGAGGCCGCCCATCTTGTCGACATCCTGTTTGGCAGGCTGGGTACAGATCTCAGCATGCGTGACCTGTTGTTGATTTTGACCGGTGAAGACCTTCTCGAACAGGCACGCCCCATGTTGATACGCCATCTTGGCTTATATCTTGACCTGGGTACCGCGTCCTGGCGCAGGGTTAACAACGGGTTTCTTGCCAGCTGGAAGACGCATGCCGCCAGTGATCTTGCCTGGCTACTGGATGGCCAGAATGACGCCGCCGACGAAATAGGCATCCTCGGTGATTCAGCTACGGATATCATTGAACTGGAACTGCAACGACTAGGCATCCCGAGAGCCAGATGGCAAGGCTACCTTGAGCGTGTCGCCTTGCAGCTACCGGGCTGGGCCGGGATGTTTTTATGGCGAAGCCATAACGCCCGCTACGACGGCACCGAGGAAGTGTTTGAGTTTCAGGAATACCTGGCTGTCGTCCTGGTACTGGAAAGGTTGCTCGCCCGCAACATCGCCCGGCGACACTGGATGCATGAAGCGCACGCCGACGTATTACGTGGCTACTTCAGCAATCACCGGGCTGAGTTCATAGTTCGTTACAACTATTATATGGGCAAAATGCCGGAATACCTCGCCTCATCGGCAAGGCAGTTGGTGGAATACGCTATCAACAACCGTGGTAACTACAGCCAATGGGTGCAACTGGCGGATCGCCTGTGGACCTGGCGTCACAGTAAAGCCGTAGACCACCCGTCAGCTCACACGATATTCGGTAACGGCTGGAAACTGTTCAGGTTGTGCCAGCATCTCGGGCTGAATGCGGCTGATGCAAACCAGCTTGACCGTCGCGCTGCCGAGTCACTGCTCGATGAAGTGTCAGCTCTGGATGAAAACCAGCGTGGTTTCATCTGGCTCCAGGCCTACGAAATTCATTATCGTGACCGTCTTTTCGCCGTGCTGACGGCCAATCATAACCGTGGGCGATGGAAAACCCGGGACAGCCGCCCGCAGGCACAGATCATTTTCTGTATGGATGATCGCGAGGAAAGTATTCGCAGACATCTTGAAGAACATAACCCGCAAATTGAAACACTGGGAGCGGCCGGATTCTTTGGCGTGGCAATCAACTGGCGCGGCCTTGATGACAATAAGGTGACGCCGCTGTGTCCGGTTGTCGTCAAACCCTCTCACCAGGTAGACGAATATACCAATGATACTGCTCGCCTGGCGCTGCATCGGCGACGCCGGAATTTTCGTTTACGCATCAGGAACGTGCTACATCAGGAGTTACGCCGCAACCTGTTCAGCTCAGTCATCATTATGACTGTGACCGCGCCGTTGACGCTGTTTGCCTTGCTTGCCAAGAGTATTGCACCAGGACTTGTGCTTCGTTTCAGCGAACGCTTGCGTGATCAATTCGATTTACCGATTACAACCGACATAAGGATCACTGCCAATAATATCCAGCCATCGAATACCAAGGCGTCACCGGAGAATCCGCGCCACGGGTTTACCGACGAGGAACAAGCCGATCGCGTCGAAGGCTTTCTTCGTACCATTGGGCTGGCGCAGGGTTTTGCGCAACTGGTGGTGATGATGGGTCACGGTTCCGGCAGCCAGAACAACCCGCATCTGGCCGCCTACGATTGCGGTGCCTGTAGCGGCCGACATGGCGGACCCAATGCGCGCGCGTTTGCAGCCATGGCTAACCGGGCTGAAGTACGGCAGCTGTTGCAGCAGCGAAATATTGTGATACCGGACGACACCTGGTTTCTTGGCGCGGAACACAACACTTGTGATGACTCCATTACCTGGTATGACATCGATGACCTGCCAGGCTTCCTGGGTAACGCCTTTGACAGCCTTGACAATGAATGCGCCAGTGGCTGCCAGGCTTCCGCACACGAACGTTGTCGACGCCTGGCTTCAGCGCCAAAAAATCCCGATCCGCAAACAGCATTGAAGCACGTCATCGGTCGATACGGTGACATCAGCCAGGCTCGTCCGGAACTGGGGCATGCTACAAACGCCTGCGCCTTTATTGGTCGTCGCTCGTTAAGCCAAGGGGCTTTTTTCGACAGGCGTGCATTCCTTATATCCTATGACTCGACTACAGACCCGACCGGTGAAGTGCTGGAACGCATACTGCTGGCAGCTGCGCCGGTTGGTGCCGGCATCAATCTTGAATACTATTTTTCAACCGTTAACAACGATGAATATGGTTGCGGTTCCAAGATCACGCATAACGTAACCGGCATGTTTGCCGTTATGGATGGTGCCAGTTCGGATTTGCGCACGGGTCTGCCCAAACAGATGATCGAGATTCACGAAGCCATGCGCTTGCAGGTCATTGTCGAGGCCCGTACAGATGTGCTGGCTGCCATCTACGGTCGTCAACCCGAACTGCAGGAACTTGTTGGTAATGGCTGGCTGCTGCTCAGCGCCATTGATCCCGACACCGGCGCGATAACCGTGTTTTCACCGGCGACCGGATTTGTTCCATGGAAAGGCGGGCAAGACATTGATATCGCGACCACTGCCAGCTCAACAGGCTGGTATGCCGGACACAGCGGGCCATTGCCGTTTGCACTTATCGATCAGGTGGCGACCAAATGATCCAGTCCCTGCTTGTTATTACCATCGCCCTGCCATTAATGGCGAGCTTGCTTACAGCGGCAAGCTGGCTGTTTTTCAATAATCGCGGTGAACAAGGCGAGAACTTGACTGCGCTGACACTGATTGCTGCCTGCTTCGTCAGCATGGCCGGAATAACCGCGCTGTCGATAATCTACCTTGCACAACCTGTTATACAGCCCATTGTGGTTGATCTTGATGACTGGTTCACCAGCGGAAAACTGAAAATTCACCTGCGCTTTGTTGTCGACTATGTCAGCCTCGGATTCGCCGGCGTCATCTCCATGGTCGCCTTTGTGACCGTCCTGTTTTCACGAAACTATCTTCATCGAGAAGCAGGGTTTCAACGCTACTTTGCTGTAATGGGCATGTTCATCAGCGCAATGCTGGCAATCACCTTTTCCGGTAACGCCGTCGCCGCATTTCTTGGATGGGAGCTGGTTGGCGCAAGCTCCTACCTGCTGATCGCCTTCAACTACCACCGGGTTGTTGCCGCAGACAATGCCAATCGCGCCTTTATTACCAACCGCGTTGGCGATGCCGGCTTCCTGCTTGCCATTTACCTCGGTTTTCACTGGCTAGGTAATACAAACTGGCTTGTCATCGGACCGACATCGACAGCTGTTCCTCAATGGGAAACAGGCCTGATTGCAACGGGTATTGTTATCGCCGCCATGGCCAAATCAGCTGCCGTACCGTTCAGCTCATGGATCAGTCGCGCGCTGGAAGGTCCGACACCATCAAGTGCAATATTTTATGGTTCTGTCATGGTTCATGCCGGTGTATTTCTCCTGATCCGGATTGCGCCGCTGACTGAACAGGTTCCGGCCCTGCAGGTTCTGCTGGTGATCACCGGTTTGGCTACCGCGATTTACGGGTATCTTTGTGCGCTTGTCCAGACCGACGTGAAATCCGCGCTGATGTTCTCCACCACGGCACAGGTCGGGTTGATGTTTGTTGAATGCGGGCTGGGATATCACGATCTGGCGCTGGCCCATCTCCTGGTCAACGCCGTATGGCGCGCCTACCAGTTTCTGCATGCCCCGGCACAAATGCATTTTTCGGTATACCGTGCACGGCAAGTGCCAGACTGGTTGCAGAAACGTCAATTTTTATACACTGCCGCGATCCAGCGCTTCTGGCTAGACGATTTTGCTGATGCCATGGTTGTGCGTCCTTCCGGCTCACTTGCCTCGGAAGTAAAAATGTTTGACCGTGAGGTAATCGGGCACCTGGCCGGTTTTCCTACGCAGGCCGGAACCGTATCCTCCATTGGCGACTGGGAACATAAAAAGATGTCGGGAGTCATGACAGCGTCGGCCAACAGCAGCGAACTTGGTCTGCTCGGCCGGATAATGGACCGCACTTCCAGGATGTTTCATTGGTTTGAGGAACAACTTGTGCTCAAGGGAAGCGGTGAAGGCCTGACCGCAGTTATAGGAAAACTGGGGGCCAAGGTTCAGCACGTTGAAGCGCTCTTTTGCCAGCCGCGTTACCTGTGGCTGATGATCCTGGCAACAGCTATCGTGGTGCTCTAGTCATGCAGGAAATCGCCTGGTCGCAAAGTATCAAATTTCCGGTTCTGACTGTATTGCAGTTGCTGCCTGTGCTTGGCCTGGTGCTGCTTTCTTTCATTCGAACACGCAGGCTCGCCATGCCTGTAGCCATATTATTTGCCGTCGCCGAACTGGTAGTCGCCGTTTATGCCTACCACTATTTTGATGCTGGCAGCGCTGCATTCCAGTTCGCCGAAACAACCCGGCTGCTTGGAGTGGTTTCCTACCATGCGGCCATCGATGGTATTGGCATGCTATTCATACTGCTGACTGGCGCACTGTCATTACTGGTAATCATTTATGGTCCGGTCCGTGGCCTGCAACCGGCAGGATCGCTGGCAATGATAACCTTTGCCATTGAATCTTCCTTAATGAGCATGTTTTCGAGCTTGAACCTGCTGTGGTTTGCCTGTGTATCGATGGTAAATATGGTTCTTGTCGGTCACATGATCTGGCGCTGGAGCACCTCTCCTGAAAAGGAGTCAACGCTTTGGCGTTATTACCAGTTCACCGGATCAGGGCTTGTCTTGTTGTTTGCCGGGACACTGCTGCTTGGCCACCAGCAACATGGTGCGACCGCTGCTGATACCTATGACCTGTTTCGACTGGTGGCCAACCCGCTGACCGGGGATACCGGTACATGGGTATTTTTCCTGCTGTTCTATGGCCTGGCAATACGGATACCACTGTTTCCGTTTCATGGCTGGCTGCCACTGGCAGCGGAACACGGTAGCGTTGCGGTTGCCCCGGTCTTCCTGGTCGGCATCAAGGTCGGCATTTATGGCTTGCTCCGCTTCGTTTTCCCGGTAGTACCGGAAGCGATAACCTACTGGCAAAAATATATCGTGGCATTTGCATTTGTCGGGATTTTCTATGCCGCGTTACTCGCCATGCTGCAGATCAATATTCGTCGCCTGCTTGCCTATGCTGTTGTCAGTCATACCAGCATACTGGTGATCGGCATGTTCAGCCTTAGCGCTCTTTCATTCCAGGGCAGTATACTGCTATCAGCAAACTTCGGCCTGGCCATATCGGCACTGTTTCTCATGACAGGCCTGGTATACAGGCGAACCCGTACTGCGCTGATGTCACAAATGGGGTCGCTGTTTGATCGTATTCCTCTCATCGGCGTTACCTTCTTCATTGCCGGACTGGCCATCATTGGCATGCCCGGAACCCCCGGCTTTGATTCTGTCCACCTCGTGCTCGAAGCCTCGATAAGACAGTTTGGCGCCCTGGTTACCATTGCCGCCGCCGCGGGCAACGTGCTGGCAGCCGGCTTCCTGTTACGGGCATTCCAGAAGGCGTTCCTGTCACCGGCTTCAGGCAAGATTATCAACACTGTCGAAGCTGAACACACTACTCCCGTTGAAGCATTGATTGCCGGTATTCTCATCATCATTATTGTGGCAACAGGATTTATCGATGAACCCTGGTTCGAGCTGCTGGATTCACCTGCAAAGGCACTAGGTTCGCTGTATAAGCATGCTGCCGTACTCCAGGAGATGCCATGATGGCCGGCTATCTCGGTATTTTTGGTGACTGGCCGCTACTGAGCCTTCTGATTATCAGTTTGCCGGTTGGCGCGCTGCTGATCTGGATCGCCCCTGGCGACCACCACGCCCGTTATATTGCTCTTGCCACTGCCATGCTGGATCTCTTGCTGTCACTGACAGTTGCTGCATCATTTGATACCGGTACTGCTGTCATGCAACTTACGGAATCCATTGCCTGGATCCCGACGCTGAATGTTCATTACAGTCTTGGAGTCGACGGACTGTCTGTATTGTTCCTGCCTCTTACCATTATCCTGTTTATCGGTGTAATTCTTGTCGGCTGGAACAGTATACATGCCATGCCGAGACTCTATTACACGCTGATGCTGGTTCTTGAAAGCACGACCATCGGCGTATTCTGCGCAACGGACACAATCCTGTTCTTCCTGTTCTGGGAACTGACGCTTGTTCCGCTGTATTTTCTTGTCAGCCTGTGGGGCATTGGCCCCAATCGTCGTTTCGCTGCCGGAAAATATTTCATGTATATGCTGGCTGGCGGTATACCCATGCTGTTTGCATTCATCATGCTCGCCTTCAATCACGCCGACGTCACCGGGTCAGGCCTGGGTTTTGACTACGTTACCCTGCTTGGCACCAAAATGCCGGAACATATGCAGATCATGGTGTTTGTCCTGTTGTTGCTCGGCTTCGGAGTCAAGACACCGATCTTTCCACTGCATAGCTGGTTGCCGATTGTTACCATGGAAGGACCAGTGTCGGTTGCTGCACTGGTAACCGGGTTGAAGCTGGGAGCTTTCGGCCTGATGAAGTTCGCCATTCCGCTGGCACCGGATGCGGCAAGGTCCCTGCACTGGCTACTGGCGGGTGTCGGAACTATTGCGTTGCTTTACGGCGCACTGGCTGCGTTGCGCCAGTCCAACATACGTCAAATGCTGGCCTACGCCAGCTTCAGTCATGTTGGCCTTGTAGTGCTCGGCCTGAGTTCATTGAACCAGCAAGGCCTGCAAGGGGCGATCTTTCAGTTGCTGAATTTCACTCTCATCGGTGGTGGGCTGTTTTTGCTGACGGGTATGCTGCACCAGCGCCTGGGATCAACCGAAATCATTCATCTTGGCGGACTGGCGAAACGTCTGCCGGTACTGGCGACATTCTTTTTTATACTTACCCTGGCAGCATTGGGCATTCCCGGAACATCCGGATTTCCGGCGGAACTGCTGCTGGTTCTGGGTGTATTGCAAGTGCATACAGGTGCAGGACTCGCGGTCCTGGTGACAGCAGTGCTGGCAGCCGCCTATGCCTTGGGGCAATACCGCCAGGTATTTTTCGGCCCGCTAACCAACACATCGATGAACGATGTCGAAGACCTGGTGCCGCGCGAAAAACTGGTCATACTTGTCTTTATCATTATTGTAATTTTCGGCGGCATTATGCCAACAACCGTACTCCAGTTTACAGAAACAGCAAGTACCGCCTGGATGACACATCTGCAACAGGCAATGCAATAGCCTTGTTATTTATTGATTATCCTGTCCAGTAAACGGTTGGCATGCGCGCGCACGTACTCGACCAGGTCGCTTCTGCCGGATAACCCGGCAGAATTGTTTGTGTAGTCAATATCTTTTCGCTGCAGACATACGCTCACCAGCGTATGCCAGCTCAGATCGCCCGGGCATTGCAATTCCCCGTTGCGACAGGCATTGAGCACCAGTCTGAAAAGCGCGGCTTCAACCGATTCCATATTCCTGCCACCTGCCGCAAACCGGAGCAAGTCTTCCCGGTCCCCTTCCGTCAGAAACAGGCCTGCCTCATTACCGCGCTCGGAAATGCGGAGGATTTCAGCAATAGTGGCTGGATCAAGGTGCCTGTAGTTACCTGCCAGCTCCAACGGAAGATTTCGACTGAAGCGCTGCCACGCCATCCTTGACAGGACAATACCTTGTTCACTGATACCAAGTAACATGGTTAACGATTGTGAACCAGCACTGGCACTGGCAACCAGACCAAGATGCACCGGGAGAAACCCGGCGCGCTGCCAGAACCCGGCCAGTTCGGCAACAACACCAAAGCTGGCGCCAACGTAATCACATTGTCTGTCAGCGAGGTGCGTCATCATGTTTTCAAGCAGTTCGCTACCCAGGCCACGACCCTGAAGCCCGGGGTGCACCGCGATACGGATAACGCGTGCACCAACAAGATGTGCCGCATCTTTCAGCCCGCAATGGCCGGCGATTATTCCAGGCAGCATATGACCGCGCGGACGCCGGGTTCCCTCGTACAAATCCCGGGCAAGGTTGGCCGGCAAACCACCTTCATAAACCACAAGCATGGCGCCGATAACCCGGCCACCGTCCAGACGCATAATCATGACCTCAATACCCGGGCAATCCATGAGATACCGAAGATCCTGTGGTCGCGTACGATAATGAGCGCCCATCAGCAAGCCAAACACCTGTTCGAGCAATGTACTGTCGGATGCAAGCTGTTGTTGCGTCACCATCGTGCACGATGTATCGGAAACAGCAACGTTGCCCGCAACCGTCACATCATCTGCACGCGCATCAAGCAGCAGTATCCTGAACAACAGTGACTCAACCGGATCATTCACGGCCCAGCGAATCGGCTGATGCATCTCCAGTTGTCGCCACTTTGGTGCAACCCGGTTCAGCACTTGATGAAAGCGTATGGCGAAACTGCGCCCGGTGCCTTCGTATCCATGCACGGTAGTAGCAAAGACAACCCGGGAGTACCTCGTCAATAACTGCTCCAGTACAACCAGCGGTATCCCGGCCGCCTCATCAACCAGCAACAACCGTGATGTGGTTGTATTGCGCAACAGGAAGTCCGGCTCATGGTAAACAAGCCTGCCCTTGCCCGATTCCAGAACGCGGTCGTGCATGCTGCTGCCGGGCAATCCGGCTTGTGCATGCCGGAACAACGTCTGTACCGATTCAAACAAAGGTGCTGCCACATCGATATCGCCGAAACCCCTGTCGATCAACCGGGCTGCGGCCATGCCCAGGGCAGCAGACTTCCCCCGGCCTCGATCTGACGTAATCACAAGTGGTCGCCGACGATGTCCGACCGCCACTCGCTCAATGGCCTGGATGACCTCGAACTGGTCTGATGTTGTAATGGCATGAAATAATTTTCGCTGGCTGGATACCAGGGAGTTCAACGCCTGCAGTGCATCCTTGTGAGTGGCACTGTCCTGATCGATAACCCAGACATTGGCGTCTGACTGAACAATGGCAGCCATGCGCATAAGAAAATAACCGCCGATCTCGGAGATATCGTGAGGCATGGCCAGCATGCGCTGATACTCCGGATCGTCAAATCGATGCCAGTCTTGCAACGATGGCATTAACAAGACCAGTATACCGCCGCCAACAACTGAACCGGATACCGCGCCCAACGCGTCAACATTGAGACCGGAATAGCCATTAAACACCAGCAGGCCAAGCTCACGACCCAGGAACCTGTGTGCCTGCGCAAAAGACATGCCGACATCACTCTCCGGGGGCGCATCACCAATCCAGGCTTTGTGATCAGTCGTGGAATCATATATCCGCAGCGCGGCATCCAGCGCCCAATATCGGTCCCCAGCCAACACAACAAGCTGACGATGATTGCGCGCCAATCTTTCAATGACGGCTTCTGGTTTCATGCTCATGGACGATTCAGCGTGATACGGAATTTTATTGTTATCTCATCCTAACACAGCCCGGGCGACAAACAGGATGCCAGGTGCCGGCCAACAAAAAAGGCGCCATCGCATACACCATGGCGCCTTTCCGATGTGCACGCTGTTGCGCGCAAATTCGCGGTCGATGTTACTTTTTCAGGCCTGCCTTGACGGCATTGACCACGTCATCAGATGATGTCGCGGTAACAGTCAGCAGCATGCCTTCTTTATCGTAGAAACCAACCAGCGGCGCAGTCTTTTCATTATAGGTATCAAGACGCTTGCTGATGGCTTCTTCGGTTTCGTCATCACGCTGAATAACCGGGCTGCCACACTTGTCGCACTTGCCTTCTTCCTTCGGCGGGTTGCTCTTGACGTTGTAGATCGCCTGGCAAGCGGTGTTGGAGCAGGTGCGACGGGTGGTCAGACGATCCAGGATGACATCGCGGGGAACATCGATATTGACCACGAGATCCAGGTTCGCACCGATCCTGGACAGCAGGCCCTTCAGTGCTTCAGCCTGCGGGATGGTGCGCGGGAAACCGTCGAGCAGAAAACCGTTCTTGCAGTCGTCTTCCTGCAGGCGCTCTTCCATGATGCCCATAATCAGATCATCGGGTACCAGGTCGCCGGCTTTCATGAAGCCATCAGCTTTTTTGCCCAGCTCGGTGCCGGCCTGAACCGCACCACGCAGGATGTCACCCGTTGAAATTTGAACAGAACCGTCCAGCGCTGTCAGCAGCTTGGCGACTGTTCCCTTGCCTGCGCCCGGGGCGCCAAGGAGAATCAGCTTCATTACATATCCTCTATTAATCAGTTTTGAAATCGAAGGAGCCGTGATTCATCGAGCACGGCCAACTTGGGCGCGGATTGTGCGGTGAACAGGCGCGAAAATCAACAAAACCGGGGTGTCTTCGGTCAATTTTCAGATAATTCAACCGGAATCAGTCATCGACCTCGGTAGCCGGACCACCTGCAAATTGCACAGCCCCCAGTTCCCGCAATAGAGCCGTTGCGTAGGCACCGGCAGGCAGGCCAAATTCCAGTCTCAGGGAGCCATCATCCAGCCACTCTCCGTGCAAATCTTCAGGTATCACCCGTAGCGCACGCCGATCATGATCAACACGTGCTGCCGCCAAGCCAGCCATCAGATCAACATCCAGCCTCGCGATGGCGCTCTCCAACCCCAGCGCCTCGCCCTTGCTGGACGGATCACCATCACCCCACAATGGTCCGGTTGGATGAATGTCGCCTTCTTTAACCCGTCGAGGAATATCAGCATCGCCTGCCTCGGCGACAAACCAGGCCCGAGAACCATGCAGTTGGCAAACATCGCCATCAATAACGCGGTCCCAATCCCCTCGACGAACCCGTTCGGCCAGCAGGTTATTAAATATCCAGGATCGGGCTGCCGACAGAAACATTCCGCGCCTGAACCGGTCACGCACGGTCATGCTGCGGTTAAACATGGCCTTGGCCTTGGACACATTGGCGCCATCTCGACCAAAACGCTGCTCTGCGAAATAATTTGGAAATCCCGCTCGACGGATATGCGCAATCCTCTCCAGCACGGCATCTGGATCAACGCAGGCGATATGTCTGATCACCAACTGGAATCGATTGCCCCGTAGCGCACCCTTGCGCAACTTTCTGCTGTGACGAATATGGGCCAGCAGTTCAATTTCCGCCGGCAACTGCGCCAGCCAGTCCGGTTCCTGCTTGATTGGCCAGATCAGGCTGATCCATTGCTCGGTTACAGCATGCTTGTCCTTGAGCCCGGCATAGCTGATGTCCCGGTCGCGCACGCCGGAAAGTCGACTCAGGAGCTTGCACATTTCAGGCGTCGAAAGACCGGTTTTTCTAAGGCGTAGCCACAAATGCTCTCCCTGGCCCTCCGGTTCAATACCGGTGTTTTCGGTGACCACAAAATCATCCATGGAGCAGCGAATATCGCCTCGAAGGATGACGGGTGCCTGTGCAGATGGCCATGCTGGCAACAAATGAGGTCGTTCTGGAGATATTGTCATTAGAGGCAAATCACCACGAATCAAGCCTGTTGAGCAACAAAGTCGCAATCTGAACCAGACAATTGCCGGCAGACTTGTTCTATGCGTTGCTGTCGAGCCAATTCCCCATAGGGTAAACGCGTACCTTTGCCCCATACCGGCCCTGGCCAGGCTTGGTCACCGGAGTACCGAACAACGTGGTGAATGTGGAGCTGCGGTACCATGTTTCCAAGTGCTGCAATATTCAATTTCTCCCCCTGGAACAAGGCCATTATGCCCTCTCCCACCTGCGCCGATTCGCGAGCCAGCTGCACCTGATCGTCTGAGCTGAGCTGATAAATCTCGCGGACATCACGGCGATCGGGAACCAGGATTAGCCAGGGATAGCGGGCATCATCCATCAGCAGGACATAAGACAAGGGCAGGTGGCCCAGAACAAAGCAATCCGCCTGAAGCGTTGGATGAATCACCGGGCCTCTCCTGCCACAAAGTTGGCGAATTTTGACCTCAGCTGACCCAAAAACCAAGCGTCAAATCACCAGGCAAGCGTTTTGTGCTGGCGCACTACAAGTATTGTCAACGCCGACCTCTTGTCATTGCTTTCTCGTACTCAGTGGTGGCATATGCTATAAGTGTTGTCAATTTACTGAATAAAATCGTACTGCCAATTTATGTTTAAGTCATTGTTTCTTTTAATATAATAGATTTTTTCTAGATTTTTAAGGGTTCTGTTTTGATTTTTTTCTGTAAAACCGTGAGCCATATGGTATTTTCAATTTTATGAAATTAATGTGTTGTTTTGTGAACCGCATCACAGCAAAAACAATTAAAATCGGCTTTAATGTGTTCACTCCTCCAGGAGTTGTTTAGATTTTCGTCGCGTCTATTGTGCCCTGCATACCCCTGTAGGGCTTTTTTTTGCCTGCGCGGTCATAAAAAATAACCGGCATGCATAGCCCGATCCAAGCCATTTCTAAGCTAATTTTTGCCTGAATTCAGCCGTAATTCGCAATTTCCCCCATCACAAGAATCGCCGGGTCGGCATAAGAGCCACGAGCAGCCCGGATTCAATACTTCCAATTGTCGTTTGAGCCCGTCTTCGGCAATTACCGACGGGTCGAATTTGACTTCCAGGCCGTGGCAATACCGGTTCATCGCCCGATAGCAGGTTTGATAAATCCCCGGCAAATGCTTGAAAAACGCTTCAATTCGTCGGCTGACCAAAATGTCCACACCGCCCCGCGTTCCTATAAAAATACTGTCAACCTGCATAACGACCCCGTCACTGGTTAAAAACATGCATAAACCCTTAGGTAAATTAAAGGCATTCAGATGCTAGATGCAAGCACAGGCTAAAAAATTTCATCAAACGATAAAATTTCATCAGCGCCCGGACTTTTTCCCTGATGGCGGGTAAGCTCAACCTTTGAATTACGGTTTACGATCATGCAGAATCAATTTCCGGTCAACAATACACTCATTTACCTGAACCACGCGGCGGTTGCCCCGCTCCCCGCTATATCGGGTCAGGCAATACAAGGTTTCGTTCAGGAATACGTCAGCCGGGGGGCTAGCCGTTACCCTTCATGGCTGGAAACCGAACACAGCCTGAGATCCCGACTCGCCAGCTTGATCCGCTGTCGCGACAATGATATTGCCCTGCTAAAAAATACGTCGGAGGCACTGTCCGTAGTCGCGCACGGATTCCCGTGGCAACCGGGAGATGTAGTCGTCATCAGCGATGAGGAATTCCCATCCAATCGCATCGCCTGGGAGTCCCTGAAAGACCGTGGCGTCACGGTTCGGGAGGTTTCCCTTGGTTCAGCCGAATCAGCCGAGCAGGCTTTGCTATCAGCGCTGGATAGCAGCGTCCGCATGCTCGCCATTAGCAGTGTCGAATACGCCTCCGGTATTCGCCTTGACCTGGCTCGTCTCGGCCAGGCTTGCCGTGATCAAGGTATCGCATTTTGCGTCGATGCCATACAGGGCCTTGGCGTCTTTGATCACGATGTTGACGCCATGCACATTGATTTTCTCATGGCTGATGGCCACAAATGGCTGCTGGGACCAGAAGGACTGGCAGTGTTTTACTGCAAGCCCGAATGGCGAGACCGGCTGACGCTGCACCAGTTTGGCTGGCACATGATTGAGCATCACGGCGACTACAATCGCAAGGACTGGCAGCCGGCCAGGTCAGCACGACGATTTGAATGCGGCAGTCCGAATATGCTGGGAATTTACGGACTCAATGCCAGCCTGGCATTGATCCTGGAGACCGGCATCAAAACAATAGAACAGGAAGTCACCCGGCGCAGCCGCCACATCATGCACCGGCTCAATAACTCCGGATTGGTTGAGTTGAACACACCAACAAAGGAAGGTGAGTATGCCGGTATCGTGAATTTTCGACACCGAGGAGTCACCAACGATGTCCTGTTTCGGCATCTTGGCAATAACAAGGTGGTTTGCGCCCAGAGAGGCAAGGGTATCCGGTTTTCACCGCATTTTCATACGCCGATGGAAAGAGTCGACCAGGCGATCGACCTGGTGATCAATTGCAAAATTACCTAGCGCTGCGCGCTGTTGAACAATGTGAAGAAGTTGTTCGTGGTGTTGTCTGCAACCTGTTCAAGGCTTTCATTGCGCAAATCAGCGATACACTCGGCCACATATCGCACATAAGACGGTTCATTGGTCTTGCCACGGTAAGGAACCGGTGCGAGATACGGGCAATCGGTTTCCACCAACATGCGATCTGAAGGCACTTTTCTCGCGACATCCTTGAGAACATCAGCGCTCTTGAATGTAACAATGCCGGAAAATGAAATATAAAAACCCATGTCCATGGCGCGTCGTGCAATATCCCAGTCTTCGGCGAAACAATGCATGACTCCACCGATATCACCGGCACTTTCCTGCTCCATGATGGACAGCGTATCTTCCGCAGCTTCCCGAGTGTGAATAATCAACGGTTTGCCACTTTGCTTGGCCGCAGCAATATGTCGACGAAAGCGATCCCGCTGCCAATCAAGATCACCCTCAGAACGGAAATAATCCAGCCCGGTTTCACCAATAGCGACTACCTCAGCAGCAGAGGCTTGTTCAACCAGTTCTTCGACAGATGGTTCATGGCCGTCTCGATGGTTCGGGTGAACACCGACTGAAGCAAACACGTTGGGATACTGCTGCGCCAAGGCCAGCACCTGCGGATAGTCTTCCATATCCACTGAAACGCACAGCATGTGGCCAACACCGGCTTCCGCAGCACGCGCAATCACCTGGTCTACTTCGTCGCCAAGCGGATCAAAATTAATGTGACAATGAGAGTCAACCAGCCGGGTCATAATGGCAGCAGCCGGGATCTAAAGGGTATGTGTCGGCTTGTCGGATTTGAGAGCACCGCCAAGAATGGTCTCAATCTTGTTACGTGCAGCACCGGAATCCTTTTCGCTGAACTGGATACCAACCCCGGCAGTACGGCCACCTTGGGCGCCTGGAGGCGTCACCCAGACCACGTTTCCGGCGACAGGTATTTTCTCCTTGCTGTCCATAAGTGTCAGCAGCATGAACACTTCATCGCCGAGCTTGTAGGGTTTATTGCTGGGTACAAAGATGCCACCGCCATTTATGAATGGCATATACGCGGCATACAGGGCGTTCTTGTCCTTGATGGTCAGGGACAGTACTCCGGGTCGTGCTCCGCCAGGTTTTTTCAGTGGTGGTTGTGACATCTAGTTCAGCCGGCGACCGGGTCGCAGTTGATCATACCAATACATCAAAGATCTTTTTTGTTGTCTGGCAATAACCTTTGTGTTGTTTCACTGCAATCCACATTGCGGGCCATGGCCATAATTATTGAATATCCCTGTCATGTCCGAAATTGGGCGCTCAGTGACGTCCTGTTGCCAGATCTTTCCATTGAGTCAGTACTCCCTCAATGAGCAATTGCTCATCCAGAACACTGTCCGTCAACCTGCCGGCCTCAGAAACAGAATCAAGAAACCTGAACAACTCGTTCAAGTTTAACCGCTTTGCCATATCTTGCAACCATTGTTCAGCCTTGCCGTCTGTAGGCCGAATATCCGGTTCGACCCCGCTTTGCCGCCTGATCATGTCCTGCGCGAACCCCTGCAACCACTGCAAAGACTGGCTGGAGCCGGCTTTTTTCCATTTTGCCGCTACCGCAGTAATGTCCAGTCGATGTCCTGCAGCCAGGATAGCAATGTCGCGCAATAATTCCACGGGCTGATCCAGAAATTTCCCGGCAACGAGCTGTTTCGCTGTCAACGGTGCGCCATGAGCGTAGGACAGGGCCTGTTCTGCTGTCGCTACATCCAGGCCCTCATGATGCAACCAGGTCAGGGCTTCATTGGCCGGCGGAATGGAGAAATTGATCGCCAGGCATCGACTACGAATGGTTACAGGCAGGCTCTCGGGCCGACTGCTCACCAGCAACAATAGATTCCCCAACGGAGGCTCTTCCAGCATTTTCAGCAGGCTGTTGGCCGCATGAGTATTCATGGCATCGGCGGGGTCTATTACGATGACCTTCATTTTGGCGAGGTGAGGCTTCTTGTACAGAAAATCCGCCAACTCACGCACCTGGTCAACAACTATAGCCTTGCCGGGTTCGCTGGGTCGCAGGTAGTTCAGGTCCGGATGAGTTCCCGCTGCCAACAGCAGGCAATTCTTGCAGGTGCCGCAGGCTTCAGTCTGGTTGATGGCGCCACAAAGCAGGCTGTGCGCCAGACGTACGGCAAACCCCTGCTTGCCAAGACCGGCCTGTCCCTGCAGCAACAAGGCATGAGGCAGTCGTGAAATATCACTGTGCAGGCGCTCCCATTGGCCCTTGTGCCAGGCAAGGCGCAGTGGTTCCGGTAACGGATACACGTCTTCTGTCTGTCTTTTTCGCTTACTGGCCACGATTCATTCCTGCAATGCGATGAATTACCGGATCCAGTTGCTTTTGCACCCCGGCAAGGTCCCGGGATGCATCAATCACCTCGAAGCGCCCCGGTTCAGCTGCCGCCCGGCGTCGATATGCAGCCCGCACCTTGTCGAAGAAATCAGTGTGTTCGCTCTCGAAACGATCCGGCTCACTGCGCGCACCCGCCCTTGCCAGACCCTGCTCCACCGGGATATCGAAAAGAATGGTGATATCCGGCCTGAGATTATCCTGTACCCATTGTTCGAGAATGCCAATTCGCTCATCGCTAATACCTCTGCCGCCACCCTGGTATGCGTATGAGGCATCTGTGAATCGATCACACAATATGACTTTTCCTTGTGCGAGCGAAGGCAGGATTACTGTCTGTATATGCTGATTCCTGGCAGCAAACATCAACAGCAGCTCGGTTCCAGCGTCAATATGCAAATCCTTGCCATGCAGCAGGATATCGCGAACCCGCTCACCGACTTCGGTGCCACCCGGTTCACGACTGACGATATAGTCGCAGCCGGCGCGCTCAAGTCCATCCTGCAGGTAAGCAAGGCTGGTGCTTTTACCTGCGCCCTCTCCGCCTTCGATGGTAACAAAAACTCCAGATGACATTTCGGCTTCCACCATGATTAATTCTTGTCAGTGTGCCCCGGCTCGCCAGGTGCCGAACGGTAATTCCTGGTGCGGCTTCGTATCTGGAAGTGCAACACCGCGTCATTATGCTGTTTCAGTGTATCAGAAAACACATGACTGCCGTCTCCGCGGGCAACAAAATACAGAGCCTTTGTCTCGGCGGGGTTCACCGCGGCTGTCAGCGCGCCCGCACCCGGCATCGCAATCGGTGTCGGCGGCAAACCGCTCCGGGTATAGGTGTTGTACGGAGTATCCCGTAACAAATCCTTTTTGCGAATATTGCCTATATAGCTGTCGCCCATCCCGTAAATCACCGTTGGATCGGTTTGCAAGCGCATTTTCTTTCTTAACCGATTTGTAAACACGCCTGATATCATTGGTCTTTCTTGCGGCTGACCGGTTTCCTTTTCAACAATGGACGCCAATATCAGGACCTCATAGGCATTGGTCAGCGGAATATTCGCGGCACGGGTCGCCCATGCCCTGTCCAGCTCTGTTTTCATTCTGTCATGAGCCCGGGCAAGAATATCCAGGTCACTGACACCCAGTGAGTACTGGTAGGTATCAGGAAAGAACCAGCCCTCGGGGTGGGAATCCGGCAGACCCAGCTTCGCCATGATTTCCTTGTCAGTCAAACTGGTTGTCAAGTGCTCCAGCCTGTCAGCCTGATCCAGTGCAGCACGAAACTGCCTGAAACTCCAGCCCTCAATCAGTCCCAGCCTGCGCTGGACAACTTTGCCCTCAACAATACGGTCAAGCAATTGCCATGCACTCAATCCCGGCTCAACCCTGTATTCTCCCGGCTTGATATTCCTTGCATCGCCGCGCAGTCTCGCCAGCAATACGAACGCGGAGCGATGGTGCAGAATTTCCTGTTTCTGAAGTTGCACGGCGAGGCCGTGCAAGGAACTGCCACGCTGCACTTCAATGGTTTGTGGCTCGGATACCAGCACATGGTTCCATGCCCAGGCAAGGTACAGCAACCCGGCTGTGGCAATAATGACAATTGGCAAAATGGGCTTTCTATACATGGAGGCTGGCAAAACTCATTTCCTTGACATGTTGTTGCAGCATACGCGCTATCTCACCCGTCTTGTACAGCCGGTTTTCCAGTTGTTTTACGCGCCATAGCCCGATAAGACTGTTGCTCAGAAATACTTCGTCAGCATCTGAAACCTGCCCGGTTGAAACATGATCAATGCTCACGCTAATACCAACTGATCGGGCATGATCAATAATTTCATCACGCATAACACCGGCAACACCGGATGATTCAAGCACCGGGGTGTGGATTGTGTCTTGCCTTACGAGGAACACGTTGCTTGTAATACCTTCGATGACCATTCCCTGTTGATCCAGCATCAGGCCTTCGACAAAGTCATCGATCGCCACAGCCGGCGGCCATTCATTGCGCGCCATCACTTGCTCCAGTCGATTCAAGTGCTTGATGCCCGCCAACGACACATTGCCTCCCAGTCTCGTATGACAATACCGTGCCCGCACACCTTGAGTAAACCAGTCAGAATGATAATCCGGTACGGCACTGCGCATGACAATACGAACTGGCTCCACCTTTTCCGGGACAACATAGCCACGCCCCCCGGGGCCACGCGTCAAGACTAGCTTTATGACTGCATCCTGATTCGGGGCGAGGATACTGTTGATATCATCCAGCCAGGCGTTCTCGTCACCGATTTCAATACCCAGTCGTTGCGCGCCACTGGCCATGCGTTTCCAATGCCGGCGCCAAAGACATAGCTTGCCATTGCGAACCGCCACGGTTTCAAACAGGCCGTCACCGTAATGCAGGCCGCGATCGCTGACTGCCAGCTGTCCGGTTGCGACACCATTGATCAGGACAGCCGCGATCATCACTCCTCCTCGCGCAAGGAACGCATCATGCCGCGGGCCTTGTGCCGGGTTTCTTCCAGCTCGCGAACCGGGTCAGAATCAGCAACAATACCGCTACCGGCCCGAAAATGTATCTCGTCGTCCTGTTTCACCATGGTTCGGATGAGTATGTTCAGATCCATATCACCATTATGATTGATATAACCCATGGAACCGGTATAGGCGCCACGCGGTCCGTCTTCCAGCTCGGCAATAATTTCCATGCATCGCACTTTCGGGCAACCGGTAATGGTGCCGCCGGGGAAAGTGGCGGCAATGACTTCTCCGGGCATGATATCTGGCCGCAACTGTCCGCGCACTTCCGACACAATATGATGAACGTGCCGGTAGCTCTCAACGGTCATGAGTTCGCTGACTTCCACTGTTCCGGGTTTGCATATACGACCCAGGTCATTGCGCTCCAGGTCGATCAGCATCACGTGTTCAGCACGCTCCTTGGGATGCGAAACCAGTTCATTCATCAGCAGCTTGTCCTGCTTCTCATCAATCCCGCGCGGATAGGTCCCGGCTATAGGGCGTGTATACGCCATGCCCCGGGATGTCTTGATCAGTCGTTCCGGCGATGAACTGACAATCTCATAGTGATAGTCAATGCGTGCCAGGCCGGCAAAAGGCGCGGGATTGGTTCGGCGCAAGGCCGCATATAGATCGGCCGCATTGCAGGACCGGGTCAGCATTGCCCGCCACAAACGGGACAAATTTACCTGGAATACGTCACCTTCGCGGATGTAGCGTTTTATTCTGTCCACCTGGGCGCCGTGCAGGACAGGATCATCTTCGTGTATCGCAGCACACTCCGGTACTTCAAAACCGGCACAGGTGGATGCCGACATGGCTTTTGCATCGCTCCACACCGTGTTCAGCAACGCTTCTGTTTCAGCAACAATCGAATATTGCCTGGCGTCATGGTCATAAATGATTGCCGCCGGAACACGCACGGCCATGGCTTGTGGCCAGGCCGGCGAAGTTTTCAGGTTCCGCAGGCTCGGTTCGATCTCGCGCACCAGCTCGTAGGCAAGGAATACGAACCAGCCACCGGTAAATGGCAATTCGGCGTGCTCACAACCTGCACCCTCTGCCGCTTCGTGCCAACAATGATTCAGCGCATCAAGAAAAGACTGGCCGGTAACGGGGCTGCCCCTCCAGTAAAGACAATCGTCGCCATCCAGTTGCAATCGATCACCGGGAAAGGCAAACAGGATGTCGTAACGCGCCTGGTCCGGACCATGGGCGACACTTTCGAGCAGGAACGGATAATTATCAGGATAGCGACGATGCAACGCCAACAGGTCAGGCGTCTGACCTGTTGGCGTCCTTGGTATTGGCTTAACCAGACAGGGCTGCCTGATCACCCGGGAAACAACCTAGCTGTAACGCTTAAAAACAAGCGTACCGTTGGTACCACCGAACCCGAATGAATTGGAGATAGCGGCATCAATCTTCATTTCACGGGCGGCACCTGGAATATAATCGAGATCGCAACCTTCATCCGGGTTATCCAGGTTAATGGTGGGCGGCGCAATCTGCTTGTGTACAGCCATAGCCGTATACACCGCTTCCACGCCGCCGGCAGCACCAAGCAGGTGACCGGTCATGGATTTGGTCGAACTGACAGCAAGTTTGCGGGCGTGGTCGCCAAAAGCCCGCTTGACCGCGGTGGTTTCCGCCTTGTCGCCCAACGGCGTTGATGTGCCGTGGGCATTGATATAGTCAATATCTTCCGGATTCAGCCCGGCGAATTTCAATGCGTTCAACATGCATCGGCGGGCACCATCGCCATCTTCAGGCGGACTGGTCATGTGATGCGCGTCACCACTGAGGCCCATGCTGGCCAGTTCGCAATAAATATGCGCTCCACGCGCCCTGGCGTGCTCCAGCTCTTCCAGCACCAGTACGCCGGCGCCTTCGCTGAGCACAAAACCGTCACGATCACGGTCCCAGGGGCGACTGGCGGCTTCAGGGCTGTCGTTACGGCCTGTCAACGCCTTGGCGTTGCCAAAACCGGCCATACTCGTCGGCGTTACCGCAGCTTCAGCGCCGCCGGCAATCATAACATCGGCGTCACCGTATTCGATGAGACGTGCCGCAGCACCAATACTGTGCGTTGCGGTAGAGCAAGCGGTAACAATGGCGAGGTTCGGGCCCTTGAGTCCGTACATCACCGACAGGTCACCTGAAATCATGTTGATAATGCTCATGGGGATATAAAATGGTGATATCCGACGCGGGCCTTTTTCGTTGATGGTCAATGACGCGCCTTCAATCGTGGCCAAGCCGCCAATACCGGCGCCAATATAGACACCGATATGCTCGGCATTGGCATCCGTAACCTCAAGACCGGAATTCTGAATAGCCTCCACCCCGGCAGCGATGCCCAGCTGGATAAACCGGTCCATTTTGCGCGCTTCTTTCTTGTCCATGTAGTTGCCGGGATCGAATCCCCTGACTTCACCGGCGATGGTTGAAGGGTAACCCGTGGCATCAAAATGCGTGATCTGGCCAATCCCGCTCTTGCCGGCCAGAATATTATCCCAGTTTTCGCGCAAGCCGAGACCGACCGGCGACAGGATTCCTAATCCAGTAACTACTACACGACGTTTGGACAAGTGAAACTCCTTGCTAGACTTCAAGACCGAAACCTTTTTGGCGTTTTTGACGCCAATGGCTTCCAGGGCAACTACGGACTGGTATCAATTTACCACCAATGATTCACCGGTGATTTGACCCCAAACAATCAAAGGCCGCCTCCACTTGCGCGGGGCGGCCCTGAATAAATCGTACTAACTGCCGAATCCGTCTGGCTGTTATTAGCCGATGTTGGCGTTGACGTAGTCAATTGCCTGCTGAACAGTTGTGATCTTCTCGGCTTCTTCATCCGGGATTTCACAGTCGAATTCTTCTTCCAGGGCCATTACCAACTCAACGGTATCCAGAGAGTCCGCACCAAGATCATCAACGAAAGAAGCTTCGTTCTTTACGTCGGCTTCGCTGGCGCCCAGCTGCTCAATTACGATTTTCTTGACGCGTTCTTCAACACTACTCATGTTTCTTGTTCCTCCTCATGCCAAATGCGGCGTTTTGCGAGGCCGCATTGTATTCGTATTTGTACGGTGACGTCCACCGTTTCGATTATTTTCAAAATTACCTTTTAATTCATGTACATACCGCCATTCACGTGAATGGTGGTACCGGTTATATAGCCGCCACGGTCACTCGCCAGGAACAAAACCGCCTCGGCAATATCTTCGGGTGTGCCCAGCCTGCCGAGCGGAACCTGGGCAATTACAGCCGATTTTTGCTCATCAGACAGAGACCGGGTCATATCAGTATCAATGAATCCGGGTGCGACAGCATTGACAGTAATGTTGCGCCCGGCCACTTCCCGCGCCAACGATTTGGTAAACCCTACGACACCGGCCTTGGCAGCCCCGTAGTTAGTCTGACCCGCGTTTCCCATGGCGCCAACCACTGAACTGATGCTGATAATACGACCTTTTCTGGCCTTGGTCATGGGGCGCAGCACCGCCTTGCTCAGACGATAAATGGGCTTCAGGTTGGTTTCCATGATCGCGTCCCACTCGTCCTCTTTCATGCGCATGAGCAGGTTATCGCGGGTGATGCCGGCGTTATTGACCAGGATCCCCGGCGAACCGCCAAGCGATTCGGTCATGGTTTTAAGTACTGCATCGATGGCGTCGCCATCAGTAACATCCAGTACTGTGCCATAACCTTTAATTCCGTTATCTTTCAAATAGTTGGTGATGTTTTCTGAACCACTTTCTGAAGTAGCAGTACCTACCACGGTTGCGCCTTCCCGGCCCAAAACCAGCGCCACCGCCTTGCCGATTCCCCGGGTTGCGCCGGTCACCAGTGCAATTTCGTTGTCCAGTATGCCCATATCAGGCTCCTCCTCTAGGTAATTCTTTTATTATTCAGCCAAGGCTTTTTCCAGGCTACCTGTATCATACACCGGCAACGTCTGGGCATCCTTGGTGATTCGCTTGTTCAGGCCCATCAGTACGCGACCGGGTCCACACTCGATAATTTTGCTGACACCATCAGCGGCCATTTTCTGCACCGTTTCCACCCAGCGTACCGGCGACTCGATCTGGCTTACCAGCGCTTGCCGAATCAGTGCCGGGTCCGTGTGCGCCATTACGCTGGTGTTGTGCAATACGGAAATACGCGGGGCAGTAATGTTGATTTGCTCAAGGCGTGCTGCCATTTTTTCAGCAGCCGGATGCATTAATGCACAATGAGATGGCACACTGACCGGCAGTACAACGGCCTTTTTGGCGCCCGCATCCGCGGCCCGATCTACCGCACGCTGTACTGCGGCTGCGGTACCGGCTACCACCACCTGCCCGGGCGAATTGAAATTAACCGGTGACAGGACGTCGCCTTCAGCAGCCAAATCACACAACGCGCGAACACCGTCATCATCCAGGCCAATAATTGCAGCCATGCCGCCTTGTCCGGCGGGAACGGCCTGTTGCATGTAGTCGCCACGATCGGATACCAACATGACAGCATCGGTGAAAGCAATTGCGCCCGCACAAACCAGTGCCGTGTATTCCCCAAGACTGTGGCCAGCCATAATGACCGGAACAGCGCCGCCCTTTTCCTGCCAGACTCGCCAGGTGGCTACGCCCGCGGTCAGCATCGCCGGTTGGGTGTTCTGTGTCTGGTTCAACTGCTCTTCGGGCCCATCCGTTACCATGGCCCAGAGGTCCCGACCCAAGGCATCGGAGGCTTCCTGGAATGTCAGTTTAACAACCGCAAAATCTTCAGCCAGCCCGTTCATCATGCCAACTGATTGTGATCCCTGACCGGGAAATACCATAGCCAACGCCATATCAAATATCCTACGTCTTGTTGCTGTTTGGTTTTTTTGTCTTGCCAAAAGCAGGCTGTCGAAAAATCGGCTGCCTAGTATTTCATCAACACGGAGCCCCAGGTGAACCCACCACCAAAAGCTTCCATCATGACTGTTTCGCCTCGTTGAATGCGCCCTTCCCTGACTGCCTCGTTGAACGCCAGCGGCACCGACGCGGCAGACGTATTACCGTGGCGATCAACCGTCATCACAACATGATCGCTGGGCATACCCAGTTTCTTGGCAGTCGCGTTGATAATCCGGATATTCGCCTGGTGCGGTACCAGCCAGTTGATATCCGATTTTTTCATGTTATTGGCTTCAAGGGTTTCATCAACGATACGCCCAAGCGTGTTCACGGCCATCTTGAACACTTCGTTACCCTTCATGGTGATGTGGGCTTCGCCGGATTTCAGCGCGTCAATACCGGACGATACACCGACAGGTACCGTGAGCAATTCCTTGTAGGCGCCATCGGCGTGGAGATGGGATGAAATGATACCTGGCTCATCGCTGGCCTCAATCACTACTGCACCGGCACCATCACCAAACAATACGCAGGTGGTTCGGTCGGTCCAGTCAAGAATGCGTGACAGTGTTTCTGCGCCGACTACCAGAGCTTTTTTGGCACTGCCAGTACGAATAAACTTGTCGGCAATGCCCAATGCATAGACAAAGCCCGTGCAAACCGCCTGCACATCAAATGCGGCGCAGCCGGATATTCCCAGGCGCTCCTGCAGCAGGCACGCGGTAGACGGAAAAATGCGATCCGGTGTAGTTGTGGCAACAATGATCAGGTCAATTTCACCGGCACTGACACCTGCGGCATCCATCGCATCACGCGCAGCGTGTTCGGCAAGATCACAGGTGGTCTGGCCATCAGCAGCTATACGACGCTCCTTTATGCCGGTACGGGCGACAATCCACTCGTCGGAAGTATCAACAATCTTTTCCAGGTCATGATTGGTCATGATCCTGTCAGGCAAATAACCACCGGTTCCAACAACACGCGAATACATCAAGCAGCGGACTCCTCTCCCAACATGGAAGGCAACTGCTCGGCAATGCGCTCCGGGATTTTTGTTTTAGCTTCAGCTATTGCAGCACGAATGGCATGAGCAAACGCTACCGCATCGGCACCGCCATGACTTTTGATCACAATTCCGTTCAAGCCGATAAAACTTGCTCCGTTGTACCGGCGATGATCCATACGGTTCTTGAACGCCTTGATTACCGGCATCGCCATAACTGCGGCCAAACGGGTCAGCAGGCTTCGATTGAACTCGGTTTTGAGGAAATGGCTGATCATTTGCGCCAGTCCCTCGCTGGTCTTGAGTGCAACATTTCCGACAAAGCCGTCACAGACAATGATGTCAGCATCACCCATGAAAATTTCGTCACCCTCGGCATATCCGACGTAATTGAGCTTGCTGTTTCGAAACAGCTCGTTGGCTTTTTTCACGACTACATTGCCCTTGATCTCTTCCTCACCGTTATTGAGCAGCGCGACCCTGGGTGCTGCAATGTGTTCGGTTTCGGAAACCAGGATGGATGCCATGATGCCGAACTGCAGCAGTTGCTCCGGTGTTGAATCAACATTTGCACCAAGATCCAGCATGTGTACGTGACCACGATTGGCAGGCAAGGTTGTGCAGATGGCCACGCGCTCGATCCCGGGCAGGGTTCGCAGCACGATATGCGCAGTCGCCATCAATGCGCCGGTATTGCCGGCACTGACGCAGGCATCGGCCTCGCCTTCCTTTACCATATTTATGGCAACGCGCATGGATGAATCCTTTTTGCTGCGCAGAATCTTGCGCGGATCATCATCCATTTCGACAACCTGGGAAGCATGCCGGATGCGCAAACGGTCATCCTCGCTGGCACCGGCCTTTGCCAACGCAGCACGAATCACGTCTTCGTTTCCGACGAGAGTCAGCGCAACATCGCGCACGTCACGATACACCGCCAGGGCGGCGGGCACGGTGACACTTACGCCATGGTCACCTCCCATGGCATCGAGTGCGATGGTGGCAATCACGCCCGGACCTTTCTCGATACTCGGAATGCTGGCCTAAAAAGACTCAGGCTTTGTCATTCTTGGTTTGAACAACCTTTTCACCACGGTAGAAACCATTTGGTGTTACGTGGTGACGAAGGTGCATTTCGCCACTGGTGCTGTCAGTAGAGAGATGCGCCGCGGTCAGCGCATCGTGGGAACGACGCATGCCGCGCTTTGATGGTGTCTTGCGACTCTTTTGTACCGCCATGACTGTAATCCTCTTGTCTAGACTTTAAATTCACTCGACGCGTAATCTATCAAGATACCTTTAATACATTACTTGTCATTCTGTTTGCCGTCATCAAGCTTGAGCTTGGCCAACACGGCAAACGGGTTTTCTCGACTCTTTTCAGTTGTCCGGGCCTGAACCTGCGGTTCTGGCAGAGCCTGGCCAAGAAACTGGCTGGCCGAACACTCCGGTTCGTGCATGGGTACCATCGGCATGGCCAGCAAAAGTTCATCTTCAATCAACCCCTGCAATTGCACGGGCTTTTCCACGACGATGATATCCTGAATTTCTTCTTCATCCAGCGCCACATCGCCCGCGGCAAATTCTAGCTCAAATTCTGACCAAATTGAGCAAAACATCGGCTCCAGGCAACGTTGACACACGGTTGGCACGCTTTCGGCCCAAATTTCGCCTCGCATCACCACTCGACCCCTGGCTTCTTTCTCAAAAACCACGTCGAAACCGGCAATTCCTTCGGTCTTTTGATGCCCGGTCAACCGATGCATGCGCTCAAGGGGGATCTCCCCATTTAGCCGCGCCTGGATATCTGCCAGGCGAAGCGGATCAATCTGAGCGGGCAGGCCGGTACTCATAGGGCGCGGACTATATATTCGGACGTAAGTTGTGTCAAAAAAAGCGTTTTTTGGGACCGGGTCCAGCTCTGGCGTATTGACAGTTAGCGACCCTTTCCGTAAAAAGCAATGCCGGTTTTATCGGCGCGCTAACACGAAAAACCGGCGCTGATGAGCCTTTTTGGGTTACTCTAAACCGAAACAGCTAGCTGGAGCTATCCAAACCGTGATCAAGAAGATTCTGGTGGCCAACCGCGGCGAGATCGCGGTGCGAATCGTACGCGCCTGCGCCGAAATGGGTATCAAATCGGTCGCCATCTATTCAGATGCCGATCGGCATGCATTGCATGTCAAAAAAGCCGACGAAGCCTACAACCTCGGTCCTGACCCTATTGGCGGCTACCTGAACGCACACCGCATCGTAAATATCGCCGTTGCCGCCGGCTGTGATGCATTGCATCCCGGGTACGGCTTCTTGTCAGAAAACCCGATTCTCGCGGAAACCTGCGCCAAGCGCGGCATCATCTTTATCGGCCCGGACGCCGATGTTATCCACAAGATGGGTGACAAGACCGAGGCCCGCCAGGCCATGATTGCTGCCGGCGTTCCGGTCACACCGGGAACCCAAGACAACCTGAAAAACCTGGATGAAGCACTGGAAATCGCCATACAGGTCGGATACCCGGTGATGCTCAAGGCCACTTCCGGGGGCGGTGGTCGCGGCATTCGTCGCTGCGAAGATGAAAACGAGCTAAAAAAGAATTTTGAGCGCGTCGTATCGGAAGCCACTAAGGCATTTGGGCGCGCGGACGTATTCCTGGAAAAATGCATCGACAATCCGCGTCATATTGAGGTCCAGATTCTCGGTGATGGCCAGGGTAATGCGATACACCTGTTTGAGCGTGACTGCTCGATCCAGAGGCGCCATCAAAAGCTGGTGGAAATTGCCCCATCGCCACAGCTGACACAGGAGCAACGTCAATATGTATGCAGCCTCGCGGTCAAGGCCGCCGAAGCGGTCAATTACAAGAACGCCGGCACAGTCGAGTTCCTGCTGGACAAGGACGACAATTTTTATTTCATGGAAATGAACACCCGGCTGCAGGTCGAGCACACGATTTCCGAGCAAATTACCGGCGTTGATATCGTCCAGGAACAGGTTCGTATTGCCGAGGGTAAGCCGCTGTCTTTTCGCCAGGAAGACATCACTATGCGCGGCTATGCGCTGCAGTTCCGCATCAACGCCGAAGACCCGAAAAATGACTTTCTGCCCAGCTTTGGCAAGATTACCCGGTATTACGCAGCCGGTGGTCCGGGAGTACGCACCGATGCCGCCATTTATACCGGCTACGAGTTTCCACCGTATTATGACTCCATGTGCGCCAAGCTGATTGTCTGGGCGTTGACATGGGACCAGGTCATTGACCGATCGATTCGTGCACTCAAGGATGTGGGTCTGCACGGTGTCAAAACAACCAAGCAGTTCCACCTGGAAATCCTGAAGAATCCTGATTTTCGGGCAGCAACGTTCAACACAAGTTTCGTCGAACGGCACCCGGAACTGGTAAACTATTCCATTCGCCGTCCGCCAGCCGAACTGGCCGCGGCTATTGCCGCCGCCATCACCGCGCATCACGGGCTTTGATAACACGGCGATTCGACAACCCTAGCGACTGATTGCACATTCAAGATACGACTATGGCCAAAGCAAACAAAAAAGCAACTTCGACAACAGCTGCCGACAAGGTAATGGTTACCGATGTGATCCTGCGAGATGCCCATCAGTCCTTATTGGCAACCCGCATGCGTACAGAAGACATGCTGCCTATTTGCGACCGGCTCGACAAGGTGGGCTTCTGGTCCCTGGAGGCCTGGGGTGGCGCCACGTTCGACAGCTGCGCCCGCTTTCTGAAAGAAGACCCGTGGGAACGTTTGCGCAAGCTCAGGGAAGCGCTTCCCAATACGCCGATCCAGATGCTTTTGCGTGGCCAAAACCTGCTTGGCTATCGCCATTATTCAGATGACCTGGTCGAAGCATTCATCAAGAAGTCTGCCGAAAATGGCGTTGAAGTATTCCGCATCTTCGATGCCATGAATGACCTGCGCAACATGAAATTGTCCATTGCTGCCGTACTCAATGCTGGCAAACATGCCCAGGGCGCGATTTGTTATACCGTGAGCCCGGTTCATACCGTGGAGCACTTTGTTGAACAGGCCAAGGAACTGGAAGCCATGGGTTGCCAGACCATCTGTATCAAGGACATGGCTGGCCTGCTGACGCCAACTGGTGCCGGCGAATTGTTCGCCGCGCTATCGGGTGAGCTGAGCGTTCCGCTGCATTTTCATTCACACACCACGGCAGGTGTTGCCAACATCGCAATGTTCAAGGCTGTAGAAAACGGCTGTCGTCATGTGGATACCGCGATCAGCTCCATGTCATGGGGAACAAGTCACTCGCCAACGGAAAGTATGGTGCTGGCCTTCCAGGATACGCCGTACGATACCGGTCTCGACCTGCAACTGCTGCAGGAAATCGGCATGTACTTTCATGAAGTGCGCAAGAAGTACCATCAATACGAAAGCGAATTCACCGGCGTTGATACGCGAGTTCACAACAACCAGATTCCTGGTGGCATGATTTCCAACCTGTCCAATCAGCTCAAGGAACAAGGCGCGCTGGACAAAATGAACGAAGTGCTTGCCGAAATACCCCGTGTTCGTGAAGACCTGGGCTACCCACCACTGGTTACTCCGACATCACAGATTGTTGGTACACAGGCAGTGTTTAATGTCATTACCGGCAAGCGCTACAAGAACATCACCAACGAGGTCAAACTTTACCTCAAGGGTCGCTATGGTATGGCACCGGGTACGATTAACGAGTCTGTGCGCAGTATGGCTATTGGCAATGAAGAAGTAATTGAATGCCGCCCTGCCGACCTGCTCGAGCCGGAAATGGATAATCTGCGTCGCGAAATTGGTGGGCTGGCGAAGACCGAAGAAGACGTATTAACTTACGCCATGTTCCCGGATGTCGGTCGCCACTTCCTCGAAGAACGCGAAGCCGGTACGTTGAAGCCGGAAGCACTCATTCCCGCTGGCGAAAATGCCAATGGCAGTGGCGATCGTCGCGCACCAACAGAGTTCAATGTCACACTGCACGGCGAAACCTATTACATCAAGGTGACTGGTACCGGTAACCAGCACGATGATCAGCGCCCCTTCTATATCTCTGTCGACGGTGTACCTGAAGAGATCCTGGTTGAAACACTGTCCGAGATTGAGCCGGGCAAAGCTGGTGGCGCATCACCGGCCAAAACCAGTGGTTCCGGTCGTCCACGCGCGACCAAAGAAGGCCATGTCACCAGCTCCATGCCGGGAACAATAGTCGATGTCCTGGTCAAGGAAGGTGATACCGTGAATGCCGGCGACTCAGTGCTGGTCGTGGAAGCCATGAAAATGGAAAACGAAGTGCCGGCACCCGTCAGCGGCAAGGTCAAGGCGGTCCATGTCGCCAAGGGTGACAGTGTTACACCCGACGAAGCCTTGATTGAAATCGAATAATCATCACGGGTAACTACTGACCAGCGGGCATCACGATGATGCCCGTTTTACATTCCGACCGGGCCACATCACGACCATGAACCTGATACTTGCCTCATCATCACCCTATCGCAAGGAACTGCTGGAACGTCTCGGCATTCCGTTCAAGTGCATCAGTCCGGACATTGATGAATCGGCAAAGCCCGGCGAAACCCCGCAACAACTGGTACAGCGCCTGTCCATTGAAAAAGCACAGGCCATTGCCAAGGGCCAAGGAAATGCCCTGGTCATTGGTTCAGATCAGGTCGCAGTGCATGGCAATGACATAGTCGGCAAACCAAGAGACCATGCGCATGCTGTAGAACAACTGCGGCAGGCGTCTGGCGAGACCATCACCCTGTATACCGGGCTGGCGCTAATTAATAGCAAAACCGGGCACATTCAAAGCGAAGTCGTTCCATACAGCGTTGTTTTTCGTGAATTATCTGATACAACAATTGAAAACTACCTGCACAAGGAACAACCCTATAACTGCGCAGGCAGCCTGAAGTCTGAAGGCCTGGGCATTGCCCTGCTTGAACGGTTTATTGGTGATGATCCCAGCACCCTCATCGGCCTGCCATTGATCCGGCTGGTGAAGATGCTGGAAAATGAGTCCCATTCTGTAATTGACTAACGCAAATTACCCTGCCCAAACAGCCAGGCCTTGAGTGTGTTCATCATGGCGCTGCCAAGACCGCCGGCAAACTTGTCCAGCCAGTTTTCCCGGTAGCTGAAATCAACAATCTTGTCGGCGCCGATGACTTCACGGGCAACATGACTGGCGCTGGCAATCTCATCAACAAGACCGAGCTTTACAGCAGTTTCACCGGTCCAGAACAGACCGGAGAAAATATCCTTGCGGTTTGCCAGTTTCTTGCCGCGACCTTCCTTGACCACATCTATAAATTGCTGGTGGATCTCATCAAGCATATTCTTGACGTGAAGCATATGCCCCGGATTGCGCGGCGAAAACGGATCCAGCATGGCCTTGTTTTCTCCTGCCGTCATCAGTCGGCGCTCCACGCCCAGCTTTTTCATTGAGTCAACAAAACCAAAGCCATCCATGAGCACACCGATCGATCCAACAATGCTGCCACGACTGGCGTAGATACGATCAGCACCGGCAACAGCGTAATAACAACCTGATGCGCAGATATCAGTTACGACTGCATACACCGGCTTGTCGGGGAATTTCTTGCGCAAGCGCTTGATCTCATCATATATATATTGCGATTGCACCGGGCTGCCGCCAGGACTGTTGCTGCGAATGATTACGCCTTTTGCCTTGCTTTCAAACGCGTCCCTGAGTCCGGATACAACAAAATCCGCGCTGGCCGCTGTATCAGGAGCAATGATGCCTGATAGCTCCACTAGCGCAGTGAACTCGCCCGTCGGTTTGACTTCGTGCGGGTCGGAAGTGGCCATCAATAGAATCGCAACAAGATAGATGGCAAAAAATATCTTGAAGCCTATTCCCCAGCGACGGGCACGACGCTGTTCATTCAAGGCAGCAAATGCCAGCCGTTCGAGCAGGCTGCGCTCCCAGCCTTCGGGTTTCTCCTGGCTGGAAGCTTCCTGTTTTTGCTGCACCGGATTCTCGTTTTCCATAATCTGTTCCCGAATTCGTTCCTGGTTCACATTGTCCAATTTGTATAGTGGGTTATCATTCCGTACTCACGGCATTTAGTCAAAACATAGCTGATCAGTGCCGACAATAAAGACACCGTCTTCCCGCTCGTCGACCTCCAGTGCCACCAAGCCCTTTTTCCGGCACGGGCCATCAACACAGGCCCCGGTTGCTGGCTCATACAAGGCGCCGTGCGTGGCACAAATCAGGTAACGTTTATTCTTGTCGAAGAATTGGCCATGCTCCCAGTCAAGCTCGACCGGCGTATGGGCGCACTGGTTCAGGTAGGCATAAGCCACATCCTCGTGGCGAATCACAAAAGCGGGCAGCTTTTGCCGGCCTCGCAGGACATAGAACCGCACGCCATCGCCGCCATTACGGATTGCTTCGCGGTCACAGATGCGCCGCGTTTCTACATCAGCCACGCACGCACCTCTTCGAATGAATCCAAGCAATCCACTGGATCGTGTTTCAACAGCGAATCACGGTCGTGCACACCGTAGCTGACAGCAAGACCGGCAACGCGCGCATTGTTGGCCATTTCCATGTCAAAGGTGGTATCGCCAATCATAATGGCGCGATTGGAGGCAACACCGGTCTGCCCCAGGATATCCTCCAGCATCTTGGGATGCGGCTTGGAGAATGCTTCGTCGGCACATCGTGTGGCGACAAACTGGTCATGCAATTGCCATTCATCCAGCAGTTTTTTCAGTCCCCGGCGGGCCTTGCCGGTTGCAACAGCAAGCATGTAGCCATGGCCCTCGAGCTGCTTCAAGCCATCGAGAACACCTGGGAAAAATTCCATTTCCGTTTTGTCATGAACCAGAAAATGATCCCGGTACGCCTCAGTTACCTGGTCGATAATTGCATCATCCTCGCCGGGCAACAGGCGATCAACCGCTTCACGTAATCCCAGCCCGATAATGGCCCGCACCGCCGCGTCACCCGGATAGACCACATTCACATCGCGGCAAGCCATCTCGAAACATCGAACAATTTTCCGCTCGGAGTCCATCAGGGTTCCATCCCAATCAAAAACAATCAGATCAAAACGGTCTTTCATGACATTGTATCCAGTACCTGTACCAAATCATCGGGCAGCGGCGCATCCAGCTCAAGCGGTTTGCCAGTGACCGGATGAGTCAAGTGCATGCGCGCCGCGTGCAGAAACAATCGCTTCAAGCCGGCTGCCGCCATCGACTTGTTGAATCCCCTGTCGCCATACTTATCGTCACCGGCAATGGGATGTCCCTCGTGGGCACAGTGCACCCGCACCTGGTGGGTTCGGCCTGTATAAATCCTTACCTCGACCAGGGTTGCGCCGCGAAACAACTGCTGCGGCACAATGCGGCTACGCGCGACCTTACCCTCCTCGGAAACCCGGACCATTCGCTCTCCCGAGCGCGTCTGGCTACGCAGTAGCGGCGCCTCCACCATCCTGGCCTTGCCTTGCCACGGATTCTTGACCAGCGCCAGGTAGCGCTTGTCGACACTGGTACCCCGCAACTGTTCGTGTAAGGCAAGCAGCGCGGACCGCTTCTTGGCCACCAGCAGCAGTCCCGACGTCTCACGATCCAGCCGATGCACCAGCTCCAGGAACCTGGCCTCCGGGCGCAATTGACGCAGGGCTTCGATCAATCCGAGACTGACGCCGCTGCCACCATGCACGGCGAGACCGGAAGGCTTGTTCATGGCAATCAGCACATCGTCTTCATAGATAATTGCTGCTTCCAGCCATTCCAGCTTGCCGCTGTGGGCCGGCCTGGGCGCGGCGTCCGCCACCCGTATTGGCGGAATCCGCAATTCATCATCCAGCTCCAGGCGGTAATCAGGCTTGCATCGGGCCTTATTCACACGCACCTCGCCCTTGCGCAACAGGCGATAGATGCGGCTCTTCGGAACACCTTTCAAGTGTGAAATCAGGAAGTTATCGAGCCGCTGGCCGGCATGAGCCTCGTCAATAGTGATGAAACTGACCTTGTTCACAAAATATCCTGCCTCCGATTTTGCCGCCGGAGCATATCAAGTTTGCTGATTTGATGCGCCACTGATATAGTCGGTCTGTGTGCTAAAAGCCAATGTAAACAAGGCATTGTAGCAACACATTAAAAAATGGTTTTACAAACGGTTTTAGGCACCGGGCAACACGTCCCGCTGCCGCGCGAAGCACCCGGGATGTCGGCCCAAAGGCCGGCCAAAAGGCTGCCCGCGATATGGGTTATGCGTCACTCGCCCAGGTACAGAGAGACGCAAAAATACGACGCTACTGGCGAAGGCCGGTGGAACACCTTGACCGCAACGTCATCGGCACTACGGTCGCTGACAAACACCAATTTTCTGGTGCGCGGCAAGGGTCTGCAGCAGCGGGCGAAATGCGGTGAAAACCCTGCACGCTGCGCGGTAAAAACTCGTGGTATGGCGGTATAGCTGAGCAGTGCGAAGCGTACCATTCGACCTGCACGAGTGATCAGCGCCGAATGGCCCAGCAAGCTGGCCGAAAGCGCCAAAGCGTCGGGGACGAATAAAACATGAAAAGAATGCTGTTCAACGCAACTCATGCAGAAGAGCTGCGTTTGGCTATTGTTGATGGCCAGAAACTCCTTGATCTCGATATTGAATCCACCGCTTACCAAAGCAAAAAAGGCAATATTTACAAAGGCCGCGTCACCCGCGTCGAGCCCAGTCTCGAAGCCGCGTTTGTTGACTACGGTGTCGAACGCCAAGGCTTCCTGCCGCTGAAGGAAATCTCCCGAATTCATTTTCAGGGTGATAACAAGACACCAATCTCTCAGGTCAAGATCCAGGACGTCATCAAGGAAGGCCAGGAATTCGTAGTCCAGGTAGACAAGGAAGAGCGCGGCACCAAGGGTGCGGCACTGACTACCTTCATCAGCCTGGCTGGACGATTCCTGGTGTTGATGCCCAATAATCCCAAGGGTGGCGGTATCTCCCGCCGCATCGAAGGCGAAGAACGCGCGGAACTGCGCGACGCCATGGCACAGCTGGAAGTACCGCGTGACTATGCCCTGATTGCCCGCACCGCCGGCATTGGCAAGAGCGTCGAAGAACTGCAGTGGGACCTGGATTACCTGGTGCACCTGTGGGACGCCATCAGTAAGGCTGCCGCCGATCGCCCTGCCCCGTTCCTGATCTACCAGGAGAGCAACCTGGTTGTCCGCGCCATTCGCGACTACCTGCGTACCGATATCGGCGAAATCCTGGTCGACAACGCCGAAATTCACGAGCGCATGAAAAAGTTCATCGAACAGGTGAGCCCGCACAATATTCAGAAGCTGAAGCTGTACCAGGAAGAGACGTCGATGTTCTCGCGCTACCAGATCGAGAGCCAGATTGATTCGGCATTCTCGCGCGAAGTGCGTCTCGACTCCGGTGGCTCAGTGGTGTTTGACTACACCGAAGCCCTGGTTTCTATCGATGTAAACTCGGCACGTGCAACAAAAGGTGCCGATATCGAAGAAACCGCGCTCAATACCAACCTTGAAGCGGCTGACGAAATCGCCCGGCAGTTACGTCTGCGTGATCTCGGCGGCCTGGTGGTAATTGATTTCATTGATATGTCACCGGCCCGCAACCAGCGCGCCGTGGAAAATCGTCTTGCCGAGGCATTGAAGTATGATCGTGCCCGTGTCCAGGTAGGTCGCATCTCCCGCTTTGGCCTGCTTGAAATGTCACGCCAACGCCTGCGCCCATCTCTCGGAGAAGCAAGCACGCGTATTTGCCCGCGCTGCTCCGGCACCGGTCATATTCGCAGCGTGCAGTCTTCCGCGCTTCACATTCTGCGTGAAATCCAGGAAGAAGCGATGAAGGAAAATTCGGCTGCTGTTCATGTGCATCTGCCCATTGAAACAGCCAGTTTCCTTTTGAACGAAAAACGTCGCGAGATCAGTGCGCTGGAATCACGCATTGGAACGCCGATTACGATTGTACCGATGTCAACCATGCAGACTCCACACTTCAAGATTCGTCGTTTGCGCTCTGAAGACCTGGAAGGCGAAGAAAATCTGCCAAGTTACAAGATTGTACCTACGGAAGAGGATGAAGAAATTTCCGAACCGAGCGCAGTCAAGGCCGAGAAACCTGAGAAAGCCGCGGTTGGCCAAATCACGCCGGTGACCCAGGCACCGCCACGACCGAAACAACCCTCCTCGTCCGGCCTGTTTGGCTGGCTGAAGAAACTGCTCGGTATTGGCGAAAAGTCGACAGCCCCAAAGAACAAGAAATCCGGCACCCAGCAACAACGCCGTGGTGGTCGTGGTGGCGGTCGTGGTGATCAGCAGCAGCGTCGTGGCGGTCGTGGTGATCAGCAGCAGCGTCGTGGCGGTCGTGGTGATCAGCAGCAGCGTCGTGGCGGCAAGCCACAAAAAGATGACCAGCAGCCAAAACAGGCTGAAGACAAGTCCGCACAAGAGCCGCGAGGCAAGGACAATCGCGACAACAGGCCTGCAAAAGATGCGTCCCCGGACAAAAAACCGGAATCCGGTCGTGGTCGCGGACGCCGTGGCGGACGCCGTGGCGGTCAAAGCCAGCAAAAAGGTGGCAATCAACAGGATCGCCCAAACCAGCCGCAACAGCCCGATCAAGCGACCGCAAACAGGGACAGCGGGGGCGACGATGCACCTGGTAAAAATGGCGGCCGAAAGCCAAGCGAAGGACAAAAACAGGATCGCGTTAATGCAGGCACGGCAAGTACGGTGGCGCCCGCACAGACCCAAAGCTCACCCGTAAATGCCGTGCTGCCTGACAACCGCAAACAGGATGGCGCGCGGAATAAGCCTGCTGATGAGCCATCACAGCCAGCGACGGAGGGCAACAGAAGCAAGTCAGCCGTGCCTCAGGGCGATACTGGCAAACCTGCTAGCCCGTCTGCGCCAGCAGCAAAACCTGAAAACAGTCCAGCACTGGTACAAATTGAAACAAAGGCAGCACCCGCGTCCCCGACGGCAGCACCTGCTGCAACAACGCCGGCACCTCAGCCGAAACCCGTGCCAGTCGCAACACCAGCGTCACCACCTGCGGAGCCCAAGCCTGCAGCCAATCTGACCCAGATTGAGACCAAGCCTACGTCTTCGGACAACTAAGTAGGGACATCAAATAAAAAAGCCGCGTTACGCGGCTTTTTTATTGCCCTGCTCACGCCCAACCCCGGTCACCTGCAGACCTGGGCCAGGTTTTTGATTTCACAATTCAAGCTTTCCGATTACTTGCTCGAAATGTTTTCAACCCATCAAATCACCCGGTTACCGAACAAGATTTAGAGAATTTTCGGGGCAACACAAATGACTGCGCCCATGAATGATAAAAGACTGTTAAAGCAGATAAATAAACTGAAGATCCGTCTGTCAGACTTCGTTTCCGACCTCAGGGGTTCAATCAATGGGCATTTGAACCTATAACCTGAAATATCGTGTCATGCCAACGAATCCCGGATGCCGGATCTCGGAAATGATCAGCGGCAGGAATAAATTCAGCAATCAGAAATAAAAAGTCACAAAAAAGACATATTTACGATCGTCAAGATGTTCAGCTCCAGTGCTGCCGTGCAAGTACAAGCCGTACTCGTCTCAACCATCGCAAATTTCATAAACAGACCTGGCATGAAGATCACGCTTTAAAGTATATCGCCCATATCCTGGCCAAACATGTCGATGCGCGCTCAAGCCTCTGGCCAACGATGGTGACGCCTTCCTGATTTTGCTTGGTATAACGGATTTGAACCATGCAAACCAGATTGCCAGAATACCATGTCGAGCAATGGAAGATTCGCTTCTACGCAGTGGCGTTACCAGTATCCCTGGCAACGATATCCTGCGGTACTGTGCGGTTCACAGCCACAGGGACAGCTATTCGAGCGTTATGGCTCGTGCTGAGCTCGCGGTAAAGATTACCAAGACAACTGGCAGAAATCGCTGGATATCGCAGGACAATCCTGTCAACTCCTGATATTCGTGCGGCCAGACCAGGTCAAATATCGTGACGACTACGAATATGTCTTAGCAACCCGATGGAGGCTTCCTCCACCATATCCAGCACATTGTCAAACCCGCCCGGACCACCAAAATATGGATCCGGGACTTCCTGCTCCGGACGATCCGGCGCAAAGTCCAGGAACAAGTGAATCTTGCTTTCCAGTCCGTCCGAGGAAATCGCCAGCAGGTTATGGTAGTTCTCGTTATCCATGGCCAGGATATAATCAAACTGCTCAATATCCAATTCGGTCGCCCTTCTGCCGCGCAACTGGCTCATATCAATTCCGCGCCGAGCGGCAGCAGCCTGGGCGCGATGATCCGGTGGCTCACCGACGTGATAAGCGTGAGTACCAGCCGAATCTATATTGATCGCATGCTCCAGCCCCTCCCGGACAACAAGCTGTCGAAATACGGCTTCTGCCGTTGGAGAGCGACAGATATTTCCCAGGCATACGAATAGCACACTGATTCTGGTCATAGGAATTTACTCAGGACATTAATACTCGAACGCGCTCAAGATCCTGCGGCGTATCCACTCCGGGACCAGGCAGTTCATTGGCCACACAGGTAATGATGCGCTCGCCATGCCACAACACTCTCAGTTGCTCCAGGCTTTCCAGGAGTTCCAGCGGGCAGGCAGGCCATGCCGCGTAACGACTGACAAACCCTGCACGATAGGCATAGATACCAATATGTCGATAACAGCCTTCTGTTGACTGGCCGGCATAGGCACGATTGTATGGAATCGGTGCCCGGCTGAAATACAACGCATAACCCTGCCTGTCCGTTACCACTTTCACTATATTGGGATCCAGCAATTCATTTACGGAATCGATGCCGTGACATGCCGTGGCCATGGGCGCTACCGTACTTTGCTCCAGCAGCGTGCCTACCTGGTTCACAAGCGTCGCCGGCATCATTGGCTCGTCCCCCTGCACATTCACCACTACTTCATCATCAGGCAATTGCAATTGCTGTATGACTTCCGCGATCCGGTCAGTACCGGAAGCATGGTCGGCACGTGTCATCAGCACTTCTGCATCGAAGGATTTGCCCGCTTCAAAAACTCTGGCATCGTCGGTTGCTATGACGACTCTCGAGGCACTGGATTTCCGGGCGCACTCATAAACATGTTGCACCAGCGGCTTGCCGTGAATATCTGCCAGCGGCTTGCCTGGCAAACGGGTTGATGCATATCTGGCAGGAATGACAACTATCATGAGAATTCAGGCGTGCCGTATGTCGCATCAAGAATCAGAATCGGCCAGTACGCGCGCCTCTTCTTCCAGCATTACCGGGATGTCATTTTTGATTGGATAAGCAAGCTTGTCCGCCTTGCATACCAGTTCGCTGTCGTCTTTGCGATATTCCAGCGGACCCTTGCACAGCGGGCAAACCAGGATTTCGAGCAGTTTCTTGTCCACGTTCTACTTCTCCTCAAGAAATGACATCAGTTCTTTCAAAAACGCAGATTCGTCATCCACGACAACGTCTGCTTTCAGATACCAGTACCGACTATATTCCTCCGCCGGCATCTGGCCAATATATTGCTCAAATTTTATCGCGTCCTTTTCCGTCATAATAACCGGCCTGTCATCACCGAATTGCATATCTGTAAGCATATACGGGTGATGATCCGGAAAAACGTGTTGCTCGGTTTCACACCCCAGGTCTGACAGGTTCAGGAAAAACCGTCCGGGATTACCGATGCCTGCAACAGCATGTACTCGTTGTCGCCTGAACGCGTCCAACGGCTGCCGACGGCCTGCATCGAATACATTAACAAAACACCTCGGTTCCAGGTGCATGCGCCAACCGGCTGATGCATGCGCCCTGCGGTTCTTTCCTGATGTATCGCTGATGACGGTCATATCCACATCTGCCAGCCGCGTCACCGGTTCGCGTAACGGTCCTGCCGGCAGACACATCCTGTTACCCAGTCCACGCGCACCATCGATCACGGCAATCTCCATGTCCCGGCCCAGGGCATAATGCTGCAGGCCGTCATCCGATATCACGATATCGCATTGAGACTTGAGCAATCGCCCAACACCGCGCGGCCGATCCGGGTCAATGACCACCCGGCATCCCGTGTGTCGAAAAATCATCAGCGGCTCATCGCCGACGGATGCGGCAGTGTGCCCTTCACGTAACACCATCGGATAGGATTCCGCCTGGACACCGTAACCGCGCGAAATTACGCCGGGCGTGTAGCCTGCCTTGCGACACAGCTCCACGAGCTTTATCACCAGCGGGGTCTTGCCGGTTCCGCCAACGGTGATATTGCCAACTACGATAACCGGTACCGGGAACCAGTGCGTTCGTAACAATGTCAACCTGTACAGCTGCTTTCTGAGTATTGTCAATGCGCAGAAAACAACTGATACCGGCCACAACAGAAAACGCAGTATTGATGGCCTGTACCAGCTGGCTGTTAACCAGTCCAATTGCATACTCGTCAGGTCCTGAACTGATTTTGATACAGTCGCGCATATACTCCGCTATGCACCAGCAGTTCCTTGTGTGTCCCGCTCTCGACAATGCGGCCCTTGTCCAGCACCAGGATCCTGTTTGCATGCTCGATTGTCGACAAGCGGTGAGCAATAACAAGCGTCGTCCGATCGCGCATCAGCACTTTCAGCGCATCCTGAATCAACCGTTCTGATTCGGTATCCAGCGCCGATGTGGCTTCGTCGAGTATCAGGATAGGCGACGCCTTGTATATGGCTCGGGCAATGGCAATACGTTGGCGCTGCCCCCCGGAAAGCCGGGTACCCTTTTCGCCAACCTCGGTATCAAATCCGTTTTCATAGTCATCAACAAATTCAAGCACGTGGGCGGCGGCGGCGGCTTTCCTGATGCGATCATCGTCAATCTGGTCCGCGCTGCCATAGGCAATATTGTTTTTGATGCTGTCATTGAACAGCACGGTATCCTGGCTGACAAAGGAAATATGCGAGCGCAGGTTATTCAGATCAAAATCAGTAATGTCAACACCATCAACCGATATCGAGCCCTTGCTGGGCAAGTAAAACCGTGCCAACAGGTTGGCCAGCGTGCTCTTGCCGCTGCCGGATGCACCAACAAGCGCTACCACTTCACCCGGGTTTATGGTGAAGCTGATATCCGATACAACCTCGCCATCATCACTATAGGCAACGCTGACATTGTTGTACTCAACGCGACCATCGACCTGTTGCATTTTTATCGTGCCGGCATTCTTTTCAGTTTCCTCGTCAATCAGCTCGAAAACGCTGTGTGCCGCAGCCAGTCCAAGTTGAATTACTTCATTCACCTTGGTCAGCCGCTTGACAGGGCCAAGCATCAGCATCATCGCGCCAAAATAGGAAATGGCCTCACCTATGGTAAGGGTCCCTGATGCCGCCTGGTTTAACGCGTAATGCACAACAACGGCCATGCCGATTGCTGCCAGGAACTCCATCATTGGCACGCTGAGCGCAACCAGCGATGCACGACGGACCATTTGTCGTCGGTACTTGTCGTTGACAGAGCCGAACTGTTTTGACTCCTGTTCCTCTGCACCATAGGCTTTGACCGTCAGGTGACCTTCTGTCAGTTCCTGAACAACCCCGGAAATACCGCCCATGGATTTCTGAAGACCCAGGCCAGTCTTGAAAAAACGCTTGCTGACAAATCGGACAAAACCGCCTACCAGCGGCGCAATAATCAGGAACAACAAGGTGAGCTTCCAGTTCATATAGACCATGTAGCCCAGTAACCAGATCACCGACAATCCATCCTTGATAACAACAAACAATGCCTTGGTCGTAGCATTGGAAATCTGCTGGACGTCGTAGATCACCTTGGACATCAGCCTGCCTGAAACATTCTGATCGTAGTACGCAGCGGGCAGGCGGCACAGGTGGGTGAACATCTCGTTGCGAATATCGAACATGATCCTGGCACCGATCCAGGCCATGCTGAACTGGGCAACAAACCGGGCCAGCCCTCCTACAAGGAAAATCCCGATAATAGCGTAAGGCAGCCAGGCGATAATTTCCGGATCCTTCTCGATAAATCCGCCATCCATCAGCGGCTTGAGAATGTAGGCTTTAACGGGATCCAGGGCAGCAACCGCTGACATGGCCAGCACGGAGAATGCAAATATCTTCCTGTACGGCAATGCATAGGTTATTAACCGGCGATACAAGAGCGCCGCATTTTTTGGTAACTCGGTTTTGGCCATGGACTAATTCTTTTGCCCAGGTTGTTGCTGGGTAGCAAAGGTAAGGTTGGTGAAACCGAGACGACGTGCCGCATCCATGGCGTGAATAACTGCCTGGTGCGGCGTTTTGCCATCGGCATAAATCACTACGCCGGGTTTCTTGTTTTTTCCAGCTGCCTGCAACATTGCATTTCGCAGGGCATCAGCAGTCGGTTTCAACAACTGCTTGTCATTGATGTAGAACTGCCCATGCGCATCAATGGTCACGCGCAACAAGGCTTGCTCTGAGCTGGCTTCCGCCGTTGCTTCTGGCAACTTGATTCGAAGTTGCGATTCCTTGGAAAAGCTTGTCGTAACCACCAGGAAAATAAGTGTCATCAACAGCACGTCAATCAACGGGACCAGGTTGAGTTCCGGTTCCATCCCCTGCCTGGCGCGAGAAAAATTCATTGCTCTGAATACTCCGCCCTAGTCGCTCTCACGGTCGCCGTGAAGAATTTCGATCAACTTGATTGACTCCTGTTCCATATCGACAACCAGCGCATCCACCTTGCCCCGGAAATAGCGATAAAACATGACGCTGGGAATGGCGACACCGAGACCGGCTGCCGTGGTGATCAATGCCTGGGCGATACCCCCTGCCACCACCGCTGGATCACCAACTCCATGACTGCTGATGCCGGCAAACATCTCGATCATACCCAGCACTGTACCGAGAAGTCCGAGGAACGGGGTTATGGCCGCAATGGTTCCGAGGGTATTGAGGTAGCGCTCCAGTTCCGGCACCGCGTGACGTCCAGCATCTTCAACAGCCTCTTTAACGATATCGCGATCATGCTCACGATTAAGCAGTCCGGCTGCAAGAATCCGCCCCAGTGGCGAGGTCTCAGCCAGCAACTTGATACGGGCATTGTCCAGCTCCTTGCGGTCCAGCCATTGCTTGATCTGGATAACCAATGTTTCCGGGGAAACGTATTTCTTCTGGAGCGACCAGAATCTCTCGCCGATAATTGCCAAAGCCGCTACTGAACAAAGCAGTATGGGCCACATCAACCAACCACCGGTCTTCACCAGTTCAAACATCGATAAGCACCTGAATTGTAGTAAAAAACTGTTTTTTGTTTATGTAAAGTGCGGCTAATGTATCAGACGCGGCAACACAGGCAAAGGGATCAGGCAATCATATCGGGCGATGGTGCCAGTAACGCTGATAGTCGTTGCGAAATCGACGGGTTGGTGCAAGGCGGCTGCCGAACAAACGGCTGATCGCACCGGAATCAGCTGTACTCACAACCGGCATGGCCATATCCCGGTAACGCCGCAGAATATCAGGATGGGGGTGGTGATATCGATTCCGGTATCCTGCCGGGATCCACACCTCGTCAGCCGACACCGCCGACAAAAACACCGGTGTCGACGATGTTCGGCTGCCATGGTGCGGCGCCACTAGCACGGTGCTCTGCAATTTGGATCCAAACACCCCGGCCAGCCTGGTTTCTGCGAGTTGTTCAATATCGGCACTGATCAGAACCGATCCCCAGCGACTGCTGACACGCAATACGCAGGCGCCATTATTCGCTTTTTTGTAGCTGGCACCATCCGGATGTAAAAACGAGAACTCTACCCCGTCCCAGCGCCACGCCATTCCGGTTCGACATGGAATGGCATCCGAACGTGGCTGCCCGACCAGGCTGCTGAATACCCGGGCCACGGGCAGCGATTCGAGCACGGCAGAGGCCCCGCCGATATGGTCATTATCCCCATGACTGATAACCAGGGCGTCGAGATGGTCAATCCCCTTGCTCCTCAGGAACGGCACTACTACCGCGGAACCGGCATCAAAATCCGGGCTGAACCAGGCACCGGTATCAAACACCATAATATGTTTTTCCGTCTGGACCACGGCAGCCAAGCCCTGGCCGACGTCCAACAGACTGAATTCAAACTCCCCGGCAGCCGGCCGTGGCGGAACGAAAAACAGCAACGGAAGGCACCACAACACCCCCAGCGGGCGCCCTGGCAATGACTTGGGTGCCAACAGCATCATCAAGCCCATGGCCGCAAGCAAAACTGTCCAGCCTGCGGGTGGTGATACAGAAGTAGCGGCACCAGGCCATCCGGCCACAGCACCGAGCCCGATCCATGTCCACGACAACAATGTCGTGGCTGACGACAACAATGCACCGGAAATAGCTGACATGCCCGGTATAAAAAGCAGCATCGTCGTCAGCAGCAACAGCGGGATTATGGCCAGGCTAAAAACCGGAATTGCCACCAGATTTGCCAGAGGCGATACCCAGGGAGCAAGTTGAAATCGAGCGATAACAATGGGCAACAAGCCCAATGACACGGCAGCCTGAATTCGAAGAAACCCGCCCGTTTTCCGCAAGAGCCCGTCAACAACGGTTCGGAACGGGTCATGCACTTGATGCCGGCTTGTCATCGCCCAGGCGATTATCGCTACCGCGAGGAAAGACAACCAGAACCCGGTGTCGAGAACGGCGAACGGATCTAGAAACAAAACCAGGGTCATTGCCGCAAAAAACAGATCTGCAAAACGAACAGTCCGATTGGTCAGGATTGCCGCTATTGCCACAACCAGCATGATCAGCGCTCGCTGGGTCGGAATGCTGAAGCCCGCCAGGCCGGCATAACCAAAAGCCGCCACGGAGGAGCCCAGCGCCGCCGCCTTTTGTGCCGGCAACCACAGCGTCAGCCGATAACTCAATGGCCAAAGCCAGCGAATCATAAAAAACATCATGCCTGCCACCATGCCGATATGCAGTCCGGAAATAGCCATTAAGTGCGCTGTCCCGGTTTTTTGCAGTTGCCTCCATTCAGCCCTTCCGAGCCCGCTGCGATCGCCGATGACGAGGCCCAGTACCAGTGATCTCTCTGTGGACCGGGGCAACACCTCGATAATTCGTGATTTTATACGGGCACGCAGTTTCAGCCAGGAATAGCCATCGGACATGCCCATACGTTCCGGGACATGCTGTCGCAGAACATATCCGCGGGCACCAATCCCCTGTCGAAACAGGTAGGCCTCATAATCAAAACCACCCGGATTCTGAAAACCGTGCGGTGGTTTCAGCCTGACAACAAAACGCCAGCGCTCAGCGGCCTGCACCTTTATACCTTGCTGGTAGACACTTAATACCACTCGACGGGGCAACCGAATCGACTGACCATCCTGCATGGCAGTCTTGATATCAAAATGGAATTGCTGACCTTTGCTTGACGTTTCGGGGAGACTGGAGACAACACCGGTAACTGCCAGGTTTACACTGGCCAGCGATTCAGGCAAGCGATCTTCAAGGTAATAGTCGGCAAGAAAAAAGCTCCACGTCGCCGCGACGAGACCAATGGCAACGGGCTGCATCAATGTCATCCACCGGGCACTGGCGACAGCCAGGCCGGTAACCAGACAAAAGCCGGACAAATCCGGCAGCGATGGCAAAAGTTGCGCGATCAACACGCCTGCCAAGACCGCGCAACCATACACCCACGGCGCAAATACCTGCATCGGGAACAAACCTCCATGTCGATTCCGCAATCAATTATGACCGTTTCAGCACAAATTGAAACCGTAGCCGGTTATTAAAATTTTACTGGTCTGGGAATCAAATACCGCTAAAATGCATCTTATCTATATGAATGCCGAATCGCGGGCCTGCAACTTTTTTACCCGTTACGGCATCATCAGTATCACTCCGGATTTTTTTGGGAAATCGTGGCGAAAAAACTGATCAAGCGATTCATGCCAGATGCGCGCGTCATACGCGAGCACAAGTCACTGCGCATGTTCGGCAGCGCCCTGCACAGCCCGAACCTCTGGCACCTGAACAGGCACTCCACTTCTGCCGCATTTGCCATAGGCTTGTTTATGGCATTTGTGCCCATGCCGTTCCAGATGATTCCTGCGGCAGCACTGGCCATTGTATTCCGGGCAAACATTATCGTCTCGGTAGCACTGGTCTGGATCAGCAATCCGATTACCATGCCGCCACTGTTTTACTTTTGCTATTTGCTTGGTGCCCGCATTCTCGGGCAACAACCTGGCCGCATGGAGTTTGAAATATCCTTTGACTGGCTTGCCAGCGAACTGATGCTCATCTGGCAACCATTCCTGCTTGGCTGCTTTATTGTCGGCAGCATTATGGCGTTGATTGGCTATTTCGGCATGCACGGAGTCTGGCGACTTTACGTGGTGCGGGAATGGGCGGCCCGCAAGGATATTCGTCGTGCGCGCCGAAAAGCTGCGAGACTGGCCGAACAAGCAAATACCGAGGAACATGGGGGTCAGCAACAATAGGTACTGTTACCCCCCTGGCGGCAATCAGTCCTGATCGACACCCTTCAGCATACCATCCACCATCTCAATGGTTCGATCCATGCGTGAAGCCAGGTCATGATCATGAGTTACCACCACAAAGCTGGTATTCAGCTCTCTATTCAGCTCTAGCATCAGCTCGTACACGCCCTGGGCGGTTTTTCGATCCAGGTTTCCTGTCGGTTCATCAGCAAGAATGCACAATGGTCTTGTTACCAGCGCACGGGCAACCGCCACGCGCTGACGCTCACCGCCGGATAATTCTGAGGGTTTGTGTTGCAACCTGTCTTCCAACCCGACACGTCCAAGCATCTCGCGCGCTTCGGCCAACGCCTTGTCACTGTCCATGCGCCGGATAAGCAGTGGCATGGCAACATTTTCCAACGCGGTGAATTCCGGCAACAGGTGATGGAACTGGTAGACAAACCCGAGTTTCTCGTTACGCACCCTGCCACGCTCAGCCTCGCTCATCTCGGAGAAGCGCTGACCGTCAAGCTCAATAAGGCCATCACTTGGCGTATCCAGGCCACCCAGAATATGCAGCAAGGTACTCTTGCCGGCTCCTGATGCACCAACAATGGCAACACGTTCACCGGCAGCAATACGCAGGTGCACGCCCTTCAGAACATTGACACTGAAACTGGTTTCATCAAAAACCTTGGTCAGACCGGTACAGCGCAGGATAACCTTGTCATTATTCATGGCTGCGCTTTCCTATTCATACCGCAATGCCTGCGCTGGCTGAACACGTGATGCACGCCAGGCAGGATAAATTGTCGCCATGATACTCATGACAAACGATGACACGGCGATCACAATAACGTCACTGCTGTGAATATCTGATGGCAGATCGGTAATGTAATACACGTCTGCCGCAAGAATCTTGAACTTGAACAAGCCTTCAATAAACTGGACAACTTCCTGGACATTGGCTGCAAGGGCAACGCCACCGAGCACTCCCAGCGCGGTGCCAACTACACCAATAATGGTCCCCTGTACCATGAAAACAGCCATGACACTGGAAGGCTTCAATCCGAGGGTTCGAAGAATGGCAATATCTGATTGCTTGTCCGTTACCACCATGACCAGAGTTGAAACAATATTAAATGCGGCAACAGCAACAATCAGCAACAGGATCACCAGCATGACCCGCTTTTCGATTTTCAGTGCACGGAAAAAGTTTGCGTGCTCGCGCGTCCAGTCGCGGGTAATAAAGGCATAGCCCAGCTTGTCCTGGAGTTCCAGCGCCACTTCCGGCGCCTGGTAGAGATCTTCTATCTTCAGGCGCAAGCCGCTGGCGCCCTCGGGGATACGATAAAGCGCAGCCGCGTCATCCATGTGAATCAGCGTCAGGCCACTGTCATATTCATACATGCCAACATCAAATACGCCAACCACCTTGAACCGGCGAAACCTGGGCATGATGCCGGCCGGGGTGGCCAGTGCCTGCGGAACAATCAGCGATACATAGGAACCAACATCGATATCGAGTTTCCAGGTAAGCGCGCTGCCGATAATCATGCCGTATTCACCCGGTTTCAGGTCGGCCAACGCTCCTGACTTCATGGCGTTTCCCAGGCGCGAAACACCGGCCTCCTGGTCAGGCAATATGCCGCGCACCATGACGCCCTTGACAGAGCCCTTGCTGTTCAACATGCCCTGGCCAAGAACATAGGGCGCCATCGCTGTTACCTGTTCATGCTCTTTGGCAATGCGGGCAACAGATTTCCAGTCTTTCAGCTTTGCGCCGGTTTGCGAAATAGTGACATGGGAGACAACACCCAGAATACGGTCACGCAACTCCTTGCCAAAACCATTCATAACCGATAACACGGTAATAAGCGCGGCAACACCAAGAAATATGCCGAGCATGGAGCTTAGAGAAATAAAGGATATGAAATGATTGCGACGCTTGGCGCGCGTATAACGCAATCCGATAAAGAGTTCGAGTGGCTGAATCATGACGGCGAATTAAATCACATCACCGCGCCAGGAGCGACACATCGCTGTCGTCAGTACCCGTCAAACCAACAAGTCCCACATTATTGACGTTTTTTACAGCAACACCCATTGGTCGCGACAAGCCGTCCAGCTCCGACAACACTGATGCCGCCTGTTTTCCGGTAAGAATTTTCGGCTGAAACACCACTTCCGGATTGAACACGTTTATCGGAACCATCTCTACCGAGCTGACAACGTTCCCGTCGAAGCTCAACTGCGCAATTACCGAGGTCCTGGCCTTGCGACTGTAGGAGCCAAAAACAAAATTACCGAGGCTGTACAGGATGACCCCGTGTTTGTAACGCTCCACGCCCTGGAGAATATGGGGATGATGGCCGAGCACGGCGGCCGCACCGGCATCAATGGCCGCCCTGCCCAGTGCAGTTTGATACGGACGCAATTCTGTCGTGCCTTCGCGACCCCAGTGAAACGAAACGATTACGATATCGGCCTCGGCTTTTGCCTTGGCGACATCCTTGCGCACATGACTCTCGTGACCGAACGCCGTGCCCGGCCGGTTGGCAGCAGCCCAGAACTCTTCCGGAAAAGTCAGCGAATACCCGAGAAACGCTATACGCCGGTTCTTTCGCTCAAGAATAACCGCCTTGCGTGCCGCCTTGCTGTCCAGCCCGGCACCAGAATATGCCAGCCCGTGACGATCCAGGGCCGCCATGGTATCCACCAGGCCCTGAACGCCGTAATCCAGCGTATGGTTATTTGCCAACGTAAACACATCAAACCCGGCGTTTACCAGTGACGTGGCCACCTTGTCCGGCGGAGATCGAAATACATATTTCTTCTCCACGTCATTGTTGCCCCCGGTTGTCAGCGGACCTTCCAGATTGCCTATAGCGATATCGGCCTTGCGCAAGATGTCGCCAACATATTCAAAAGCGTAATCGTAACCAAGCTTGCTGAATTCCGGTCGGGCGCTGCCATCCATCATGATATCCCCGGTTGCAGCCAGGGTGAGCGGTGTCTCGGCCGGCACAGCCCGGTTTTCATCAACCGGGATCGGGTCAATCCTGTCCGGTACCGCCGCACAGGCACTCAACAGGCTCACAATAACCGTCAAGCCCAGGGTCTTTTTGCCAATCTTTCTAATCATTGTTTGATGATTCCGATACATTGCCCAGATCAAGAAGCGCCCGCTTCACTTCCGGGTCATCAATCATTTCCGCTGTCGCTTTAATTGCCTCAATAGCCCCGGCTGACAATCGCTCGCGCTTTCGTTGGCGCTGTTTGTGATAACGTATTTCATCTTCACGAATCTCGTCCGGCATGGCCTGCTGTGGCCGAACCTTGACGACAATTTCCCGGAGTCCGGAAAAGCTTTCATGTTTTCGCAAGCGGGAGACCAGGTTGCCGGTTTCATGACGCAAACGATTACCCCAGACCGGCGCGGCAACACGCAGCACCAGCCTGCCATCAGCATAGTCGATGGCGTCTGCCCGGCCAGCCCACTCACCGGCCAGTTCATGCCACAGGCTCTGAAGCGAATCGGTATCACACTGGTGATCGCGCATGCGGCGCAGTAATTCTGCCGGAAGAAGCTGACCAACACGCCTGGGCTCGTCTGCCGACATTACTCGTCCGTCCTGTTAGCCAAATAAAAAGTTTCGCGTTTCACCATAAAGCCGACTATATAATGAATATGAACATTATTCTGCTCCCTGAAGGCCTGCAGCGCGGGCACAAAATCAGCATTAGCCATCGCCAGGCGATCGCCCTGTTTTTTGTTGGCATTATCTACTTGCCACTGTTTTTCGGTCTTATTGGCACCAAAATCCATGCCTTGTACCAGGCCAAGTCTGCAACTGACAGCGAAGTTCTGCAGACACACCACGACGAAGTCGCCCGGCTGCGGGCAGAATTGAGATCAACCCGGGTTCACGCCGAGTCACACCTGAATGCCCTGGCACAGCGCATGGGTACCATGCAGGCACGCTTGCTCAGGCTCGACGCACTGGGTTCACGTCTTACCGAGATGGCCAAAATTGACAGCAAGGAATTTGATTTTTCTGGCACTCCGGCCATCGGCGGCCCGGCCAACCCTGAATCATCGGCTGCACGAATCGACATCATTCGATCCCTGGACCAGCTTAAAGCGGCGCTCGACGACAAATCAGAATACCTGGCCGCACTGGAATCCGTACTTTCTGATCAAAACCTGAGCGCGGCAGTTACTCCGGCCGGTTGGCCTACCCAGGGCGGCTGGATCAGTTCACATTTCGGTCTACGCGCCGATCCGTTTACAGGCAAGCGCAGTTTTCACGAAGGCATCGACATCGCCGCACGCATGGATTCCCCCATCCTCGCCCTGGCCGATGGCGTTGTTACCTGGTCAGGTGAGCGCAGCGGCTACGGGGTCATGGTTGAGATTACACACGGCCAGGGTTACACAACGCGCTATGCCCATGCCGGATCCACCCTGGTCAGTCTTGGCGATCGCATTGCGCGTGGACAGCCTGTCGCCAAAGTCGGTACGTCTGGCCGCTCCACCGGACCACATTTGCATATCGAGATTCGGCGCCTTGGCAAAGTTGTCGATCCCGTCGCCTACCTGACCAGTCGACGCTAAAGATCAGGACAATTTTCAGTTGATCACTTAAACTCCTGAACACGAGGCTTCGGGAGATAGCAAATGCATGCCCCAGGATTTGTTGGTTTTTCTGTCCTGCTTTTAATGATCTCGTGGTTTCCCACCACTAATGCCGGCAGCGACAACGCCCCGGAATTCAATCTGCCCGGCGTGGAAAATACCATCAGCCTGAACCAATATCGCGGCAAGGTCGTTTACCTCGACTTCTGGGCGTCCTGGTGTGTGCCTTGTCGTGAATCATTCCCATGGATGAATGCCATGCAAAACAAGTATCACGACAAAGGCCTTGCCGTGGTTACGGTCAACCTGGACAAGGAGCGCGCACTGGCGGACAAGTTCCTGAAAGAGGTTCCGGCTGCTTTCGTTATCGGATTTGATCCTGAAGGCAGCACCGCCGAAAGCTATGGACTAATGGGCATGCCCAGCAGTTTTATTATAAATCGTTCAGGGCAAATCGTTTACCGACATGTCGGCTTCCGCAAGGAAAACGCCGACAAGCTGGAACAGGAGCTGGTCAAACAACTTTCTTCAAAGTAGGCAAAAATGGAATTGGCGATGCGCACACTGATTGCAGCAGTACTTGTTATGGTGACCGCCTCGGGCTGCTCTTCCCCTGGAGTCAAGCCCTGGGAACGCGATCTTCTGGCACAAAAGAAAATGCAGCTGGATCCTTACCCGCTGGATACTTTTGTTGATGAGCATATCTACTTCTCCCGTGAAAATTCCAGCGGTGGCCAGGGTGTTGGCGGTGGAGGTTGTGGATGCAACTAAAAAAACAGGTGTCCCTGCGCCAGGCTTTGGCCATGGCGACCACAACATTGCTGGGAAATGTTGCCAACGCCGCGAGCGCTGATAATGGCTGGGATGTCGACTCCTCCATTTTGTATTACTCTGAAGTCGACCGGATCACCGTAATCAAACCGGTTATTGAAGCCAAAAAAAATCTCGGTGATGATGAAATCATTACCGTGCGCGGCGTAATCGACAGTCTCAGTGGCGCATCGCCCAATGGCGCCATTCCCCAGACTACGGCGCAAACATTTACCTCGGCTTCCGGCCGTGACAGTTACACGGTCAATGCCAACGAAACACCGATGGAGCCAAGCTTTGAAGATCGTCGCTATGCGCTGAATGCAAGTTGGGACAAGCCGCTGACGCGCCTTACAAAAACCGTGCTGGGCGTCAATGGCTCAACGGAAACCGACTACGTCTCCCTTGGATTGATCGCTACCCTGAGCAGCGACTTCAATCAACGCAATACCACCGTGACAGCAGCGCTGGCGGTAAACAAGGACACCATTGAACCGTTCAATGGTGTACCAATCCCGTTCTCGCCAATGATTGTCGGTATTGACATGCAGAGCTCGGGCACCACCGAAAACAAGTCTGTGATTGATACTTTGTTTGGCGTAACACAGGTTATCAATCGCACGACGATCGCCCAGCTGAACCTCAACATCGGCAATGATGCCGGCTACCTGACCGATCCCTACAAGATCATAAGTGTCACGAACCCCGGCACGCCGACATTACGTGGCGTCAATCCCTACCTGTATGAACACCGGCCCGATAGCCGCCGGCGCCAGGCACTGTACGGCAAGCTCATCAAGAACCTTGGCGGTGATGTACTACGCACAAGTTACCGCTATTACCAGGATAGCTGGGGTATCAAGTCTCACACCGTGGATGCGCAATACCAGTGGCAACTGGCCGAACTGCAGTACCTGCAGCCACACTTTCGTTTTTACAAACAATCGAAAGCGGACTTCTATTACTACAACCTTGAAGACGGCACCTTGCCGGAGTTTGCCAGCGCCGATTACCGGCTCGGTGATCTTGAGACCTCGACTGCCGGTTTCAAGTACGGCTACAGCCTCGGCAAAGACAGCGAATTGTCAGTCCGCCTGGAGCACATGAAACAGGCTGCCGCCGGCGATGACCCGTTTCCCGATGTTGAAGCAAACTTTATCCAGCTGGGATTCATTACCCGTTTTAACGGGTTCTGGTAACCCGTGTGCACGCACGGTCCGTGGCTGAACTCGCAAAGCATCATGACATCTTTATTGGCCGGTTTTCGGCCATGGCCAGTCCTTGCGAACTGTTGATTGAAACAGTCGACGAGGACCTGGCCAGGCGTTGCCTCGCCATTGCCGAATCTGAAGCCCGGCGCATCGAACACAAGTTCAGTCGCTACCTCGACAACAATATTGTCTGCCAGATCAACAATGCCGGTGCATCCGTCATTACGGTGGATGATGAAACAGCGGCATTGCTCGATTACGCCGATCAGTGTTTTCAGTTAAGCGATGGACTGTTTGATATTACTTCGGGCGTGCTGCGACGCGCCTGGCGTTTCGGCGGTACCGGCACGATCCCGACGCAGTCGCAGCTTGATGAACTGCTGCCACAGGTTGGCTGGAACCGTGTCAACTGGAATGCCCCGGAGATTCAAGTCCCTGAAGGCATGGAACTGGATCTTGGCGGTATTGGCAAAGAGTACGCCGTCGACCGGGTCACTGCATTGCTGCGCCAGCATGCTGTTGGCACCAGCATCGTCGTCAACTTTGGCGGTGATCTTGCCATTACCAGCAAGCCTTTGAACCGGCCGGGCTGGCGCATCGGCATTGCCGACCCCTGCCCCGATCATTCCGAACCGGCTCAATCGGCCACGGAGCCTGCAACTACGGAGATTATCGAACTGGCGAATGGTGCCATGACAACAAGCGGCGACGCCCACCGGTATATCATGCATAAGAGTGTTCGCTATGGCCATATTCTTGACCCACGTACCGGCTGGCCCGCAGCCAATGCCCCGACATCCGTCACCGTACTCGCAGACACCTGTCTTGAAGCCGGCATACTGTCAACACTGGCGATACTGAAAGGTGGGGGCGCTGAAAACTTTCTTGCCGAAAACAATGCGCGCTACTGGGTTATGCGCAACAACTGACAAAACCTGCTTAAAGTGAACTCGTCTCTTCGCGTATCATGTTGATAAATGATTCTGCCACCGGGTAATCCGGCGCTGCGCGATTGCGCACAATCCACAGGCCACCTTGCTGAAATGCAGCAATAACGTAACGTGGTCTGCCCGGCTTTGATCCTGAAGTTCCGATGTGATTACATTCGGCACATGAACAACATCGCCCAAAACCTGTCGCGAATCAGAACCGAGCTTGCCGAAGCCGCACTGGCATCGGGACGGGACCCGGATACTGTTCAGCTGCTGGCCGTATCCAAGACCAAGCCGGCAAGCCTGGTTGCCGAAGCCATGGATGCCGGCCAGGTTCATTTTGGTGAAAACACCATTCAGGATGCGCAGACCAAGATCCCGGTCCTGGCTGAACGTCACCCGACCTGGCATTTTATCGGCCACCTGCAGACCAACAAGGCCAAGTACATTCCCGGCCAGTTTCAATGGCTACACACATTGGACAGTCTTGAATTGGCCAACAAGCTTTCCTCGCGACTGGTGAATACAGGCGCGCAGCTCAACGCTCTCATCCAGGTAAACGTCACCGAAGACGACGCCAAGCATGGCGTGCTGCCGCAACACATTGATCAGTTTATGGATGCACTGTTGGCCACCGCGTTGCCAGGAATCCGGCTGCGCGGCCTTATGACTATCGGTAAAGCGACATCGGATCGCGCCCAAATTCGGAAAAATTTTGCCAGCCTGAGAGCGTTGCGCGACCAGCTTGCCCATAAATATCAACTGAGCCAGTTTGACCAACTGTCCATGGGCATGAGCGATGATTTTGCCGAAGCCATTGCCGAGGGCGCGACCTGGGTGCGTATTGGTAGCGCGATTTTTGGCAGCAGAATCTGAGATTAGTATAAGTATTTACATTAAATATTATCTATAACTTACTGTATTACCAATGTTATTATTTACGAGATATCTTCCAGTTGACTCTATAGTTTACTTCAGGGTTTATGATTCTTGCGCCAATGAATTCGGGAGAGGAAATCATGTCAGCCTTGTCTATCGGCCAACTGGCCAAACGCGCCGGGTTAACCGTCGAAACCATTCGATTTTACGAAAAAATCGGCCTGCTCAATAAGCCGACCCGGACGCCTTCGGGCTATCGCCAGTTCTCCAGTGAGGCCGAGCGACAGCTGAACTTTATTCAGCAAGCAAAAAATGTCGGGTTTACCCTGAGCGAGATCACCGAGCTTCTGAATCTCCGGACTGATCCGGACGGCTGCTGCGGTGACATCAAGATCCGCGCCAAGATAAAACTGGATGACGTTAACCGGAAGATCACCGAGTTGCGCCAGATTCGCGACGCCCTGCAATCCATGATTGATGGCTGTATTGACGAGACCGACGACATTTCGGGTTGTGCAGTCGTCCATACGCTAGAACAGCCTGATGTCAATTAACCCTCCCCTGATCGAGCTCGTCTACGAAACCAGTTGCCCGAACATTGACATGGCCCGGGAACGAATCCGGCTGGCGCTTGAAGCCTGTGGCCTGGCTCCAGACTGGCGAGAGCATGATGTGAATGATCAGGCTGCACCGGCTTATGTTCATGGATACGGGTCACCCACCATCCTGGTCAATGGCGAAGACGTGTCCGCAACCCCCATACCCGGCCACGATCTCTGTTGTCGACTCTATGATGACAATGGCAAAACCAGCGGCGCTCCCACTGTCGCCACAATCATACATGCGCTTGAACAGCCACGCGGGAAGCATGTGACTCCCAGGTTTCTGAAATTCAACTCGGGTCTCGTACCGGTAATCGGCACCGCTCTCATGCCCAAGTTGTTTTGTCCGGCATGTTGGCCCGCCTATGCCGGCGTGCTCGGCAGTTTCGGCATCGGGTTTGTAAACTATACGCCGTGGTTAATGCCATTGACGCTGTTTTTTTCCGTTGCTGTTCTTGTATCGTTACTCTGGAAAGCGGATCAACGACGCGGATACAACCCGTTCGTGGCGGGCCTGGTCTCCGTTGTGTTGATAATGGTTGGTAAATTTGTCAGCGAAAGCGACCTGTCAATGTACGCCGGTCTCGCAGGATTGATCGCCGCGTCGCTATGGAACAGTTGGCCGCGCACGCCCGAACCTGCTGCCGGCCAGTGCCCCGCGTGCCAGGCGCAACCGGTCGCAGCTGCAGATTCTTGACCGCTCCTGCTGATCCGGGGTTTGCCAGCCGCTCCCGGTCAGCGCATGCACCACTTGTGCCGCATGCGCTGGCGTAACATCCGGTTATCTACACTCAACGGCGCGCAACCGTTGCCGCGTTGGGAGGCCAGGCGATAACCCTGGTTAATTCGCCAGTCCTTGTCGTAATTGATCGCAATTGATCATAACTGGCCGTTGTGCCGGCAATTCACGACGCGAACCTGGAAATTGGCACAACAATCCTGAACTAACTTAATACATATGTATCATTCAGCCGATCAAAGTAACGAGCCCGGTAGTAGTGGCGCTTGTTTAATTCATCATCTTCGAACGCTGCCCGATCATGCAGAACATTGTTACTGACAAGCCCCATGCCCGGCTCAAGCCGACCGCGAAATATATAGGGTGTATCGCTAATGAGTATGGCATCCAGGGCCGCGAGCGCCTCGGTTGCCAGCGGATCGCTGGTCCAAAAGACATTGCGTTCTCGCGCAGTGTAACGCATGTGCAGGTCACCGCTACCGGCGACACTGAATACCGGACCCGGCTCCTCCTGGCGCGCCACCTTGCCATTTTCAATACGCGCCGGGATCGTCATCACGTCCGGCTGCATCAACGCCTTGATATAATCAGGATTCTGTTCACGCAACATGATGTAGACAATTTCGTGATCCAGCAGCGCGTTCTCGCCGCCACGCGCAGCCGATTGCACGCAGTGCAACAGTAGTGACTGAATCTGCTTGCCGGCAACGTTGTAATAACCATCGGTGTGCCATTTTATTGCCCGGTTGGTATAGGGAATATAATTACGCCTAACCCCGGTATTGACAACAGTCAATGACGTCAACCCGTTATCATTGGCAAGCCAGTTATGATTGAGCCCCTGAACACCGAATCGACGACCCATGGCCAGCGGAATTTCCGGATCAGGATCATTGCCGGTCTTGCTGACGTATAACACCATGTTTGTCTTTCGACAGCGGCGATGCAATGCATCGTATTCCGCATCAGTCAAAGAACGCGGATCATTGATCTCGACAACCAGGTCGTCAACGCGGGTCGGGTAGTCCTTCAGTTTGAAATCGCGCCACCAATGATAGAGCTCGTCATTATCGGGCAGGAATGGACTGAATTCGGTACTGTTCTCGACGGGAAAGACTTTCATTGAATCGCTTCCATGGTTGTTGGCGTGCATGGCTTTCTACCACACGCTCCGGATCTGTTATTGACCTGCATCAATGAACAATCTGCCGGTTTCGTTCGAACCGGTGATGAAAAGAGTCAAACCGGCATTTTCAATGGCTCGTCGATTCGGGCCGGACCGGGCTCGCCAACAAGCCGCAACATTCATCCCCGTTTTCCACGCGAGAATACAATCCGGTCAACCGTATCGACCAGAGACCCATGCCGCGACCATGATAGCCGCCCCGCCCAGCCACTCCCTCAAAGTCATAATTTCATCGGTAAGCAATTGTTGGGAAATGGCGCCGGCCACCAGTTCAAATAAAAGAATTACCGCCGATCGATGCACCGGCATATGGGTGACTCCGTATTGAACCAGTGTGGTCATGACCGCCATGCCAAACGCCCCCAGTAACAACGCTGAGCCAATTTGACCGCCCTTTCCGACAGGGACAGGCACCTGTTGCACAAGAATCAACAGTACCGATATCGCAATGACTCCAACCCAGGTCATGGCGACCTTGGCTGACAGTTCGATGGCCTGGGTTTTTCGAATAATGACATTGGACGCAGCAAACGCCATGCCGGAGCTGAGCGCCAGCCAGTCGGATGCATCGGTGGGCCATGGAATCCCGGTATCCGGATGCCATAACATCAGCACCGCACCGGCCAATGCAACAACAAGGGTGATAATGGAGATGCGGGACAAGCGCTCACCAAGAAACAGGTAGCCAAACATCACGGCCCACAGCGGTGTCAGGTAGAACAACAACAGAACCCGCAAAACATTGCCATCAAGAACAGCGAGAATGAATGCGACATTGGTCCATCCGGCGTACGCCGCCAGCTGGACCATCAGCAGCGGCTCTTGCCACAGGTACTTGAGCTGCGGCACGGTTTTCAACGAGGTAATGGCCAGTGCCCCGAGGTACAAAAACAGGCTCAACCACAGACCCGACAGCCCGGCGATTTCCAGCAGGCGCATCGGATACCAGACCACGCCCCACATGGTTGAACCGAGCAGCAATGCCCCGATCGCCCAGGACTGAGATGTTTTGTTGCCTTTCATTCCTTGCCGTATAATCCGCGCCTTGTTCACAGGGGCTGTATTAGATAATGAATTCTCGACTGGCGCATCTCCAGCCGTATCCTTTTCAGAGACTGGCTCAACTATTTGAGGGTACCACTCCGCCGGCAGACAAGTCCCCGATCCGGTTATCCATTGGCGAACCCAAGCACGCGGCCCCACAAATGGTCATCGACAGCCTGAAAGGCAGCCTGGAAAACATTTCGCATTACCCGCTGACCAGGGGACAGGACGACTTGCGTGAAGCCATGGCCGCTTGGGCCAATCGACGATTCCAGCTGGATAATCAGCCCGTGGACCCGAACCGCCACATTCTGCCCGTCGCCGGCACGCGCGAGGCGCTATTTTCCATCGCCCAGGCGATTATTGATACTGATAACCAGGGTTCGAACGGCAAGCCCGTTATTATTTGCCCCAACCCTTTCTACCAGATCTACGAAGGCGCAGCGATCCTGGCCGGTGCCGAGCCCTGGTTTATCAATACGACGGCGGAAACCGGTTACAAAATGGATTTCAGCCAGGTACCGGGATCCATTTGGGCGCGGACACAAATGGTCTACGTGTGCTCACCCGGCAATCCCACCGGCGCCGTGATGAACCGGGGCGAGTTTAGTGCCCTGATCGACCTGGCCGAGCAACATGACTTTATTATTGTTTCCGATGAATGTTATTCGGAAATCTATTTTGATGAAGCCACCCCCCCGGTTGGACTGTTGCAGGTAGCAGCAGAGCGCAACATCAAGGACTTTCGTCGCTGCCTGGCGTTTCACAGCCTGTCCAAGCGATCGAACCTGCCCGGTCTGCGCTCCGGCTTTGTTGCCGGTGACGGCGAACTGTTGAAGGCCTACCTGCAGTACCGCACCTATCACGGCTCGACGCTGTCGCCACCGGTGCAAACCGCCAGCTGTCTTGCCTGGAACGATGAACAACATGTACGCGATAATCGCCAGGCGTACCGCGCCAAGTTCGACGCGGTGCTCGAGATCCTGGAACCGGTGCTGGACGTATCACGCCCGGACGCGGGCTTCTACCTGTGGCCGCGGACACCCGTGAGCGACACCGAATTTGCCCGGGGACTGTGGAACAGCGAACATGTTATGGTGCTACCAGGGCAGTTCCTGTCGCGCGACACCGGTACCGGCAACCCCGGCGCAAATCACGTGCGACTGGCACTGGTTGCCACCCTGGAAGAATGTATTGAGGCGGCGAAACGTATTCGCCGATTCACGGAATCATTGATTTAATCTACGAGCAACGACCGGAAACCTGAACAGGACGGAAACATGAGCAATATCCAAAGCATTATTGAAGATGCGTTTGAAAAACGCGCCGATATCACCCCGCGCAGCGTCGACACCCACGTCAAGGACGCGGTCCTGGAGGCCATTGACCTGCTGGACAGCGGCAAGGCTCGTGTCGCCGAGAAAAAAGATGGCGACTGGGCGGTCAACCAATGGCTGAAAAAGGCGGTGCTCCTGTATTTCCGAATTGAAGACAACACCTTTATAAAGGGCGGCTACACCAACTACTGGGACAAGGTACCCAGCAAGTTTGCCGACTATAACTCCCGCGACTTCCGCGAAGGCGGATTCCGGGTGGTACCGCCCGCCTCTGTCCGCAAAGGCTCTTACATCGCACCCAGCGCGGTGCTGATGCCCAGCTACGTCAACATTGGTGGCTACGTGGATGAAGGCACCATGGTCGACACCTGGGCCACGGTGGGCTCCTGTGCCCAGATTGGCAAAAACGTTCATCTCTCCGGCGGCGTTGGCATTGGTGGCGTACTGGAGCCGCTGCAGGCCTCGCCCACCATTATCGAAGACAATTGCTTCATTGGCGCGCGCTCTGAAGTGGTCGAAGGCGTCATTGTTGAAGAAGGCTCGGTCATTTCCATGGGCGTATACATCGGTCAGTCCACCAAGATTTACGACCGCGAAACCGGGGAAATCAGCTACGGCCGCATTCCCGCTGGCTCGGTGGTGGTCTCGGGTAACCTGCCTTCCAAGGATGGCAAGTACAGCCTCTACTGCGCCGTGATCGTCAAGAAAGTGGACGAAAAAACCCGCTCCAAGGTCGGTATCAACGAGCTGCTGCGCGATATTTGATGTCCGACCCGACACTGGATCTTGCCATTGACCTGATCAGCCGGAACTCGGTTACGCCCGAGGACGCCGGCTGCCAGGACCTCATGATTACCCGCCTCGAAACCCTGGGCTTTGAAATTCATCGCCTGCGCTTTGACGATGTGGACAACTTCTGGGCGCAACGCGGGACTGCCAGGCCCTTGATCGCCTTTGCCGGGCATACAGACGTGGTGCCTTCAGGCCCCCTGGAAAACTGGGAACACGATCCGTTCAAGGCCGAAATCATCGGCGACATGCTCTGTGGCCGCGGCGCCGCCGACATGAAAACCTCGCTGGCGGCATTTATTACCAGCATAGAAGCCTTCCTTGCCGATCACCCGAATCACCCGGGCAGTATCGGCGTGCTGATTACATCAGACGAAGAAGGGCCATCCATAAATGGCACGGTCAAGGTCGTGGAATGGCTCGAGCAACGCGGCACCAAAATCGACTATTGCGTCGTCGGAGAACCATCATCCAACGAGTCCCTTGGCGATGTCATCAAGAACGGGCGCCGCGGCTCTATTAACGGATTCCTGACGGTGCGCGGTAAGCAGGGTCACGTGGCCTACCCGCACCTGGCTAAAAACCCGGTGCACCTGGCACTGGCGGCTCTGGACGAACTGGCCCAAACCGAATGGGACCAGGGTTCTGAATATTTTCCGCCGACAACCTTCCAGATCGCCAATATCAAGGCCGGCACGGGTGCTGAAAATGTCATTCCCGGCACCCTGGACGCGCAATTCAACTTCCGTTTTTCGACGGCGCTGACGGATAGCGTGATTCGGGAACGCGTGGAAACGGTACTGGCCGCCCACGGGCTTGATTTTGAGCTGCGTTGGCGTCTCTCAGGCCAGCCATTTTTGACCCCGGAAGGCGTGCTCGTCGATGCGGCACGCAAGGCAATCCGGGACGTAACCGGGACCGAGACCGCATTATCAACATCAGGCGGCACTTCCGATGGTCGTTTTATTGCCCCTACAGGCGCCGAAGTGGTAGAACTGGGCCCTCTCAATGCCACCATTCACCAGGTCAATGAACGAATCAAGGCAAAAGATGCAGCGGATTTATCACGAATTTACCAGAAAATACTGGAGTTCGTTTTGGATTAAATTATATATAATACAATAGTTTATAATACGCTCTTAAAGTTAATTATTGCATTTTGGAATCGACGAGGCCCGGCTACCGGGTAACGTGTGATGCAATAGCCTGCTTACTGGACTATATAAACATCAAATACAACAACAAGACGGTTAATTCATTGAGGAATCTGCATGGCTAACGGGGGTAGTGGCACCCGAAATTGGACAATCGCACTGGTTGTTGCCGTTGTTTTCGGTGCCGCTCATCTTGGCAACCTGGGCATTCTTGAGCAATTTGAAACCATTGCATACGACAACGGAGTCAGGCTTACCTTCAGAACTCCCGGCGCCACAAACAAGATCGCGATTGTTGCCATTGATGACGCGAGCATTGAGCGTATTGGACGCTGGCCATGGCCTCGAAAAGAATTGGCCGACATGATTGATCGCCTGGCCAAGGCCGGCTCCAAGGTTATTGGCCTGCAGCTATCTCTCACTGAACCTCAAACTGATCCAGGACTGAAGCATATTCGCAAAATTCGCGAATACGTTGACAGCGAGCTCAAGGGCGCCCCCAGGGGCGCACTGCGGAGCATGCTGATTCGGGCGGAAAGCGATCTCGATTCCGATAACAGATTAGCCAGAAGCATTCCAACGGCAAACAATGTTTTTCTGCCCATGTTTTTCACTCTCGGCGAACCCTTGGGCAACCCTGACAAGACGCTGCCCGAATTTGTGACCGGTAATCGTCTGTCCCGGGTCAAGACTCCTGAAATCAGCAACGGCATCGCCTACCCGACCGTTAAGGCCACGTACCCGATGGAGATGTTCGGCAAGAGTGCAAAAGGTATAGGCCATATCAACTACTGGCATGACGCGGACGGGGGTGTTCGTAGCGAGCCACTGATCCTGGAACACTACGGCGAATACTACCCCTCGCTGGCTTTGCTGATGGCGGCGCGAAGCCTGAATCTCGGCTCCTCGAGCATAAATGCCACGCTCGGCGAAAGCATTGGTGTTGGCAAGCTCAGAATTCTTACTGATTCTGACATGATTATGCACACAGGCTTTTACCGGGAAGATAACGGCAAGCCTGCCTTTGCCAGTTACTCGTTTGCAGATGTACGCAACGGTTCAATTCCCGGCTCCGTTTTTCGTGACAAGATCATTATTATCGGCTCCACTGCGACAGGTGTGGGCAGTACCTACATTACCCCGGTATCCGGTGCCATGAGCGAGCCCGAGCTGACCGCCAATACTATCGGCAGCATCCTCAACCAGGATTTCTATACCCGCCCGGAATGGGCACCGCTTACCGAGCTCGGCATGTTTGTCGTGGTATTGCTTTATCTTATGTTGTTGTTGCCGCGATTCGGCACCGGCTGGGGTGCATTTTTCTCGTTTATTATATTTATTGGCGTCCTGCTGGCAGGCCAGTATTTCATGATCTGGGAAAAAGTCTGGCTCAAGACAGTATTTGTAGCCCTGTTCCTGGTTACGGGCCATATTGCCATGACCACGCGCCGCTTCTTTGATACCGAGCGCATCAAGCAGGCCGTTGAATCGGACTCAGCACAATCCAACCGCATGCTGGGTTTGTCTTACCAGTCCCAGGGCCAGCTGGATATGGCTTTTGACAAGTTCAGGAAGCTGCCGGTTGACGACTCAGTACTGGACCTGATTTACAGCCTGGCACTGGACTATGAGCGCAAGCGCCAGTTCGCCAAGGCGGTATCAGCGTATGACCACATCCTCAGACACAACAAGAAATTCAAGGACGCCAAGGAGCGGCGTCAACGGGCACAACATGTGGATGGCACCATCATCATCGGCGGCGCTGGCGGTAATGCCGGCACCATGATACTCAACGGGCTCGATCAGAAACCTACCCTGGGTCGTTACGAAGTCGAGGAAGAGCTTGGTAAAGGCGCCATGGGAACGGTCTACCTGGGACGGGACCCCAAGATCAATCGCGTGGTTGCCATCAAAACCATGGCACTGTCACAGGAATTCGATGAAAGCGACCTGGCAAACGTCAAGGAGCGATTCTTCCGCGAGGCGGAAACGGCTGGCCGGCTGAACCACCCCAATATTGTTACCATTTTTGATGCTGGCGAAGAGCATGACCTGGCCTATATCGCCATGGAATTCCTCAAGGGCAAGGACTTGAGTAACTACATCAGCCCGATGGACCTGCTCCCGGTCGACTGGTCGCTGGATATCGTCGGACATGTTGCTGATGCACTGGATTACGCCCACAGGCAGGATGTCGTACATCGTGATATAAAGCCGGCAAATATCATGTATGATGAAGAATCCGACGTGGTCAAGGTCACGGACTTCGGCATTGCCAGGATCACCGCTTCCAGCAAAACCAAGACCGGCGTGGTACTGGGCACACCCTCCTACATGTCTCCCGAACAACTTGCCGGAAAACATGTTGACGGACGCTCTGACCTGTTTTCACTAGGTGTCATGCTGTACGAGCTGTTGACCGCGGAACAGCCATTTAACGGTGACTCCATGGCGGCACTTATGTACCAGATTACTAACAAGAAGCATAAGGATATCATCAGGGTCAGGGAGGATTTGCCCCCCTGCGTAAGAACCATCACCGACAAGGCCCTGCAAAAGGATCCGGACAAGCGATACCAGACCGGCACCGAAATGCGTGAAGCCATTGAAAAGTGCCGGGCTAAACTGTAACAATAGATGGAATGAATATGGGCAAACTGGATATCGCTGCGGCCACTGACCCGGGTCAGGTACGTACCAATAATGAAGACTGCATCGCTACCAATGGCGATCTGGGTCTGGTTGTGCTCGCCGATGGCATGGGCGGCCACCAGGCCGGTGAAGTTGCCAGCGGCCTTGCTGTAGACCTGATCATGCGCCACATGAACTATGTCTTTGAGAACCCGGGGAAAGTCAAACTGGAAAACGGCCTGTCACTGGAATCCCAGTCCATTGGCGACGCCATACGCCTGGCCAACTCCGCGGTACATGAAACATCCCAGGAGCGACCGGAATGTGCCGGCATGGGATCAACAGTCGTTGCTGCCGCATTTCATGGCAACAAGATCAGCATTGGCCACGTTGGCGACTCCCGTCTTTACCGTCTCAGAAAGAATACGCTGCAACAGCTGACTGTCGATCACTCGGTTGTCCAGGAACTGCTCAGCCGGGGACTTATTTCCGCTGAAGAAGCCAGAACCGCGTATAACAAAAACCTGGTTACCCGCGCTCTCGGCGTCGATGCAAAGGTCGAGCCGGAGATCAGAGAGTTTATTACAGAGAGTGATGATATCTACCTGCTTTGTTCAGACGGACTGAATGATGTTCTGGACGACAACCAGATTCGAGACCTAATGAAATCCGATAACAGCAATCTTGAACCGATTGTGCATCAGATGATCGAGGTAACAAACAGCAAGGGCGGTCCGGACAACATATCAATAATACTGATCCGCACCGACGGAAACTTTACACGCAACCAGACGAACTAGACGCGTCGAGCACCACACCATACGGAAGCAAAGTTATGGCAAAACTGATCCTGAAATTCAACAATGAAGTCATTGATCATATTGAATTGACACAAGGCGACATGAAAATCGGTCGCAAACCAACCAATGACATCTTCGTCGACAACCTGTCTGTTAGCGGTGAGCACGCGAACATCTTCACAATCGGTGAAGATTCATTCGTCCAGGATCTCAACAGCACCAACGGAACATTTGTCAACAACAAGCGTATTACCAAGCACCATCTAAAGAATGGTGATGTCATCACTGTCGGCAAGCACACAATGGTGTATTTCACGGAAGGCGACACCGAAAACGAGGAAAGAACCGAAGATTTTGCGCGAACTGTTATTATCAACCCGGGATCGATATCGGACTCCGGCGCAAACGCGCCCGCGCCCGGAAAGAATTTCGCCCGCGAGACCATGTCCATGCAGCCTTCTGACGCGCACAAATCAGAACGCCAGGGCGCCATATTCGTGCTCAGCGGCAATAACAGCGGCAAGCGTATTGAGTTAACCAAGAGTGTCACCAACCTTGGCAAGACCGGTCGCATTTCCGGCGCTATTCAGAAAACCGACGATGGCTACAAACTGGTATCGGCGGATGGCACCGAAGAAGCACCACGACTCAATGGCCGGGCTGTTGATGCCGCAGGTGCGCCACTGAAGAACGGGGATATTATTGAAGTTGCCGGAACCCGGTTACAGTTTTACCTGAAGTAAGCTGATAATCGTCCGGACAAGCCCGGCACCAAATGCCGACCCCTTACCGGGTCGGCATTCTCTTGTCCCGGAAAAGATGCTGTGTGCCTCTAGTCAAACAATTCCAGTGCTTCGGACAACCTTCTGACAGCAACAACCTCTATGCCATCAATGGTTTTCCTTGGTTTGTTCGAATGCGGAACCACGGCACGCTGAAATCCCAGCTTTGCCGCCTCCCGAATACGCTCCTCGCCTCGCTGAACCGGCCTGATCTCGCCACCCAGCCCGATTTCACCAAACAAGATGGTGTTCCGGTCCAGGGGGCGATTTCTCAGGCTCGACACCACGGCCATCACGGCGGCCAGATCAGATGCTGTTTCGGTGATACGCATGCCACCGGCAACATTGACAAAAACATCCTGCCCCGAAGTTGAAATACCGCCATGTCGATGCAATACCGCCAGCAACATGGCCAGCCTGTTACCGTCAATACCTACACAAACACGTCGCGGGTTGGCCAGCTGCGTATCATCAACCAGGGCCTGCACTTCCACCAGCAAGGGTCGGGTTCCCTCCTGGGTGGCAAGAACCACACTGCCGGGTACCGGTACATCCTGCCGGTTTACCAGCATAGCGGACGGATTGCTTACCTCCTTGAGCCCGGCTTCATCCATGACGAACACGCCCAGTTCATTCACCGCTCCAAAACGGTTCTTGATGGCACGAACAATCCGAAAGCGACTGGAGTTGTCACCCTCAAAATACAACACGGCATCAACCATATGCTCCAGCACTCTTGGACCGGCCAGTGCACCTTCCTTGGTAACATGACCCACCAGCAACAAGGCAATGCCGGTATGCTTGGCCATATTGACCAGTTGTGCCGCGGTTTCCCTGACCTGGGAAACGCTGCCCGGTGCCGATTGCAAGGCATCGGAAAACATGGTTTGTATGGAATCGATTACGACAACCTGCGGCTGGGTCTTGCTTATGCTTTCCAGTACCGTATCAACGCGGGTTTCCGCCAGCAGCTTGACTCGACCACTGACAACACCCAATCGATGGGCGCGCAACGCCACCTGTTGGGCTGATTCTTCGCCGGATACATACAGAACATTGGCGTTGTCGCCAATGGAAGCCAGCGCCTGCAACAATAAAGTAGACTTGCCAATTCCCGGATCACCACCAATGAGCACTACGGAGCCAATCACCAACCCGCCACCCAGCACACGATCCAGCTCCTTCATACCGGCACTGAGCCTGATCATGTTTTCCGGTTTGATAGCATCCAGTGATTGCACTTCGGATTTCGGTGCCAGGCTCAGGCGAGGATTGGCGCGTGGTGTACTTGCCGCCTGGCGCACCTCAATCATGGTGTTCCATTGCCTGCAACCCGGACACTGTCCCGCCCATTGGCCGGTTTCAGTGCCACACTCGTTACAACTGAACAGGGTTCTGGGTTTGGCCATAACTTCAGACTGCAATCGGCAGGCGCGGTACTCGCGAGGTAACGTGGCACATCAACTCGTAGGCAATGGTATTGGAAAGCAGTGCAATTTCGTCGACATGGACTGTTCCACCCCACAGCTCGACAGGATCACCGACAGTTGCATCAGCAACGGATGAGAGGTCAACCGTAATCAGGTCCATGGACACACGGCCTATCAGCGGTACCCGGACACCCTTTACCGCAACCGGTGTACCCGGTGGCGCATGCCTGGGATAGCCATCACCATAACCTGCAGCTACTACGCCTACGGTCATGTCCTCAGCGCACAACCAATCGCCACCGTAACCAATTCGATCCCCGGCTTTTCTCTGACTGACCGAGATCAGCCTGCTTTCAAAATACATTACCGGCTCAAGTCCGAGCTCATCAGCGCTCTTGCCCAGTACCGGGCTGCTGCCGTAAAGCATAATACCTGGTCTCACCCAATCCTGGTGACATTGCGGCCAGCCAACAATACCGGCGGAGTTGCCAAGACTGGCTTGACCATTACCGAGCCTGTCGCGTAACCGTGCAAAGCTGTCAATTTGCTCTTTAGTGGTGGCATCACGAGGATTATCAGCGTTGGCAAAATGTGTCATCAAGCCGGCAATGCGTACATGATCGAGTTGTTGCAAACGTTGATAGGCAGAGGCGCATTGCGTTTCATCAAAGCCCAGCCGGTGCATGCCGCTGTCAAACTTTAACCAGACATCAATTGGTCGTTTGTCAACCCGGGCTTCAAGAACGTCAACCTGCCAGGGACTATGGACAACCGGCGTCAGTTGGTACCCGGTCAACAACAACAATTCATCAGCGGAAAAGAACCCGGAAAGCATAATGACTGGCTCACCAATTCCCGCTTCGCGAAGTCGAATTCCTTCTTCAATACTGGCCACGGCAAAGCCGTCTGCCTGCAATAACTGCGATGCCACCCACTCGAGGCCATGGCCATAAGCATCTGCCTTGACCACGGCCAGTATTTTTGATTCGGGTGCAAGTTTTCTGACCAGCTGAAAATTGTGACGCAATGCGCTGCCATCCAGGCGTGCGCAAACGGGACGACTCATCCATAAACCTCGTCGAAATTACCGGTAACAAAATTTTCAAACCGGGTGTACTCACCAAGGAATGTCAATCGCACTGTTCCAGTCGGACCATTTCGTTGCTTGCCGATGATGATTTCCGCGGTACCCTTGTCAGGGCTGTCCGGGTTGTAAACTTCGTCACGATAAATGAACACGATCACGTCAGCATCCTGCTCGATCGCGCCGGATTCACGAAGGTCTGACATAACCGGGCGCTTGTTAGGCCGTTGTTCCAGGCTGCGATTCAGCTGTGAAAGTGCAATAACAGGAACATTCAGCTCCTTGGCCAACCCTTTAAGACTCCGCGTAATCAACGAAACTTCGGTCGCGCGGTTTTCCGCCGACTGGCCGGTCTGCATCAGCTGAAGATAATCGATCACAATCAAGCCAAGCCCCTTGCCGGTTTTCTGGCGATGTTCGCGATCAAGACGACGCGAACGCGCGCGCACTTCCATGGGCGTTAATCCCGGCGTGTCATCAATATATATTGGCGCCTCAACCAGCATACCCATGGCTGACGTCAGCCTGGGCCAGTCATCATCTTCCAGTTTGCCGGTACGAACACGATGGGCATTGATTCGTCCCAGGGATGACATCATGCGCATAGCAAGCTGCTCACCGGGCATTTCCATACTGAATATTGCCACGCCCACCTTGTCACCCACTGCCGCATTTTCGGCCATGTTCATGGCCAGCGAAGTTTTGCCCATTGACGGCCGACCCGCCAGGATTACCAGGTCCGATGCCTGCAAACCGGACGTCTTGTCATCAAAATCGACAAAACCGGTGCCAACACCGGTGATAGGATTGTCGGACTTGTAAAGCTCCTCAATTCGATTAATGGAGCCGGTGAGATATTTTTTCAGCTCCTGAAAGCCGCCCCGACGGGAGCCGGCGTCGCTGACTTCGAGAATGGTCTTTTCTGCGCGGTCGATAATCTCAACAGCGGATTGACCTTCCGGCCGGTAAGCCAGTGCGGCGATGTCGTGACTGACAGCAATCAGCCTGCGCAACAACGCGCGCTCATGCACGATGTCCGCATAGGCAGCGATATTGGCAGCTGATGGCGTATTGTTTGCCAGAGAAACCAGGTATTCCGGCCCACCAGCGGCCGACAGGTCGCCCAGCGTTTCAAGCTCCTGACTCACGGTCAACACGTCTGCCGGTCGATTTTCTTCGAGGAGGCGCGTCAGCGCGTTAAAAATAAGCCGGTGCTCCTTGCGGTAGAAGTCCTGTGCGGTAATGCGGTCGCCGACCTGCTCCCAGCTGTAATTATTGAGCATGAGACCACCCAGGACGGATTGCTCAGCTTCAATGGCCTGTGGCGGCACCGTGGCCTCGGTCAACGCGCGAACCTTGCCGACACCTGCAGATACAGCTTGTTCGTCCAAGCTCTTCAACCTCTCGTTATTTTTTCTGGAAAGTCGGATTTGGCGCTTTGATTGCGTTCCGGAATGCTTGCGTGCTTCCGAAATTCGCTGATTCGTATAATTTGCGCCGGGAAACCAATCTGTCGGCCATTATATGCAGTGGCCCTGCTTGAGCCTAGTACTTTTGTTTTTGCGCCAAAAATGAAAAAACCCGCCGGAATACCGGCGGGTTTTGCGGCGATCTTGCATGATCAGCTAAGCTGATCATGCGCTGCTACCGATCTCAGGCTTCTGCTGATACGGCAACCACAATAGTGGCGACCACTTCGGCATGCAGGGCAATCTCGACTTCTGTCTCGGAAATTTCCTTGATCGGGCCCTCAGGCATCAGCACTTCGGAACGCGATACTTTATTGCCACTGGCGCTCAAGACATCGGCGATTTCACGCGTACCAATAGAACCAAACAGCTTGCCTTCGTCGCTGGCGCGCGCGCTGATTTCAATACGCTGTCCATTAATGGCGCTGGCGCGGGCCTGGGCGGCCGCCAGGGTATCAGCCTGGGATTTTTCAAGCTCAGCACGGCGAGTATCGAATTCCGCCTTGTTTGCCTCGGTAGCCACTACCGCCCTGCCCTTTGGCAACAGGAAGTTGCGTGCATAACCAGCCTTGACATTAACCTTGTCACCCAGGTTGCCGAGATTACGAATCTTTTCAAGCAAAATAATTTCCATCACCCGACTCCCTTAGTGGCTGTCACTGAACGGCAGCAGCGCCAGGTAACGCGCATGCTTGACGGCGGTGGCCAGCTGGCGCTGGTACTTGGCCTTGGTGCCGGTATTGCGGCTCGGAATGATCTTGCCGGTCTCAGTAATGTACTGTTTCAGCAGACCAATGTCCTTGTAATCGATTTCTTTAATACCTTCCGCCGTAAAGCGGCAGTATTTCTTGCGTCGGAAAAAACGTGCCATAACTAGTGTCCTCTCGAATCTGTTCGCTAACGCCCTTAGGCTTCTTCGGTGTCGACTTCGGCGTCACCGGCTTCATCATCAACTACGTCCGAATCATCGGCGTCATCATCTGAGTCACCGGAATCATCCGAGTCATCAGATCCGCGTGACTGACGTTCAGCTGCTTCGCGCTCACGCTCCTTCTCGCGTTCTTTTTCCTTCATCATCGGAGAAGGTTCGGTCACGGCTTCGTCGCGATTCAAGACAAGGTTGCGCAGCACCGCGTCGTTGAAACGGAAAGCGGATTCCAGTTCGCGCAGGGTGTCGAGATCACATTCGATATTCATCAGAATGTAATGGGCCTTGTGGACCTTGTTGATAGGATAGGCCAGTTGGCGGCGACCCCAGTCTTCTTCGCGATGGACTTGGCCGTTGCCTTCCCGAATCATGCTGCGGTAACGCTCCAGCATGGCAGGAACCTGTTCACTCTGGTCCGGGTGAACCAGTACTACGATTTCATAATGACGCATTACAAAAACCCCTTATGGATCAAAGCCTTCCGTCATCCAGATCAGACCGGTGCGGTAAGGCAAGGAGAACGGGCAACCAGGTTTTCCTGGTCAGCCCAGTGAGCGGCGGATTCTAAACCAGTGCAGGCCGAATTCCAAGCCCCGCCGACCGGAAAAAGGCCGGTTTTTCAGGGGCTTGGCGACGCAATATTTTCCTTCCTTTCGGGCCTCGCAGTGCCGGCCAGCGGGTATCAACGAAGCCTGATTTTCGGCGGCGTCGGGAACTGCTTGAGATGCTCCCGGTGCAGCTTGTAAGGATCGGCAACATCCAGGTCCATTGAAACACCGGAGCCAAGGTTTACCTTTAATTCACGAGGCAGTCTCGGGGCGGATATCCATGCACCACCCTTCTGGTAAAAATACACGCTCCTGGCAGGATCAAAATAGACCCGCGCATCAGGGTAATACTGGTAGCGATGAGCTCGTTTCGGGCGATGCTCCCGCTTCTCCTGTTTATGCGCCTTTTTCTTGTTTCGCACGCCGTGTGCCGGCGCATGATCAGGCGGGCCCTTGGCCAGCATTATTGGTGCTACATCAGGGGTTGCACCGCTCACAGCGGCCGAAACCGGTGGCATCGCACACGCCAGTGCAACTGCATAAAGATAAATTTTCATACAATTCAGATTCCGTTTCAAAGCCGTATTGGCTGGTGCCAGTATAGTCCAGGAACGATTATCAATCGTCTACCGTTCGTATGACTTCGCGCGCCCGTTCAGCCTTCTCGATACAGGATTCATACTCCCCGGCTTCAAACCGGACACGAGCCTGGGCCAGGATGCCTGCTGCCTTGGTCAGGCGCAGGCCGCCAATAACGTTATCTGCCTTGGCCGAATTTAGTTCTTCCCATGCGATATCAATGGTTTCCTTGCAGCCACCCTTGCCACTTTTGGGTAACAGGCCCATGCCGGTCAACATGGGAATCGATGCGATAATCGCAATTGATATTAATTTCTTCATGTCCATCTAAAATCTCGTTGCAACCTTGATTGAATAGTTTTTCACCGAATCATCATTATCGACCCGGTTGTATTGCATGGTAACGGATAGAGAAGGAAAGATGAAATAGGTTCCATTCAGCGACAGCACGTTGAACTCGTCTACATCGCCGTCCAAATCGCTCTCCACTACCACATATCCTGCACCCAGGCTCAGATCCCGGGTAAAATAATAATCCCCCAATACTCCAAGCGCCTTGGTACTGTGCTTGATGGTTGAGAATTCATGTTTGCTCGCCTCATAGAATGCTTCGAGATTCACATATTGAGAACCTGGTCGACCAACATATTTCAGTGACAGGCTATTCCCTTCGGTGCTTGAATCCCAGGAATACCCCTCTATCAACGGAATTTCAGTTATGCCCTCGGACTTATAATGACCAGCCTTAACCAGCAATGACTTTGCCGGGAATATGCCCAGTTCAACCTGGTATTCCTCTGTAGCAGTGGTCCAATCTATTGGACCAAAGACATATACATCCCGGCGCTCATCTTCTGATGACCTGCCTGCAGCATGCAGCATGCAGCATGACCGGAAAACCGGGCTTCATGGCAACAACAGAAAGAAACTGTCCCTGACCCTCCCCCTCGGAATCTCCATACCCAATTCCTGTTAGCCCATACCGGTTCTCGTAACCGCTTACAGTAACACTGCCTATGTGATTGAGAAACGCTGCCTCCTTACGGGGGAACTCGCCTGTATCTACAGCAGAAAAATGGATCTGTGCGTCAACTCGATAAGTATCAGACTCATAGTCGCCATCGTCATATCGATCCCAGGCGACCGACATTTCTCCCATGTAATTGTCATCGGCCTGGACTACGGGAATCAACGAGAAAAGCAGAAAAACAAGGGCCAGAAAGACCGGGGAAAGAAAGACAACATGATGTAATCTGGTTATGTTCATGCAGCTGTCTGCATTGGCAAATCAACCGGACAAACGACAGAATTGTATATCCGGGTTAGCTTACCGCAATCAGGATTACCGCACTCGCCTTTGCCTGACCGCCTCGAACAGAAAAATTCCTGTCGCCACCGAAACGTTTAGACTCTCCATGATGCCGGGCATGGGGATAGCGGCAAGATAGTCGCAATGCTCACGCGTCAGTCGGCGCAGCCCGGCACCCTCTGCACCCATTACAATCACTACCGGCCCGGCAAGATCAATGTCATACAGTGATTGCGCTTCTTCTCCGGCGGCCCCGACAACCCACAGGTTATGTTCTTGTAATTGTTTCAGCACGCGAGCCAGGTTCTTGACCCGGAATATGGGTACGGTTTCCGCAGCGCCGGCCGCGGCCCGTCGCGCAACAGCCGTAAGCGGCGCACTCTTGTCTTCCGGCACTATCACCGCCTGGACACCGGCCGCGGCAGCACTGCGAATGCAGGCGCCGAGATTGTGTGGATCCTGGATACCGTCCAGCACCAGCAGCAGCGGTGTTGTTTCAGCCCGGTCAATCAGTTCAAACAGCTCGCTCTCACGACGCAGGCGAACCGGTAACATACGGGCGGCAACGCCCTGGTGGCGACCGCCATTGCAAATCCTGTCCAGCTTCGCACGCGGCACCGCCTGGACATGCAGGCGCGTGTTCCGGGCGGCGGAAAAAATGGCATCCAGCCGCTTGTCCTTGCGCTGCTCATCCACCCAGAGGCTGTCTACGGTATCGGGATTGGTTTCCAGGGCTGCCTGTACGGCGTGCAGGCCATAAATAATATCGTCGTCAGAACTGCTCATTACCGGCTGCCTTTACTCCGCCCCTTGCTTTTTGATTTGCCGCGAGATGTTTTCTTTTTGGCCGGCTTGCTGTCTGTGCGCTTGCCAGGCCCTTTCTTGCTGCTCTTGTTACCCCTGTTCTTGCTGCTGCCGGCTTTTTCTCCCTTGCCACGCTTGCCATAACCGTCAGCACCGCCCTTCTTCTGGCGCCTGACCTGCTCATGACCAACCAGTTCAAAATCAATGCGGGCCTCGTCAAGATCCACACGAACAACCTTGACGTGAACCGGGTCACCAAGCCGCAATACTTCATTGGTTCGTTCGCCGGTAAGCCTGTGCTTGACCGGGTCATACTGGTAATAATCGTTGCCCAGCGAGGTAATATGAACCAGTCCCTCTACATAAATTTCAGTTAGCTCAACAAATATGCCAAAGTTGGCAACGCCATTGATAACACCGGCGTATTCCTCGCCAACCTTGTCCTGCATGTACTCGGTCTTCAGCCACTTGACCACTTCCCAGCCGGCCTCATCGGCACGTCGACTGGTCATGGAACAATGCTCGGCCTGGCCGGCCAGTTGCTCTCGATGTTCCAGGGCATAACGCTTGGCGGTTTTCCGGCCCGCCAGCACTGCCTTGATGGCGCGATGTACCATCAAGTCAGGATAACGGCGGATCGGTGAAGTAAAATGCGTATACCGGTCATAGGCCAGGGCGAAATGCCCTACCTGGTCCGGGCTGTACACCGCCTGGCTCATGCTGCGCAACATAACCGTATGAATAAGACGCGTATCGGGACGACCTTCAGCATCTTTTATCACCGCGGCAAAATCTTTCGGTTTCGGGTTATCGCGACCACGCAGTGACAGCCCTAACTCAAACAGGAACTCGCGCAGGTTGGCAAGCTTCTCTTCCTGCGGCGGCTCGTGAATTCGATAGGGCACCGGCATCTTGTTTTTTGCCAGGTATTCGGCAGCACAAATATTGGCCGCCAGCATGCACTCCTCGATAATCCGGTGCGCATCATTTCGCTGACGCGGCACAATACGATCAATACGGCCGTTGTCATCGTAGATGATGTAGGTTTCCGGTATTTCCAGTTCAATAGAACCGCGCTTCGCCCTGACCTTGTGCAGCGCCCTGAACAGGTCGTAAAGATTTTCCAGTTGCGGCAGCAGTGCCTCGCGTTTCTTGCGTAACTGCGGATCACCATCGACCAGTATTGCCGCCACTTCGTTGTAGGTCAGGCGCGCATGAGATCGCATCACTGCTTCAAGAAAATCAAAACTCTTGATCTTGCCGGCCGAGGTAATACGCATATCACAGACCATGCACAAACGATCGACGTCCGGATTCAGTGAACACAGTCCGTTGGACAGCACTTCCGGCAACATCGGGATAACACGATTCGGGAAATACACCGAGGTACCGCGTTTGTAGGCCTCGGTATCAAGCGCACTTTCCGGCTTGACGTATGCCGATACATCGGCAATGGCCACCAGCAGTCGCCAACCCTTGCCATCCGGCTCGCAGTACACGGCATCATCGAAATCCCGCGCATCCTCACCGTCGATAGTGACCAGGGGTATCTTGCGCAAATCAACGCGACCCTGCTTGGCCTGCTCGGGAACAGTTTCGGTAAATCGACTGGCTTCTGCCTCGACGGCATCAGGCCAGACGTGGGGCAACTCGAACTGGCGCAGCGCCACTTCGATTTCCATGCCTGGTGCCATGTGGTCGCCAAGGATTTCCGTTACCCGGCCAAGCGCTTGTGCCCGGGCCGTGGGTTGGCGCGTGATTTCAGCCACCACCATTTGCCCGCTTTTCGCCTGGCCTTCATCCCCTTCGGGGATGAACAGGTCCTGGTTCATGCGCTTGTCTTCAGGTACCACAAAACCCATACGATCTTCGAAAAAGTAACGGCCGACTATGGTGCTGTGGCGTCGCTCCAGTACATCGACAATAACGCCGACCTGGCGGCCACGGTGATCAATCTCCAGCAACCGGCCCATGACCCGGTCACCGTGAAATACCTTGCGCATTTCCCGGGCACCGATAAACAGGTCCTGGCCACCGGCATCGGGAATCAGGAATCCGAATCCGTCCTGGTGGGCGGTAATGGTGCCGGCGATCAGTTCCATTTTCTGGGCCAGGCCATAGCGACCGCGTCGGTTCTTGAGTAGCTGGCCATCGCGTTCCATGGCCCTCAGGCGGCGACTGAACGCGGTTTCATCGCGCTCCCCGTCCACATCCAGGCCAGCAGCCAGTCGACGGTAGGACAGGGGCTCTTCGGCCGCTTCCAGGAACGCCATAATCGCCTCCCGGCTCGGAACCGGGTGCTCGTATTTGCGGGCTTCACGATCCGCCATGGGGTCGGTGTGGCCGGAATTGCTTTTCTTCGTTGACATCAATTTACTCTATATGTACAGTGCGCGGCCTGTCGAGCTGTTGCCCGACAGCATTGCCGAGGTGGCGGAATTGGTAGACGCGCTAGCTTCAGGTGCTAGTGGCCTTACGGTCGTGGAGGTTCAAGTCCTCTCCTCGGTACCATATACGGAATGGTACCACTCTTGGCAGGGTGCCATACCAGAAAAAACCGGATGCAAACATCCGGTTTTTTTATGCCTGTTGAATCCATACGTTTTTGTTTCCCTGAAATGACCAAGGCGCCCGATTGGACGCCTTGCTGTATCGTGCCTAACCGTTAAACGGGTGGCGTCTTATAATGGTCTCAACCCGATCCGGTCCCGTGGAAATAATATCCACCGGCACGCCGGTCACTTCCTCGATACGTTTCAGGTAAGCAATGGCGTTGGCCGGCAGGTCTGCTTCACTCTTTGCACCAAAAGTGGATTCTGACCAGCCCGGCATTTCCTCGTAAATTGGCTCTACCTGCTCAATAGCGTCCGCGCCGGGCGGAGGTGTCAGGCGCTCCTCGCCTTTGTACTTGTAGGCGACGCAGATTTTGACGGTTTCAAGACCGTCCAGCACATCCAGCTTGGTAATACACAAGCCGGAAGCACTGTTAATCTGGCAGGAACGACGCAGGGCAACGGCATCAAACCAGCCGCAGCGACGCTTGCGCCCGGTGGTTGCGCCAAACTCGTGGCCTTTTTCACCGAGATAGTTGCCGACATCATCGAACAGTTCAGTCGGGAATGGGCCGCCGCCTACGCGGGTGGTATACGCCTTGGTAATACCCAGGATATAGGTCAACTCACGTGGGCCAACACCGGTTCCGGTGGCAGCAGCGCCAGCGCTGCAGTTGGATGAGGTCACATAGGGATAAGTGCCGTGATCAATATCCAGCAAGGTTCCTTGTGCACCTTCAAACAATACCGATTTGCCCTCAGAAGCATAGTCAGCCAGCAGACCGGTGACGTCGGTGACCAGCGGGTGCATACGTTCTGCCAGCGCCAGGTTGGTATCCAGCACCATCTGGAAATCCACTTCATCACACTGAAAATAGTTTTTCAGCATGTAGTTATGATAATCCATGACACCACGCAGCTTGTCTGCAAACGATTCGGTGTTCATCAGGTCGCCTACGCGCAGTCCGCGACGGGAAACCTTGTCTTCATAACACGGGCCAATGCCGCGACCCGTGGTACCGATAGCTTTGTTGCCACGCGCCTTTTCCCGAGCCATATCCAGAGCCACGTGATACTCGAGCAATAACGGGCTGGCTTCACTGATGCGCAGACGTTCGTTTACCGGGATGCCGGCTTCCAGCAATCCATCCACTTCCTTGAACAAAGCGGCCGGCGACAACACCACGCCATTGCCGATCAGGCACATGACATTTTCGCGCAGTATGCCTGACGGGATCAGGTGCAATACGGTTTTCTGGCCATCGATAACCAGTGTATGTCCGGCATTGTGGCCGCCCTGGAAGCGGGCAACGGCATGGGCCTTGTCCGTGAGCAGATCAACAATCTTGCCCTTGCCTTCATCCCCCCACTGGGTGCCAATCACTACAACGTTTTTACTCATCAGTAATACTCGATTAAATGTTGCTTACTTTCCACGCCTTGCCCTGTTTGCCCAGCAGGCGGTCACAGGCAAAATCCGCAGCCTCTCCTTCACCATCGGAAAACTGTACCACCACGCGCTCACCCTGTGCACGCAGATCATGAATCATCTTTTGCTGTTCCCCGTCACTTTCATCCAGCACGGTGAAAATACCCCCAGCCTCAGTCGTGACGGTCGGTGCCAGGCGAATCAGTTCACGCAGGTCGGCACCGAAACCCGTTGCCGGGCGTGCCCGACCAAATGCAGCACCGATGCCATCATAGCGACCGCCCTTGGCGATGGCGCGACCATGGCCCGGTACAAAGGCGGAATACACCACGCCGGTGTAGTAGCTGTATCCGCTCAACTCGGCCAAATCAATATAGATAGGCATGTCGGCATAGCTGCGGCGCACGCCTTCTGCTACCGCTGCCACCTGCTCCAGCGCCGCCGACACCTCCTTTGGCGCATCAGCAAGCAGTGCACGAGCTTCCTCCAGCACTGACAAGTCACCGTTCAGGTCCGCCAGCGCGGCCAGGCATGCCTTGATCGGTTCGGCAACAGCCCACTGATCCAGCATGGCAGTAATTTCCGGCTTGGCCTTGCGTTGCAAAGCTTCGAACAATGCCTTTTCACGTTCAGTATTCAGTCCCGCCCGGGCAACCAGCCCACGGAAGATACCGACATGCCCAAGATCGATGTGAATATTCTCCACGCCCGCAGTGTTCAGGGTGGTCAGCATCAGGCACAGGGATTCTGCATCGCTGGCTGAGCCGGCGTAGCCATACAGCTCGGCGCCCAACTGCAAGGGCTCCCGTGATCCGCCAAACCCGTCCGGGCGGGCGCGCAATACCGGCGCGATATAACACAGGCGCGAGGGTCGATCGTACTTGAGATAGTGCGCATCAATACGCGCAGCCTGGGGCGTAATATCGGGACGAATACCCATCATGCGACCGGACAATTGATCGGTCACCTTGATGGTCTGCAAATCAAGCTCACTGCCCACCCCGGTCTGCAATGCCTCGACATATTCCAGCATCGGCGGCATAACCTGGTCATAACCCCAGGATGTGAACAGGTCGAGCATCGTGCGACGCATGGACTCAAGGCGCTTGACCTCGTCAGGCAACAGTTCCTCGATGCCTTCAGGCAACAACCAACGGTTTTGCGAGGCAATCACTGGCTTGGCGGACATAACAACTCTTTCCCCGGAAATTCAGTACAAAGCGGGTTCTTTCAAATGACGGGTTGGCATATTGTATACGAATCCATCTCACTTGATGACATACAACAGCAGCAGCCCGACCAGCATACTGCTGAGCCCGGCAAACCGCAGTTGTTGATCGGTCAATTGTGCCAGCATCAACATCATGCGGCGCCAGCCATCAGGATTGATGAAGGGATACATCCCCTCCAACACCAGCACCAGTGCGAGTGCCGTCAGCAGATCCTGCCAGGCCATCGGCTAGATCGCCCGGGCTATCGACCGCCGGATTTCTTCAGGTATTTGAAGAAGTCGGCACTCGGATCAACAATCATGATGTCGCCTTTGTCCTGGAAGCTGGCCTTGTAGGCAGTCAGGCTGCGATACAGGGAGTAGAACTCCGGACTGGTGTTGTAGGCCTTGGCATAAATCGCTGCCGCCTTGCCATCGCCTTCACCTCGAACCTGCTGCGCCTTTCGGTAGGCTTCGGCCACCAGGATGTCACGTTTTCGTTCGGCTTCAGCACGCAGTTTTTCCGCTACTTCCGCACCCTGCGCACGCAGCTCCTTGGCAATTCGGGCACGTTCCGCTTCCATACGATCATAGACTGACTGGCTTACTTCCTGCGGCAGGTCAACACGTTGCAGGCGCACATCAACCACCTGCATGCCCAGCTCCGCAGCAGACTTGTCAACACTGGAAGTCACCTGTTGCATGATTTCACGGCGCTCACCGGCCACCACATCGTGCAGCGTACGTTTACCGAACTGGTCACGCAGGCCACCGTTGATCCATTGCTGCAGCAGGATTTTGGCACGAGTTTCGCTGCCGCCGGTTTTAACGTAATAAGTCAGCGGATTGACGATTCGCCATTTGACGAATGAGTCCACAACAACCGATTTCTTTTCCTGGGTCAGGTAACGCTCGGGCTCGGCATCCAGCGTAAGAACGCGCGAGTCAAAGAAGACCACGTCCTGCACCAATGGCAGCTTGAAGTGAATTCCAGCCTGGTCGTCAAAACGTATTACCTGGCCAAGCTGGACAACTATGGCCTTTTCACGTTCATCAACGGTATAGAATACGGAGTTAGCCAGAAGTATCAGTCCGAAAACTGCCAGCATACCGATGGTCATTTTGTTCTGGTTCATTATTGTCTCCTCCTTGACCGCAGGTCAGGACGATCCTCGCGCAGGCGACGCGCCGTCTCCTCGCCTTGCTGGATCAGGTCACCGGCAGACTCCGCCGCCCCGGTTTCACTCTTCCTGGGCTCATGCTGACCGATCAGCTTGTCCAACGGCAGGTACAACAGGTTGTTGCCGCCCTTCTGGTCAACAAAGATCTTGGTGGTGTTGCTCATCACTTCTTCCATGGTCTCAAGGTACAGACGCTCGCGCGTAACACGGGGCGCCTTGGCATACTCACGCGCCACCAGGACAAAACGCTGGGCATCACCTTCGGCGCGGGCAATTACGGATGCCTTGTAACCTTCAGCTTCCTGGATCATGCGACCGGCCTTGCCTCGTGCCCGCGGAATGATGTCATTAGCATAGGCTTCGGCCTCGTTCTTGAAGCGCTGCTCGTCTTCGCGCGCTTTCACCGCGTCATCAAAGGCCGACTTCACTTCTTCAGGCGGATCTGCGCGCTGCATTTCCACCTTGGTGATATAGATACCGGACTGGTACAGGTCGAGAATCTCCTGCAACAGCTTCTGCGTTTCCTGGCCAACCTCGTCACGGCCTTCGGTCAATACGAAGTCCATGGTGCGCTTGCCGGCAATTTCACGTACGGCTGATTCTGTCGCCTGGCTGATAGTCTCTTCGACTTCACGCACATTAAAAAGAAACGCTTCAGGATCCTTTACCCGGTACTGCACGGCAAACTGGATATCAATGATATTTTCATCCTGGGTAATCATCAGCGCTTCGCTCAACACCTTGGTCGAACCACCGGTACGCTCGTTGCTGCGATAACCGATTTCAATACGCTCGATAGCCTGCACATTTACACGCTCGACGGTTTCGAACGGCCATGGCACATGCCAGCGCAAGCCGGCCTCGGTAACCTCAGACTTGGCACCGAAACGCAATACCACGCCACGCTCACCTTGCTGAACAATGTAAAGGCCGCTGAGCAGCCAGAGCACGGCAACAGCAGCCAGGATCAAGCCTATGCCGATATTGCCGGCATTGGCTCCACCCCCAGCCGGGGCACTGCCGTTTCCACCACTGCGGCCAGAGCCGCCGCCAAACAGCTTGTTGAGTTTCTTCTGGATATTCCGCACCACTTCGTCGAGGTCGGGCGGTCCTTGCTGGTTATTGTTCTGACCCCAAGGATCCTTGTTGCCCCCTGAACCGGGTTCATTCCAAGCCACTTTGTGCTCCTTATGTTGTCGCCATGCTTGCTGCGTTAGTTTCTATCCCAGAGCCGGGATTCTAGGGACATGAACCGGTGGGGGCAAGGATTGGCTCCTGCGCCACCTCCAGTTGCTGCTCTTGAAAATCTGCCTGCTTGCGTAAGGTATTCACACCTCGCTCATCAGCATTGAATTCAATCAGCCAATGCCCATCAGCGGTCGTGTCCTCACTGACCACGTCGAGCGTCTGGTACACGAATGCCCTTAATCTCCCGGCCGACGGCGGTAAATGCAGGCAATAACGCCTGCGATCACCACGAAAATACTCGCCGAGCGCACCTATCAGCAATTCCAGGCCTTCGCCTGTGTGTGCCGACATCCACACTCGGAAGATCCGGCCAGCCTCATCGCGTTCCACGCGAGCCGGCTGCCCGGTTAAATCAATCTTGTTATACACACGGATTTCCGGCACATCCTCGGCCTCGATCTCCGTTAATACTTCGTGCACGCGGTGCTCGTGATCCTGGTAGTCCGGGTTGGCAGCATCTACCACGTGCAATAACAAGTTGGCTTCCTGCACTTCTTCAAGCGTCGATTTAAATGCTTCCACCAGGTCGTGTGGCAAATGCCTGATAAACCCGACGGTATCCGCCAGGATAATCTCCGAGTTGCCTGGCAAATCGACTCGACGCATGGTCGGGTCGAGCGTGGCAAACAACTGGTCAGCCGCATAAATCCCGGCGCCGGTAATACAGTTGAACAACGACGATTTGCCAGCGTTGGTATACCCCACCAGTGACACCGTCGGAATCGGAATCTTGTTACGCGAGCGACGGCGAATTTGTCGTTGATTGGTGACACGCTGCAGTCGCTTGTTCAGATACTTGATACGTTCACGCAGCAATCGACGGTCGGTTTCCAGCTGGGTTTCACCTGGACCACGCAGACCGATACCGCCTTTTTGCCGCTCCAGGTGAGTCCAGCCACGCACCAGCCGCGTAGACAAGTGCTCCAGCTGGGCCAGTTCCACCTGCAGCTTGCCTTCATGACTGCGGGCGCGCTGGGCGAAAATATCGAGAATCAGCCCGGTTCGATCCAATACACGACAACCGGCAATTTTTTCCAGGTTGCGCTCCTGTGCCGGCGACAGGTCATGATTGACCAATACCAGCTCAATATCTTCTGCCTTGACCCGCTCGGCCAATTCTTCAGCCTTGCCCTTACCTATATATGTTGCCGGGTCCGGTCGCTGACGACTGCTCAATACAGTGCCTTGAACATCGGCTCCGGCTGAAACAGCCAGCAGCTCGAGCTCATTCAGATCTTCCAAATCATCAAGCCGGGTACTTCGCTGGTGAACCAGCAAGGTGCGTTCGGAACGCTTGCCTTCTGGCCCGGCCTGAACCGGGCCTGGAGACGTTGATATCATAAAATCAGGTGTGTCAGGCGTTTCCCTTGTCAGGGTCGTCCTCAAAGTTGAATTTCACTGCGCGACTCGGCACCACCGTCGAGATCGCATGCTTGTAAATCATCTGGCTGACAGAATTCTTCAGCAATACGACAAACTGATCAAAAGATTCAATTTGTCCCTGAAGCTTGATGCCGTTCACCAGAAAAATTGAAACGGGAACATGTTCCTTCCGAAGGGTATTCAGGAAAGGGTCTTGTAGCGCTTGCCCTTTTTGACTCATGGTGTTCTCCTGTTATTTGCTTTGATAATTGTAGTTTGTCTTTCAGCTTGTAAATTAAGCTCGCTTCAGCAGACATACACCTCATACCTGCCTGGTCAGGCTAATCAGTCGTCCCAAGGTAAAGCAACGGAACTCCCTTCTCTCTACGCCTCAATTACACAATCTACCCTAAAAATGTGCGGCAAAACATCAGCCTAGGGGCAAATCATACCTAATTTGTCGGCAAAATGCTCACCAACTGATTGCTCAAACCCCGGTTTTTGCGGGTCAAACCGGACCACATCCGGGTAACTGCGCAGCCACGTAAACTGTCGCTTGGCCAGCCGCCTGGTTGCGGTAACTGCTTGATCAATCATGGTATTTTTGTCCACTTTCCCATGCAAATAGTCGACAACCTGCCGGTAACCGACCATTCGCATACTGGCTAAACTGGGGTTGATATCCCCTCTTTTCAATAGCACATCAACCTCCTCCACCAGGCCCTGCTCCAGCATCATTACAAACCGGCGGGCTATATCCTGCCGTAATCGCTCCCGATTACCGGGCATCAGTGCCGCCTTGATAAAACGATACGGCGGCGGTGCCTGTCGAGTTTGTGCCTGGGCCTCGCTGGGTGCCATGCCGGTCAGCCGGTATATCTCCAGGGCACGCTGGATGCGCTGGGCGTCATGGCGGTCGATTCGCTGGGCGATTGCAGGGTCAATAGTTGCCAACCGTTCATGCATGGCCGGCCATCCCAATGACCGCGCCTCGGTTTCCAGCTCTGCCCGAATATTCGCATCCGCCTCCGGCAGCTCGGACAAGCCAAATTCCAGTGCCCGAAAATAAAACATGGTGCCGCCCACCAGCAGCGGGATACGCCCTGCAGCCGTAATTTGCCGCATTTCCTCCAAGGCATCCCGGCAAAATTCCGCTGCCGAATAGGTTTCAGCCGGCTCCCGGATATCGATGAGACGATGCGGCGCCAGCTTTTGTTCCTCAAGGGATGGCTTGGCTGTGCCGATATTCAATTCACGATAGACCTGAGAAGCATCAACACTGATGAGCTCGACAGGCAATTGCTGACGCAGCTTGATGGCCAGGCCGGTTTTTCCCGATGCCGTCGGTCCCATCAGGCACAGTGCCAGCGGCAATGGCACAGCGGAAGTAGAGTCAATCATGTTGTTTGCAGGAATATCTCAGTGGAGGCCGGTAAATGCCACCGGCTCAACGAATTTCCAACACTATAACGAGTACCGGAACGTGGAACAAACAGCGCAAAACCAGACAATTGATACTTTCATAGCGGAAATCATCCAACTCGCCCGCTCCAATAACCTGAAACTGCCCACGTTGCCGGAAGTGGCAACCAAGGTGCGAAAGGCCATTGACAGCGAAGATGTGGGCGCCGACCAGATTGCCAAAATTATCAGCACCGATGCGGCCCTGAGTGCCCGCTTGCTGCAAGTGGCTAATAGCCCGGTATATCGCGGCAGCACGCAGATCGATAGCGTGAAAATCGCCGTGGCTCGCCTGGGCAACAAGGTGGTGCGTACCATGGCTATCAGCCTGGTCATGCAGCAGCTGTTCCAGACCAAGTACCCGCAGCTGAAAAAGCGTATGGAGCAACTGTGGGACCATGGAACGCGCGTTGCCGCCATCAGCTCGGTGCTGGCAAAAAAGTTCACCAAACTGCCGCCTGACGAAGCCTTGCTTGCCGGCCTCATCCATGATGTCGGCGCGCTGCCCATTATCAACCAGGCAGAAAGTTACCCTGTAGTCGCCAACAGCGATCACCTGCTGGACGACGCCATCACCCGGTTACACTGCCCGATCGGTCGACTGGTACTGGAAGCCTGGAAGCTGCCACCGGAACTGGTTGCCGTGGCCTCCGAGCACGAGAAACTGGATCGCCAGATTGAAAAACCTGACCTGGTAGACGTGGTCACGGTCGCCAATTTGCACTCCTATATCGGTATAGATTCCGAACGACTGGCCAATATCAATTTCACCGAATTACCGGCCATGCAACGCCTGGGCATGGATGCTGATGCCGCCATCGCCATGATGGAAGAAGCCAAGACGGAAATTGCCGAAATGCAGGGTGTATTGAAGTAATCTCTTGCCAATCGAGATGCATCGACGCCGGCCATATGCCGGCGTTGTTATGTGTCCTTGCTGATCAATTGCTTTTATCATCCTTGCGCGACGCAATGCATTGCGGGCTTTCGTGACGCCCATTGTCGACCCAGGCACAGCATTCATAGATATGCGACGACGCATCACAGGGTTTCGTCAACGGTTAAAATGAATCCGCACCCGTCGCGTCAAGCCATTCCCTGGCTTGATTAATCAGCAACATCACCGGCATGCAATGATGAGACTGATCTATCTCGTGGGTTGCCGAGATGATCAGAATATTGAATTGCTGCACACCGTCATTACCAATCCGCGACAACGCGCCGAGAAACATCAGGCGTTCCGATGTATGGATACAATACCGGGTTCTGGAATTAAAGTTTAGGACAGGTATTGTACAAAAGTCGCCTGCTTCAGCTGGCCGACAATTTCAACATTCAAACAAATATACAACATGCGGCCAGATATGAGGCGGCTAACAAGCCTGCTAATCCGGTTCCCCGGGCAACACCTCCCAATCCTCAATGCCTCCCGTTACTCTCCGGAACATGGGATGCAACTTGATTGTTCGGGTGGTTTTAAGGCGGTCATACAAGTCTGGCGCCCTGGTTTTCAGTTTCGCCAGCAAGTGACGGAATTCATAGTCAACCTGGCCACTGCTGACCGGCATCCTGGCACTGGTACGCCTGTTGACAATCTTGCTCCTGTTGAATGCATAACCTCTTCTGTTAGCCTCTTTCTCCACGAACCGCAAATAGGTTGATATTGCACCCACGGGATTGTCCATTTGTTTGAACCGTTCCAGCTGCGAATGATTTTTGTAACCCCGGGTTTCACCAAGCAACACTTTTTGCGCCAACAGTCCCTCGCGCCACAAGGCGACCAGGCCTTTGGCATCCAGGTATTCCGGGTGTATTGACCATAATCTCACGATAGCACCCTTACTCTACCCGGAATGCTCCGAGGTAACCGGCTGACTCTGAAAATCCGGCGAACACGGCGCTCGTCTCAATGTTGCTTCAGCCACTCGAGAACAGCTTCCGCATTCCGGTCCGGCGGAAAAACCGGGTAGAAAACCTTTTTGATCACACCATCGGCAACAACAAGTGTCAGACGCTTGATCAGCCGATTGCCTTCGTATTGAAAAGTCGGCAGGCGCAATGCTTCTGTCAGGACAAATTCACTGTCGTTGAGCAAGTCGAACGGCAACTCGAGGCGACTCCTGGCTTCTGCCTGGTCTGCCAGCGGTTGTGCGCTGACGCCATAGACGCGGGCGCCGGTATATGCCAGTTCCGCGTAATGATCACGAAACGCACAACTCTGCGGTGTGCACCCTCTCGCACCCGGTATGTCATTCCAGCCAACTAGTGGCGGACTATCTGGTCTACCAATCATCGGGTAGCAATAGATGACAACGACGCCGTCACAAGCACTGATATCCACGGTAGTACCGGAGGCGGAACCCAGGCTTGCTGAAGGTACGCGCATGCCTTTCAGGTGGTCGCATGCACCATCGTCTTCAGGAACCGGCAGATTACCGGGCAGTATGGACAGGTCTTTCATGATAATCAGAACGAAGCGCTTTGCGATTCGCAGTGTGCCTAAACGCCGACATCAGACCAGGCAGCAAACTCGTTACCGCTTGGATCCGTGAAATGAAATCGACGGCCGCCGGGGAATGAAAAAATGTTCTTGATAATGCCGCCTCCTGCCGCTTCGATTTTTTCCTGGGTGTACTCAAGCTGGTTCGAATAAAAAACAACCAGGGCGCTGCCGTTTTTTGTTGTCGCTACGTTGTCAGATTTATAGAAACCACCATCGATTCCCTGGTTGTCAAACGCCGTATAGTCCGGTCCGTAATCAACAAATGACCAGCCAAACACGGTTGCAAAGAAAGCTTTGGTGGCCGCCATGTCCCGGGCCGGCAGCTCGATGTAATTGATCTTTTCGTGCTCAGCCATATTCAATTCCCTCCACTGGCATCCAAATAAACTGCGCGATGTGATGCTGAATTTGCCGCACTCGGCCAGTTTATCGGCTGTCATCCCCCTTTTCATACGGCAGCTTGTTGTGGCCATACCGGTGCACCAGCACCGCAAGCGATATCAGTAATATTGCCGCAGCAATGGCGATAATGCGCCAGTTGTCCAGGCCTTTCATATCCAGAATCATATACCGGGCCAGCGCGACGATGGCTATATACAACGGCATCCGCACCGGCAGTTTGCCCGATTCCAGGTATATCGCCACCATCGCCAGCACTTCGAGATAAATGAACAGCAGCAACAGATCAGACAGCGTAACGGTTCTGGCCTTCACCATGACTTCAATTTCAATGCCTACTGCGATCACGGTGGCCACGGCGATAATGATCAGGCCTATGTCTTCTATTATAGTGATGGCCTTGTGGCCCAGCTTGCTGACTTTTTTCATAATGATCTTCTCTGTCACTGTTCAATAATTACGATTGCCTGCGGTACGAATGGCTCTTCCGGCTGCGGACCCGGAACGCGGCCAGCATCAGACCGCATTCTCCTCTGAAATTCTTTTCTGCAGTTGCAAAGGCACGGTTTCTCTTCTCTTCCTGGCTTTGATATTCAGCATTTCAACCGCAACCGAGAATGCCATGGCGAAATATATGTAGCCTTTTGGTATGTGGACATCAAAACCTTCGGCAATCAACGTAAAGCCGATTAATATCAAAAACGACAAGGCAAGCATCTTTATCGTTGGATTCTTGTCAACAAATTCCCCAATCGGCTTTGCCGAAAAAAGCATGACAACGACCGCAACAATAATGGCGATTACCATAATCGACAAATGTTCCACCAGCCCCACTGCCGTGATAACGGAATCCAGTGAAAATACGATATCGAGTACGGCTATTTGCACAAGGACCGAATAGAACCCGGCTGTGCCTGGTGCGGTTTCTTCAGACTGAACTACTTCCAGACTGTTGTGTATTTCGTGCGTTGACTTGGCCAGCAGGAACAGGCCGCCCACGATCAATATAAAATCTCTACCGGAAATTTCGATGCCAAAGACAGAGAACCAGGGCGCGACCAGCCCCATGACCCAGACAAGACTGAAAAGCAGCGCCAACCGTGTCAGCATTGCCAGGCCCAGGCCCAGTTGTCGCGCCACGTTTCGCTGGTGCTCGGGCAGCCTGCCCACCAGGATCGAAATAAAAATAATGTTGTCTATGCCCAGAACGATTTCGAGCGCTATAAGCGTTCCCAGGGCAACCCATGCTTCCGGACTAATCAGCCATTCAAACATGACCATCCCTCACTTGATAATTGCTGGCAAAGGTCTTCCGGATTTTGCGATCTGCAGTCTCGCAACAATGAAGACAGGCCGGATTCTGAGCTGACTCGTAATGCGGATTCATTCCGTAAAACCCTTGTCCCGACAGCCGATTGATCTTCCCGCAGGGTTCACGGTTACGTCAAGCGGAAACAACCGCTTCTGAATACCGGTCGGGTTCTATCATTCGCTCCGGCTAAACATGACTTTCAGGAAATCCCGTTTGGTGCAAATCCTGTTACAACCGGGCAAAACGCACACAGCGGTACCTGCAAACACAACAACTCTCCGGCCGGCAATCGAAACAATGTAGCCCGGTGATTTGCAACACTGTGACTGGAACTCATCTTTATCTCAGTAAGCGGTTTGCAACCGCACCGTGCCGGCGAACAGTCCGAACCGCAGGCTTATGTACTCCGGGGTCAATAGCAATTAATTCTGAACAGGCGCGGTTCATTAGGGGTCGACATGATTCGCCTTCGCCCCGTTTCAGGCTGTTCTGGCTTCAGGCGAGTACTCCACGCTTCGACATCGCTCGAGCGTAAAACCATAACCACGACTCCCCGGCACCTCACTCACGTGCACGCGATTTGTGTTGACTGGAAAGACCCGTTAAAACAATCTATTCAATACTTTTAGTCGTATTTTCTTTTCAATCTCTATTACACAAAACATAATGACACCGACGGCAATAATCAATACACCATCAGCTACGTTTATTGCCTGGGTTTCAAATATCGCCTGCAGCCATGGCACGTAGGTCACTGCAAACTGCCCCAGGGTAACGGCAATTACCGCCGCCCAAACGACACGGGTACCAAGAACAGTCTTCCGGCTTAACGATGTCCCGTGCATATTCCGGATAAAGAAGAGATGAAATATTTCCAGTACGACCAGCGTATTCATCGCTATGGTTCTCGCCAACGCCTCGGAGTAGCCCTTCGTAATGGCGTACTCGTACATACTGAATACCCCGGCCAGAAAAAGACTTGCGACAAGCACGATATGCCACAAGAGTCCGCCACTGAGCAGGGATTCCTTGCGCGATCTCGGTGGTCTTAACATGGTATTTTCTTCTGCCGGCTCAAAAGCCAGCGCAATACCGAGCGTGACGGCGGTAATCATGTTGATCCATAGAATCTGTACAGGCGTGACCGGCAGGCTCAATCCCAGCAGCAAGGCGAGGATTATGGTCAACGCCTCGCCGGCATTGGTCGGTAATGTCCAGCTGATTACTTTCTTGATGTTGTCATAGACGGTGCGGCCTTCTTTTATCGCTGTGACAATTGTAGAAAAATTGTCATCGGCCAACACGATCTCGGCTGCTTCTTTCGCGGCTTCGCTTCCGGCTTTACCCATTGCAACCCCGACACCTGCACGCTTGAGTGCAGGCGCGTCATTCACGCCATCGCCGGTCATGGCTACCGTCATATCATTCGCCTGCAGCGCCATCACCAGGCGCAATTTATGCTCCGGGCTGGTGCGCGCAAAAATACCAATGTCACAGACTACAGATCGCAGCTGTTGATCATCGAGTTTATCCAGCTCCTGGCCTGTCACTACCCGGTCACTGTTTCGCAATCCCAGTTGTTTACCGATTGCGGATGCAGTAGCGGCATGATCACCCGTGATCATCTTCACATCGATCCCTGCACGATAACAGCTGGCTATTGATTCAATCGCTTCCTGGCGTGGCGGGTCAATCAGTCCGGCCAGGCCCACGAATACAAGCCCATCCTGCAGATCGACAATCTCAAGCACGGTATGTTCGGGCTTCACGACTTTTGTTGCGAAGGCAAGGACACGTCGGCCACGAGAGGCAATAGCATTGGCTTGCTGCTCCCAGTATTGAACATTCAGCGGTTCGGCATTCCCTTCACCGTCGCGCTGCTCACGGCACATGGATACTATTTGCTCGGGTGCACCCTTGATAAATATGAACGCTTGTTTTTCGTGGTTATGATTTAACGTGGCCATATACCTGTGTTTGCTGTCAAAAGGCACCACATCCGTTCGTGTCCACTGTTTTCTTGCTTCGACAGTACCGGCCCCGGTCTTTGCTGCAAGGGCCAGCAGCGCGACTTCCATCGGGTCGCCCTGCCCGGTCCAGGTATCATTGTTTCGAACCAGTTCCGCATCATTGCAAAGCGCAGCCGCCCTGCCCAGTTCCTGCAATGACACAGAGTCCTGTACCGTCATGCCATGGTTGTCCGGTTCTATGTCACCACCCGGATCGTAACCGGAGCCTTTTACACTAAAGCTCCCGTTGCTCGTGACAATAGTATCGACCATCATTTCATTGCGTGTCAGCGTACCTGTTTTGTCAGAACAGATAACCGAGACCGAACCAAGCGTTTCGATCGCGGGCAGCCGTCGAACAATGGCATTTTGACGCGCCATTCCCTTAACGCCCACGGCTAGCGTAATGGTCAAAACCGCCGGCAACCCTTCGGGAATGGCGGAAACGGCAATGCCAACCACCGCCATAAACAAACTGGCAAAATCATAGTGCAGCATGGTGTAGCCGAAGATCAGCATAAGTGCGGAAACGGCGAGAATAAACAAGGTCAGCCAGCGCGCGAAAACTGCCATTTGTGTTACCAGCGGCGTTTCCAGCGTTTGCACCCTGGCGAGCAAGCCGCCAATTCGCCCGATTTCAGTGTTTGCACCGGTGGCAATAACCACTGCTGTACCTTGTCCGCTGCTGACGGAAGTGCCGCTAAATCCCAGACAAAAACGATCACCCAATGGCGCGTCCGGCGCAACCGCCTTGGTGTGTTTTTCAACAGCGACAGATTCACCGGTCAGGATGGCCTCCTGGACCTGCAAACCATGCGCCCGGATCAGACGAAGGTCTGCCGGTAACTTGTCGCCGGCTTCCAGGAAAACAATGTCCCCGGGTACAAGCTCCTCACCGGGTATAACCTGGCGGTGGCCGTCCCGCATAACCGACGCATGCAGGGCCAGCATGTGCCGAATTGCCTCCATTGCTTTTTCGGCCTTGCCTTCCTGGTAAAAACCGATAATGGCATTGATAATGACAACCGCAACAATGACGGATGTATCGACTATATGACCGAGTAGCGCCGTAATGACAGCTGCTCCGATAAGGACATATATAAGGATGTTGTGAAAATGTGACAGGAAACGCATCAACAAATTACGTTGGGCGGGTTCCGGGAGCCGGTTTGCGCCGAACGCTCCTAACCGCCTCTTCGCTTCATCTTCACTTAAACCTTCAAGTGTCGATTCGAGACGGGCCAGGACTTCATCGGTTGTCTGAGTATGCCAGTCCATAGGGTTCGGTGAACCAGTTGATTAGATTCTGACGTTTGTTTCGCTAATACGACGCTAAATAATACCCGTTCATATTCTTAATCACCATACCAGAGTTTTGCGAAAACAATCGTTGAGATGATATATAGCATGACAAAGCCAATGAAATAGTACATGGTCTTTAGGGGATCCTCGTCCGCCAAATCAAGCCAGATGTCCGCGACGGCAACCATGCCTGTAAGCAGGATTGATACCAGCCCACACACCTCTCGCCCAAACCACCGGCCATACCATCGCCTGTTGTATAGGAGTTTTGAGGCATAGTAGAGCATGCCAAATCCAATGAAATAATAATAGAACTTACGCGGATCTTGATCGCCAAGATTGAACCAAAAGTCCACGATGGCCACCATACCGATGACGAGCGTTGACACGAGTGCGGCATCTACTTGTGCATGATCCATTTTCATATTGTGTTACCCACATCTACTCCGACTATTTCCTGCCATTGATGGACTCCCTTCATGAGTAGTTCAGGATATTTGACCGGTTTATCGACTGGTCGTCTTGGCCTGGTAACGAGTTCACCGCCACAATTTGGGCATTTCCCATCAACAACCGTTTCCGCGCAAGTAACACAAAATGTGCACTCAAAGGAACAGATTCTTGCATCAGTCGATTCCGGGATAAGGTCCTTGTTGCAGCATTCACAGTTTGGTTTTAACAGAAGCAGCCTTTTCTCCTTTGTGTGAGGATTAACGCTATGGGTAAGCCGCGCCGCTTTTGGCGCAAACTTGACCCAGTTACTAGCAGCCATGCAATTGCCTCTAAACTTCGGATATTGCCATCTGTAAGAATATGCTACTAACACACTCGAACGGTCATCGCCACACTAGATTGTATTACAACTAATTCTCTTCATTCCGGGTCAGTTTTTGATACATACCAAGACCGACCACTACCAAAACGGCTGCGATTAATAGGAATGTTGGGTATATTAAATTGCTAATATCTTTTTTCCCGGCATCAAAAATAAATACCAGCGCCTCCAGACTTACGGCAATAGAAATAATGGCAAGAAACTTCAATAGTGTCTCTCTCTGTTTAGTGGGTGTCTTTGTGCCACCGCTTTGGATAACTTCTTCCTCTATCAAAAACTTTGATACATCAAAGACTGCCATTCCTATAACAATTAGCCCGATTGCATCAAGAAGCGCTTTCACAAGAAGAGTCTTTTCATGCACTGAGACCCAAATTCCCCATAACGCAACCACCATTACCGAAAGGCTGATTAAAGCCAGGCTTATACCGATTAGGCCATAAATGAATCGCCCTATCCTGTCAGAGTATTTCTTTAACTCGGTCACATTATCTCCAATGTATATGCTATCTATTAAACACTGCTAACGTCCCGCATCACGGGTGACGGCGCGTTAGCGGCGCCGCCCCGTGGAAGCGATGGTTAGCTGTAGTAATTAAACCCAAACGCATACGTTTCGGCATCGCGCCACACATCCACCTCGAACGTCGCCTCATCCTCGTAGTTGAGATAGCCACACCATATGAAATATAAACTGTGCCTTTATCTCATATATTAAGCTTTTGCACTAAAGCCAAAGGCCTTGTCGTGAACATAAACCAATTTACACTCTTCGATATATTTTGCATCGTGAATTCGATTAGCCTCGATATACCCCACATCACCCTTGTTTAAATAAATTATTGGACCATCCGGCTTAAGGCCATCGGCGTATTCAGTATAAAACTGAATTGACATCTTACCTTCAACGACAACCGTCATATCATCGCCCGGGTGCGAATGCGGAGGTTCTTCGGAGCCGGCTTCCCACCTTTCCAACATTACTTCCACACCATCCGGATTGTTCGGATAGGTGGTCCTTACAGTAAAACCCTTTGGGGTATCTGGAACTGATACATGATTCCGCCAAACCGCGGAAGTATCTCCCGTCGTTTCCTTATCTGCACTGTTCATATCTATCCTCTTTCGATAAACAATTAGTGGGTGGCTCAGAGCCCAATTTCTCTTTT
>JAOUOD010000010.1 GCA_029880545.1 Gammaproteobacteria bacterium | reverse complement strand
AATCCCTCTCTCTCCGCCAGACCAAATAAAAAAGACCCCCTTGCGGGGTCTTTTTTATTTGATTGGTGATGTGTGCAGGTATTCGAACGCTCGATGAAAGCTATAGGCCGGTTCGACGACCGCATGACATGCGGGCGAACGCCGGCGCACGGTACGTGCAACGGCGGCCCGAAGGGTAGGGCGACAGCCCGAGTAATCCCTCTCTCCGGTCCCAAGACCACCTTCGGTGTTCTGTCGGACACCCGCTTGAACCATTGTCGATGGTTCTGCCGGCCAATCATTAAAAAAGGCTGCCTGTAGGCAGCCTTTTTTAATGATTGGAAGAAAGTCTGGAGTCGTACTCTCGATGAAAGTTACAGGACAGTTCGACGACTCCAAATATGGTGCCTGGAAGGGGGCGTGTTATACTCGCGATTCACTGGCGGTGAAGGTTGGCCTCCCGGGCGGCGATAGGTTGTGAACCCGGTCAGGTCCGGAAGGAAGCAGCCGCAACATCCGAATCGGGTGTCCGGGTCAGGCTGGCTGGATCCGCCACCAGATTTCCAGGAATTGGGGGAGATTGCTTGAGTTACGAAGTGCTGGCCCGGAAGTGGCGGCCGCGGACATTTGAAGATCTGGTGGGTCAATCCCATGTTGTTCGACCGCTGGTTAATGCACTGGACAATCAACGACTCCATCATGCATTCCTGTTTACCGGTACCCGCGGTGTTGGTAAAACCACTATCGCCAGGATTCTTGCCAAATCACTCAATTGCGAACAAGGTATTTCGTCAAGACCATGTGGCGAATGCTCAACCTGCCAGGAGGTTGATGCCGGGCGATATATAGACCTGCTCGAAGTGGATGCCGCATCCCGTACCAAGGTGGATGATACGCGCGAGCTGCTCGATAATGTGCAGTACGCGCCGACTCGGGGGCGATACAAGGTCTATCTCATCGACGAAGTACACATGCTTTCGGGTCATAGCTTTAACGCGCTGCTGAAGACCCTGGAAGAACCGCCTGCCCATGTGAAGTTTCTTCTTGCGACAACCGATCCGCAAAAATTGCCGGTCACCATCCTGTCTCGATGTCTGCAGTTTGGATTGAAACGACTCGAGATCGGGCAAATTCATCAACAGATGGAAAAAATTCTGCAGGCGGAAACGATACAGTACGAATCCCCGGCTGTTGATTTGCTGGCGCGTGCCGCTGACGGCAGCATGCGAGATGGATTGAGTTTGTTGGACCAGGCGATAGCGTACGGCAACGGCGTGCTGCAAACGGATCCTGTTCGTGAAATGCTCGGCACTATAGACCAGGGAATTATAGAAAGATTGTTGTCCGCTCTGGCGCGGAGTGATGCTGCCAGCCTGATGGCTGCAATCAAGGATGTGGCGGATCATGGCGGTGATTTTCGATCTGTGCTCGACAGCCTGGCCCTCGCTCTGCACCACATTGCCATGCTGCAGGCAGATATACAATTATCTGAATTGTCTGAAACCGATCGCGCCATGCTTGCCGATTACGCGGAAGCGCTGTCTCCCGAAGCCATTCAGTTGTTTTACCAGGTTGCTTTGCACGGAAAGCGTGACTTGCCGCTCGCCCCCGATCCTAGAAGCGGGCTGGAAATGAGCCTGCTGAGAATGTTGGCATTCAAGCCACTAACGTTGGTCGATGTTGGAACACCGGGATCCGGGGAGAGTGAAATATCTCGTGCAGACCGGGGCGCACCACCAGCGTCGGTTGCCAAGCCCCGGTTGAACACTGCGGCCAAGGTAACACCGAAGACGGAAACTCTCCCAGCCGAGATTGAAGTCCAGTCTCGTGTAGGGCTGGAAACCGGGTTGGCACAGGCCATGACGGAGGAGTGCGCTCAAGCTCCGGAATTGTTCCGTTGGCCAGTAGATTGTGAAACCTGGGCCCGTTGGCTGGATCACTGGTCAATTGGTGGGCTATTGGGGCAGGTTTTGGCCAACGCGGTACCGGAGGCTGCGGAGACTGAAGATATGGCGCAGCTGGTTATGGCCGTGAATGCCTCGCACTTGTACAGCAAGGAGCGAGAGCAGGATTTACAAAAATTGCTTAGTGAGCGGTTTGGTAAACCGCTCAGGCTGTCGATTCGCATTGGCGAAGCAAAGGGAGAGACACCCGCGGATCGCCAGTTGCGGATAAATGACGAAGCCCAACAGGCGGCGGATGCGGCAATCGCTGCCGATCCCAATATCAAGGCAATGCAGGATATATTTGGCGCCCGAATCAAACCGGGTTCGGTCAGGCCACGAACCCATTAGTTTTTTTGAAGAGGTTATCATGAAAGGTGGAATCGGCAAGATGATGCAACAGGCCCAGCGTATGCAGCAGGACCTGCAGAAAGCACAGGCTGAGTTGGCAAATATTGAAGTGACAGGCAATGCTGGTGGTGACATGGTCAAGGTGACCATGACTTGTCGTCATGATGTACGTAAGGTGGAGATTGATCCGGGCCTCATGGAGGATGATAAGGAGATGCTTGAAGACTTGTTGGCAGCCGCTGTCAACGATGCCGTCCGGAAAGTGGAACAAGCCACGCAGGAGAGAATGTCAGGCATCACTGCGGGGCTCAATATTCCCGGATTGAATTTGCCCTTCTAGAGAATGTCGGAATCCAGGGTCATTCAGCGGCTAATTGAGGCGCTCCGGGTATTGCCAGGCGTAGGTCCGAAAAGCGCACGCCGCATGACCTATCATTTGCTGGAGCGAAACCGGGACGGCGCGAGGGAAATTGCCGCCGCACTGATCCAGGCAGTTGACACCATAGGCCACTGTCACCGTTGCAACAATCTCAGTGAAACAGCGCTGTGCGATATCTGCAGTTCCGGTAGACGCGACCCGTCATTGCTATGTGTTGTCGAGACTCCTACGGACTTGCAGTCGCTGGAACAGGCGGGTGTCTATAACGGTACATATTTCGTACTCATGGGGCATTTGTCACCACTTGATGGCATCGGCCCGGATGAGCTTGGCATGGACCGGCTGGAGGCGCTGCTCGATAGTGGCGGTATCCAGGAAGTTGTGCTGGCAACAAACCTGACCGTGGAAGGCGAGGCAACGGCGCATTTTGTCGGTGAACTGGTTCAGTCTCGCGGTATCAGGGCAACCCGTATCGCCTATGGTGTACCAGTTGGCGGTGAACTGGAGTACATCGACCGCAATACGCTCTCACGTGCCTTTTCCGGGCGTCGTGATGTATAGTTAATAACACGATTACAAAATAAAAATGGAGTAAAAGCGGTGCCACGTTTTAACCCCCGTTTGGCAGCATCGCGTTAAGACAAATGAAAAATCAGGAGAGCGATGAGGATTTGATGCTGCGGTTTCGCGATGGTGACGCCGCTGCATTTGATGAATTGTACAGGCGTCATCGCCCGGGGCTGTATCGTTACTTTATCAGGCAGACGGGTAGCGCGCCGTTGGCGGAAGAGTTGTACCAGGATGTCTGGATGAAACTTATCCGGGCCAAGGACCGGTACGAGGTGAGGGCGAAATTTACGACCTACCTGTACCACATGGCCCATAATCGCCTGATTGATTATTACCGGCGCAAAAGCCCGGAACTGGCCAACTCCTTTGTCGATGAAGATGGTGAGTCGCTTTGGGAGCAAATGCCGGAAGATGCGACGCACGAACCCGACCAGGTTGTCGAGCGTCAATTCAAGATGGAAGAGCTGAAGCAGGCCATTGATACATTGCCGGAAGCCCAGAAGGAAGCATTCCTGATGCGGGAAGAGGCGGGCATGAGTCTCGATGAGATTGCTGAAGCTACAGGGGTAAATCGTGAAACAGCCAAGAGCCGATTGCGCTACGCAGTAGCAAAGTTGCGCAAGATGCTCGAAGGTCTGGAGGAAGAAGAATGATGCACAGCGACCGTCAATTTGACAGCTATCTAGAGGGTGGTTCAGCACTGTCCCACGCGTATGCCGGTTTTGGCAATGAACTGCCGACAGAAGCGGTAGATAACGCCATTCTTGCCGCCGCACGCAGGGCGACAAGCAGCGGTCCGCGTAGTGGCAGGCATGGCAAGCGTTCATGGCAGGTACCCGCATCTATTGCTGCCTCAATGGTGGTCGCCGTGGGCATGGTCGCTTTTTTGAACCAGAGAATTAATGGTCTTGGAATTCCGGATTCTGCTGAGCCGGTACAAACTGCCCGGCTATCGCCTGCTCAAACTGTTCAACCGGTCACCGATCCGGCAGCAAACGTTGCCAGCGCTGCGGGCGCTGAGAACCCCGGTCAAGCAGATGTATCATCACCTACCGAGATGGCACTGGCAAAAGCAGCCGCCAATGCTGACGAGCAGGCCGTGGCACTGACCCAGCGATCAATGGCATCAGTTGGGCCCGTGCCTTCAGCGCAAGGCACAGAAAAGAGGTTGTCATTCGGTCAGCGTGTAAACTTGCTCAGGCAGGGAATGAAGCCTTCCCAGGTGGCTGTTTTACTGGGAGAACCCAGTGCCAAGGATTCGGGGCAGTGGATATATCAGAAAATTACCTCTAACCCGAATCAGATAAATGAGTACAGACTTGGTTTTAACGAGAAGAACGAATTGCACGGCTGGTCCCTGAAAACCATCGAGACAAAAACCCCTGCAAGTCACTGATACGGGCGGTATAAAAAATATTTCTTGATTGTGGGGCCTTGTGGCCCCATAACTTTATCTGGACAATAAATCAGCCGAATCCGGGATGGTTTGCCGGTAACCTGTGATTCCGCGCCCAATGGAAGAAAGGAGTGTCTATGTTTGAGTTGAGTGCAGCGTTGTTGTTTGTGTATGTATTGGTCATCCTGGCTATTTCATTTGTTTTTATGGGCGTCAAAACTGTGCCACAGGGTATGGAATATACAGTTGAACGGTTCGGACGTTATACGCGAACACTGTCACCGGGGCTTCACCTGATTGTCCCTGTCATTGATCGCATTGGCGCCAGGATCAGCATGATGGAAACCGTTCTCGATGTACCCTCTCAGGAAGTGATCACCAAGGACAATGCCATGGTTGAAGTGGATGGCGTTGTTTTCTTCCAGGTGCTTGATGCTGCCAAGGCTGCCTACGAAGTAAACCAGCTTGCGCGCGCCATTCTGAACCTGGTTACCACGAATATTCGTACGGTGATGGGCTCCATGGACCTGGACGAGTTATTGTCCAAGCGTGACGATATTAACGCACGGCTGCTGATAGTTGTTGACGAAGCGACCATGCCTTGGGGTGTCAAGGTTACGCGAATCGAAATCAAGGATATTACGCCGCCGCGCGACCTGGTGGATGCCATGGCCAGGCAAATGAAAGCCGAGCGTGAGAAGCGTGCCTCAATCCTGGAAGCTGAAGGCAAACGCCAGTCAGATATACTCAAGGCAGATGGCGAAAAACAGGCAATGATTCTGGAAGCAGAAGGCAGAAAGGAGGCGGCATTCAGGGATGCCGAAGCGCGTGAACGCTCTGCCGAGGCTGAAGCCAAGGCAACCCGGGATGTTTCAGCCGCTATTTCGACCGGGAACGTACAGGCTATAAACTATTTTGTGGCAACAAAGTATGTTGATGCGCTGCGGGATATCGCCAAGTCACCGAATGAAAAGATTTTGTTCATGCCGCTTGAGGCAAGCAATGTAATTGGCGCAATTGGCGGAATAAGCGAACTTGCCAAGGAAGCCTTCAACAAGCCAACGGGCAGCTGAAACGCGAGGAGTGTGAGTATGGAATGGGCTTCACTGGTAGAGTTTTGGCATTGGTGGATACTCGCCGTCGTGCTAATAGTGCTCGAACTGTTTGCACCGGGAGCCTTTTTTCTCTGGATCGGGTTGTCGGCCGGGCTGGTAGGGGCATTGCTGTGGCTGATACCGGGGACGACCTGGGAATGGCAGTTGACCGTGTTCGCCGTGCTTTCTGTCGTCACCGTGGTCGGCGGCCGGAATTTCCTGCGGCGCCATCCGATCCATACTGATGCGCCGGAACTGAATCGACGTGGCCATCACTACGTTGGCCGGGTTTTTGCGCTAAATGAGCCCATAGTAAACGGTTATGGAAAGATTCGCGTGGATGATTCGACCTGGAAAATATCCGGTTCCGACCTGCCGTCGGGTGCAAAGATCCAGGTAGTTGGTGTCGACGGGGTTGTCCTTAAGGTGGTGCCTGCGACTACCGTTACTACGACTACGGACTGATCCAGCAGCAAAATTCCTGGCGTAGGTTTCTTGTTTCGATGTTGCTCGCAATTTAGGATTGACAGTCTGGCCGGTATTTGGGCATGAATTGACATGTGTGAGAACATCCGAATTGCTTCAAATTATGGGCATGACTGGCTGGATAGCGTCGTACATCATCTGTTGGCATTGAAAAACATCGACAATCAGCTATATTTCGGGTCTCCCCGAGGAGATAGGGTGTTTCTGAGGGGTAAATCTAGTTTATGGTAAACGTCCGGTTCCGTCTTTTTGGCACGGGATGCACGGCCGCCTGCACGATTCTGAGGGAGAAATAAATGAAACGTTTTCTGGCTTTGTCATCAATGTTGGTGGCAGGTGTTTTTTCGCAAACTGCTTTAGCCGAGACCGATATCAGCGGATTTGTGACAGCGGGCGCCACCTATGGTGATTCCGAGGTCAAATCCTATGACGGCACCTATGACGACTCTACAGATGCCCTGACATTGAGCCGTCTTGGTATCCAGATCTCGGCAGAGGTAAATCCACAAGTCAGCGTGACCGGGCAATTGCTGTCCAAGGGTGGCGATCCATCCGGAAACTTCAATGTTAACGCTGACTGGGCGTTCGCGACCTACAAGCCGACAAATAACACCAGTATCCGGGCTGGCAAGATCAAGCTGACTTCCTACCTGATTTCGGACTATTACGAAGTGGGATATGCCTATCCCTGGGTGAGGCCGCCCCAGGAGGTGTACAGCACCAACCCGATCACCGCCATTGAAGGTATTGATGCGTTAATTCGCTTCAACTTTGGTAACAACAGCTTGTTGATCCAGCCTTATGCCGGTGGAAATCACGATACCTGGGCGGTTCAGCCTCAGGAAACCATGAGGCCGTTTGCTGATTGGGTCGCGTTTTTCATGGGTATGGGATTTAGCCAGGGTGCAGCAGAAGCCATGGCGGCAGCACAACCAGCGCCCGGGTCAGTTCATTACATCCAGTTCTCCACCAAGCAGATGGGCGGTATCAATATCGCGCTGAGCAATCCGTATTTTACCATTCGCGCCGGCCACTTCAGTACCAGTGTGTACCAGAAAGAGTTTGGTGTTGATGGCGACAAGGGTGCATATACCAGTGCCGGTATTACAGCGGACTGGAAAAATATTGTTTTCTATTCAGAATACTTCAAGCGTGATGTAGAAGGCCTGGCCAATGCTGCGTTCCCGAATCAGAAAGGCTATTACGCCACCCTGGGTTATCGCTTTGGTCCGACCATGATCCACTACACACGTGCGAGCCTGGCGGACAATGATAACCCGACGACCCCAAGCGTTGATTATCCAATGCCGGGTGTTCCGCTGTTGCAGCGGTCGCATACCCTGGGTGTTCGCTATGAGCTTGGCTCAGGTGCGGCATTCAAGTTTGATGTTCAGCAAGCAACTCCGGGCAAAGGCACACGTGGCTTGTTTGTCAGTGATCCGAACAACCCGGCTCTCGAAGACCCGAGTGAAAGCGTGAATTTGTACAGCATGGCAATTGACGTAATTTTCTAGAGCTCTGAACGAATTCACAGGAATTGTATCCAATGAAAAAATTGAAAATGATAGTTGCAGCTTCGGCCTTGTTCCTGGCGGCAGGGGCGGCGTCTGCAGACAGTATCGCGGTGATTACATCCGTTGATGGCAAGGGAATCGGGATTACCAAGGATGAGATAGCCAATATTTATCTCGGTAATTCCAGTACGTACGGGGACGGTGTCCAGGGTCAGCCCGTAGATCACGCGGATGGTGCCCAGGTTCGCAAGAAGTTCTTCAAGACCATGCTGGACAAGTCCGAACAGGATTTCGACAGGCATTGGTCAACGCGTCGTTTCAGTGGTCGCGGAAAGCCACCAAGACAACTGGGTAGTGATGCAGAGGTCAAGCAGTGGGTATCATCGAACCCCGGTTCTATCGGGTATATCAACGGCAAATCCATGGACAAGAGTGTCAAGTTGTTGCTGATCATCCCTTGAGCGGTTCTCATGCAGGAACAAAAAAGCCGGCCTGTGGGCCGGCTTTTTTGTTTGCAGCGATCGACTGTCAACAATCGCGTTATTTGCACATGGACATGAACTTTGCCTTCGGTCCCTTGCAAGGATCGGCACTGAATCCTGTGTCATCCTTTTTTGTATCCTGTGCGGGTTCCGGAGTCTTGGGCTTGGTCTGGGGCTGGACAGCTGGTTCAGCCGGCTTGGCTACCGGAACCGGTTTTGCAGGTTTTGGTTTACGCGCTTTTTCGGCAGCCTTTCGGGTTTCTTCTTCCTGTAGCTGTTTTCTCAATTCGGCCCGGCGCGTTTCAGCTTCTTGCCTGCGTTTTTGTTCTTCGCGCGCCTCAATCTTTCGAAGTTTGTCGCGTTCCAGCTGCCTCAGCTTGTTCTTGGCGGCACCGAATCCCTGCGCGGCAGACTTTTTGTACCACTCCCGGGCCTTGTCCATGTTTTGCGGTGTACCGAGACCTTGTTCGTACATTTCGCCAACATAATACTGGCCTTGTACTGAACCTTGTTTGGCCTGTTCCAGTTGCGCCTTGAACAGGCTTTGTGAAACCTCGTCAAGCTGGTCTTCGGCCACGGCGCTAGTCGTGAAGCAGGCGAGTCCGACAGTGATCAGCAGTATTTTCGGAAGCCTGGTATGCAAGTACTCAAACATGTTTATCCCCAATCATCTCTTTCGGATGGTATTGTTTGTATCCCGCGCCTTTTCAGACGCATCCCCCATTTGATGGTTTATTGTGTAACCGTTACAGTTCCGGCGCTGCCTTTGCAGACGGCGGCGTTGTTGTCATTCAGTCTGCACTGAAAGCTGATACCCGGCTCCTGCCAGCCTTCTTTCGCTGCAATTTTTGGCGCATAGGATCGTTCGCCACCGGCCTTGTTGATATCAAGAACGTTGTAAACGTATTTCACCGAAAAGCTGCCATCGGGTTGAAAGTTGTTCACCGTGGACTTGATGGTGTAGACCAGTTCCTGGTTGTTAACTGTATGTCTGAATTTTTCCGAAAAGCAGATGAGCTCATCAGAACTTGGCAGGCAACTGCTGCGAATTGAGGGCAAAAATCCTACCGGTTGCTTGCCGGTCAGCCAGTTGCCAGAACTGATGACTTGCTCGGTGTCATAGGTCCTGGCCACCGGGACCGGTTTTGCTTTTTTCGGTTTGACAGGCGCAGGCTTGGGCTTTGGTTCGGGTTTGGCTATCCTGGCTGGCTCGGGTTTCGGTTCTGGTTTCGGCTGGTCGGCTGCCTGTCGACGCTCAACAAAAAGTTTGGCAAGCGGGTGACCATTGTCGGCCGCCTGTTTGTACCAGTGCATGGCTTTATCAGAGCTTTGCTCTGTTCCCAGCCCCTTTTCGTAGCGTCTGGCAACCACGAACTGGGCGGTAGGGTCGCCTGCCTTGGCTTCGGCCAGGTATTCGCGGAAGGCCTGGGCTTCCAGTTCATTGGCTCTCGCCGGCGATAAAATGGTGACTAACAACAAAAAAGCGGTAGTAATAACCGTCCGAAACATGGTCTATGATCTCCAAAAAATAAATTTGATACTTTCCCGTTTTTACCCGGTGTGGACCCGGGTTTAATCAACTAGCGGTATTAACTGGGATGTGCTCACCATCGAGCCCGGCTCCCCGCAGGCCTGATACTGCGTCAAGTGTAGCAAAAATTTTTCTTTGGTGTTCGTCGGGTTTGAAACGGGGAGGTCGAAAACCGGCCCGAAGCGGCTAGGCGGCACGGGCCGGACAGATGATCCCGGTTCAGTCCCGGAACCGGTAAAAACTCTCGGCAAGATACTGAGCAATGTCATGCTGCTGAGCGGCATCAATTTTGATGTCTAGCTGACTAGCACAAATGCCGACACGGTGGATCAGGCTGTCATAGCTGTTGATTTTACGATTTTCGCGCGTGTAGACGTCTGAATTGTGGCAGCTGGTACAATGTTTCTGGTGCAGTTGCTGGCCGCGGGTTTTGTCACCAAAACGTATTTCTTCCGCAACCAGTTGGGTCGAAAGCACTGGAAGCAGCATCAACAGAATGGCTGAATAACTCTTCATAAAGGGCGTCTCCGGGTAGTTAGATTCTGTTTATTTCAAGTTTGTTGAGCCTGTAAATGCGCGATCCGGACGGCGGCGGGCGGGTGGCTGTCATAAAACAATGAGTTAACCGGGTCCGGCGTCAGGGTCGATGCGTTTTCCCGATACAGCTTGACCAGTGCCGACACCAGCTCATCAGAGTTAGCGTGTTGCGCAGCATAACGGTCAGCTTCAAATTCATGTTTGCGCGATCCCCAGGAGAATAACGGGCTCAGCAGGAACGTGAATACCGGGCCGGCGAGCATAAACAAGACCAATGCCATGTGATACGAAGGCTGGTCGACGCCAAGTCCCCGGTAGAACCAGGTTTGCTGGGCCAGCCAGCCGAGCAGCGCCAGCCCGGCCAGGCTCATGCTGAAAATCAGGATGATTCTCTTTAACACGTGCTTGTGTCGAAAATGTCCAAGTTCATGGGCCAGCACCGCTTCAATCTCGCTCGCGCTCAGGTGTTCGAGCAAGGTGTCAAAGAAGACGATGCGCTTGTTATTGCCAAACCCGGTGAAATAGGCGTTTCCATGAGTAGAGCGCCTTGAACCGTCCATAACAAAAATGCCGCGACTGGCAAAGCCGGTGCGATCCAGGAGGTTTTCAATATGCTTTCTGACTGCGTCGTCTTCCAATGGTCTGAATTTGTTGAACATCGGTGCTATGACAGTAGGATACAGCCACAACATGAGCAGGCTGAAACCTGACCAAAGTAACCAGACATAGAGCCACCACAAGTCACCCATATTGTTCATGAGCCAGAGTGCAGCCAGCGCCAAAGGGGTGCCCAGTAACAGCAGCAGAATGGACTGCTTGACAAAGTCAGAGGCAAACAGCTTTCGTGTCATGGTGTTAAACCCGAAGCGCTGTTCAATGGCAAATGTGCGATAGAAGCTCACCGGCAATTCCAGTACGCTGCCAATAACAAACATGCTTAGCAAAACCGCTGTTCCCGTCGCCAGTGACGACCAGCCGGTTTTCAGCCACAAGGAATCAATAATGGCCAGCCCGCCACCGATAGTCCAGCCCAGCAACAACAGGCTTCCGTATAGATCATCTATAACCGAGAAGCGAGACTTGGCAACAGTGTAGTCCGCAGCTTTTTGGTGCTGTTCTGCGCTAATCTGCGCAGCAAAGGTCTCGGGTACTTCATTCCTGTGTGCGGATACGTGATGTACCTGGCGGTAACTTAGCCAGGCCTTGACCAACAGGTTCAGGACTACCGCGGCAATGAAAATTATTGTCAATGTGTTCATCTACTGTTTGATTCCTGCGGGGAAATAGGGTATTCGTCAGCGACAAATTGTAACGCAACCCTGAAGGATTGACCTAATGCCACAAGACGCCAATGCGCTGATCTGGATCGACCTGGAGATGACCGGCCTGGACCCGGACAATGACCGCATTATTGAAGTGGCCACTATTGTGACAGATGCCAACCTGAACGTGGTTGCACAGGGACCGGTTTTGGCAATACATCAAGCAGATGAAGTCTTGCAGGCGATGGATGAATGGAATACCCGTACCCATGGCGGGACCGGGTTAACCCGGCGGGTCAAGGAATCGAACCTGTCGGAAGTCGACGCGCAGGCCCGGACCATAGATTTCCTGAAAGACTATGTTCCCAAGGGCAAGTCACCCATGTGCGGAAATTCGATCTGTCAGGACCGGCGATTCCTGGCGCAGCATATGCCCGACCTGGAAGCCTGGTTCCATTATCGTAACCTGGATGTCAGCTCTTTCAAGGAAGTAATCAGGCGCTGGCGACCCGGGATCCTGGATGGGTTCAGCAAAAAGAATACTCACATGGCCCTGGATGACATCCAGGAATCCATTGATGAGCTTCGGTATTATCGCGAGCACTTTCTGCGCCTGGAAGATTAGATTCCGGGTATCTTTTAATTACTCGATTGAATGCGCGAGCCGGTAGCATCACCGGTAATGGTGTATTCTTCGTTGCTCACCCGATCAAGCAGGATCAGCCTGTAATCCTTGTCCTGGTTTCTCCAGTAGCGCTTGATCAGTACCTGGCTGTCACTGATGTGCGCACGATCTAGCAATTCCTTGAGCTCGGCGGCGAGCCAGCGTTGATCAGGCCATTGTCCTCTGGATTGATAATACAGCTGGATACTCAACCGGATTGGAGACAGTGATGCCAGGGTATTGGCAGACCTGGCCTGTTCAACATAGGCCCCGGATACATTGAGCTGATCAAGCTTTGATTGCGCTTCAGTCACGCGTTGTACGTTGTCACCGTTAAGATCAATGATTTCGTTAAGCTTGTTTTCGGCCAGTTGCCGGTACTGGGCCTGCTTGTCACTTGAATGGGCGCTCCGGCCAAACTTCAGGATCAGGTGATTGACCTCGTGCATGAGCAGGCCGTAGCGAAGCTCGTCAGCTGCCAGTTCGGCCCAGCTGGAGGCGTCAGCATCGTCCATGTCGGCAACGATGTTGAATACCTGGCGCGCTTCTTCAAACCGGTTTGCGCGCTTGAGGTTCTGGGCTTCGTTGTAGTTTTCCCTGGCGTATTCATTGGTGGCGAGAACGATATTGGGAACTGCAAATACCAAAAGCAGTAGCAGGTAATGCATGTATGTTCCGGTTCGAATCATGATAGGCAGCCTTTCGGGTTGTTGTGTCATTGTTTTCCGGCAAGTCGGTCCAGTGCCCACTGGCAGTGTTCGGCAACAAGCCTGCTGCCCGAATCGCTGATACACGTTCTCAGTGCCTGCACCGTTTCCGGGTTGTAGTCACCGTTTCCCAGGGCTATGGCAATATTCCGTTTCCATTGCTCGTAGCCAATGCGCCTGATCGCCGATCCCTCTGTGCGTGATAGAAACTTCGCTTCGTTCCACGAAAACAGTTCGAGCAGGCTGATGTTATCAAGATTGTGACGTGGCTTGAAGTCAGCCTCCGGACTGGTACCGGCAAAGCGGTTCCACGGGCAAACGAGCTGGCAGTCATCGCAACCATAAATGCGGTTACCGACAAGCGGTCTTAGTGATTCCGGTATTGAACCCTTGTATTCAATAGTCAGGTAGGAAATGCACAGCCGGGCATCGACTACATAGGGTTCGACAATTGCTGCGGTGGGGCAGGCATCAATACAGCTGGTACAGTTACCGCAATGACCGGTGACAGCAGCATCAGCAGGTAATTCCATGTCAGTATATATCTCTCCCAGGAAGAACCATGAACCATGTTGCCGGTTGAGCAGGTTGCTGTGTTTACCGGTCCAGCCGATTCCGGCCTTTGCAGCGAGAGGTTTTTCCATAATCGGGGCGCTGTCACAAAATACGCGATAGCCATATGGGCCTGCCTGTTGCTCGGCAAATTTTGCGAGTTTTTGCAGCCTGTTGCGTACCAGCTTGTGATAGTCGCGACCCAGTGCATAACGTGAAATATAGGCGAGACTGTTATCAGTCAGTACTTCGTCAGCGGCTCTGGCGTCGGGCTGATAGTTCATTGCCACGCTGATAACCGACAAGGTACCGGGTACCAGTTCGGCGGGTCGCCAGCGCTTGCTGCCGTGTTTGTGCATGTAGTCCATGTCGCCGTGGAAATGCCTGGCCAGCCATTGCTGGTGCTGCTGACCTGTTTGCTCCAGGCTGGTATCGGAAATACCGAACATGTCGAACCCCAGTTCAAGGGCGCGTTCGGCAAGATCGGTCTTGAGTTGAATCAGTTGTTCTGCTGACAACTTGTTTGCCATGGGCATCGGTCCCTGTTCCGAGCTTTTGTTTGGGGCCGATATCTGACTATCATAGCGGCATGAACTATAAAGCCAGCCAATCCCTGCCATGTCAATTGTATCGTGCTGAGCAAACCCGGGAGCTGGATCGCCTGGCTATTGCCTCGGGTATCACAGGCTACGAATTGATGCGACGCGCGGGCCGGGCAGCGTTTTCGTTATTGCGTTTTCGTTGGCCGCGGGCACGCCGGTTGCTCGTATTGTGTGGTGCCGGGAACAATGCTGGTGATGGCTGGGTAGTTGCACGGTTGGCGGGTTTTGCCGGTTTCCAGGTGCAAGTTATTACCCTGGTAAACCCGGAGCAACTGCAAAACGAAGCAGCAATCGCCTGTCGCGCGGCTCTCGAAGAAGATGCGATCAGTCTGTCGACTGTTGCCGATGCGAACTGGGACGCAGACGTTGTCGTCGATGCATTGCTGGGTACCGGCATTGATCGCGCCGTGTCCGGGGAATGGCTGGAGGCAATAAGGAGAATCAATGCTTGCGGACGCCCGGTGTTGTCGTTGGATATCCCCAGCGGAATTAACGCGGATACCGGTTCAGTTATGGGCGCGGCGGTAAAGGCGGCCTGTACCCTGAGTTTTATCGGCCTGAATACCGGCCTGCTTACCGGGGCAGCAGTGGATTATACGGGAGAGGTTCACTTCACTGATCTCGATATACCGTCGGCGGTGTACTCGACGGTTGATGGTGTAGCTGAGCGACTGGATTCGTCCCGGCTGGTGGATTTGCCGAAACGACGCCCATCGGACTACAAGACCCGTCACGGCCATGTCCTGGTGGTGGCAGGATCTCCGGGTTTTAGCGGGGCGGCCAGCCTCGCCGGGCGATCGGCAGTGCGTGCCGGGGCAGGCCTGGCCACAGTTGTTACTCATCCCGACACGGTTGTCGCCGTCTCGGCAGCCGCCGCCGAGTACATGGTTGTACCGTGGAATCGCAAGGATTTGCTCCAGGCGGCTCTGCAACGGGCAAGTGTCGCGGTGATTGGTCCCGGTCTTGGGCTTGATGGTGCAGCGCTCGAACAGTTTGCAAGGCTGGTGGATAGTGACTTGCCGCTGATAGTGGATGCGGATGCGTTAACCCTGCTGGCTGAAAACCCGCAAAGACGGGGCAACTGGATTCTGACACCTCATCCGGGTGAGGCGGCGCGCCTGCTGGGCACGAGTATCGCTGGCATCGAATCCGATCGCCTCAGGGCTGCCGAAGCTGTTTGCGAACAATATGGCGGTGCCTGCGTACTAAAAGGCGCAGGAACGATCGTTTCAGCGGAGACATCGAACCGGTCAGGGCTGATCCACGGCGGCAGCGCCGCCCTGGCTACCGGCGGGACAGGCGATGTATTGGCGGGCGTGATAGGCGCCCTGGTGGCCCAAGGTCTTGCGTTGCCAGGAGCGGCGGCTTTGGGCGCGGTTTGGCATGCAGCGACCTCAGACTGGTTAACAGGCCGCGGCAGAGGCGTGGGTCAAACCGCCGGCGACCTGGTGGAAGCCTTGCCCGAAGCAGGTTACCGATATGCCTGAAAACGAAGAAATCGTGATCACCACTGCCGAGGCCATGGAGACGCTGGGATCTTGTTTGGCGACGTGCCTGGAAGAGGTTCGCCTGGTGAGCCTGCGCGGCGCATTGGGGGCGGGTAAAACGACACTGGTACAGGGTATTCTGAAAGGTCTCGGACACACAGGTTCGGCCAAGAGCCCGACGTTCTCGCTGGTCGAGCCGTATGAATTGGGCGGACGGGCTATTTTCCATTTTGATTTGTATCGGTTGAAACAGCCGGAAGAACTCGAATTTATGGGTATACGGGATTTCTTTGACCAGGCGTCATTGGTGCTGGTCGAATGGCCGGAAAAAGGGGCTGGAGTTTTGCCGCCTGCGGACGCAGATATTATACTGGCCCGAACCCAAGATGGACGTTCGATTACGTGGGAAGCGCATACACCTGCAGGCAAACACGCATTCACCCGGTTTCAGGCGCAGTGCTTAAATTGTTCCTGATTCTTCTGTTGTTGCCGTTGTCGCTGCCCGCTCAGGCGTCGGTACAAATCCGTGATATCCGAACCTACCAGGCACCGGATCATTTGCGCGTGGTGCTGGATGTTTCCGGAAAGGTGGAACACCGTTTGTTCAGCCTGAGCGGTCCGGACAGGTTGGTTGTTGATCTCGATGAGACCCGGCTGGGCGCAAATTTTCCCGAACAGTTTCCTGAAGATGCTCCGCTGAGCCAGATTCGCAGTGGCCGGCAGGGTGATGGCTTGCGCGTCGTGTTTGATCTGAAGCGCAAGGTAAGACCAAAGACGTTCTTGTTGCAGCCAGGCGGGCAATTTGGTCACCGACTAGTCATCGATTTGTTTGAGCAAGAGGCATCTGAACAGAAACCAAAGCCCAAACAGGCACCGCAAATTCGGAAAGCCAATGATTCATTCCCTTGGGTGATCGCCATTGATGCCGGGCATGGTGGCGAAGATCCGGGAGCTATCGGCAAATACTATCGTACCCGGGAAAAGGATGTTGTGCTGGCTATTGCCCGGGAATTGCAGAAAAAAATCGATGCCACACCAAACATGCAGGCGGTGATGACGCGCGATGGTGATTACTACGTGGGTCTCGCTCCTCGACACCGGTATGCCAAAGACACGAAAGCTGATTTATTTGTCTCGATTCATGCTGATGCAGTTCCCGGTAAACGAGCACGTGGTGCTTCTGTCTATGTGCTTTCCCAGAAAGGAGCATCAGATACCATTTCCCGCATGCTGGCAAACAGTGAAAATGCGGCCGATGTTGCCGGCGGTTACGTGGCAGAAGAAATTAAAGACCCGATGACTCAACTCGTGCTCTATGATTTATCCATGTCGAAAAATATGCCGTTCAGCCGGGAATTCGGTGAAGATGTGTTAGCGGAAATCGGCAAAGTCAATAAGCTTCATCGGAGAACGGTTGGTCATGCAGGATTTATGGTGCTGAATGCTGCAGCAACGCCATCAATTCTTGTCGAAACCGCATTTATTTCCAATCCGATAGAAGAGAAGAAGTTGCGCAGCAGGGATTTCCAGCGCAGCATGGCAGAAGGAATCTTGCGCGGTATCAAGCGATTTCTTGCGCGAAATAATTTTATACCAAATTCAGCCCGTGAAGCAGCAAGCGAAAATGCTGCGGTTATAAAGAAAACAGGCAGGCACAAGGAACACATTGTCAGGCGTGGTGACTCGCTGTCCAGTATTGCCAGAAAATATAATGTTCATGTGGATACGTTGCGATTTGCCAATAACCTGACCGGAACCCAGTTGCCGGTTGGACGCAAGTTGCTCATCCCTTAGAATCAGGCAAAAAGATAATGAGGCGGGCCTGTGGCTTGCCGTTGTTGTCGAACAATTTGAAAAATAATGACTGCAAACCAGGCTGGAGGATATCGATGCATCAGAAAATGATCAGTGGCTTATTTTGGATACCAATGCTGCTAATGACAGCGTTGATGACGACGCCTGCATTTGCTGCCGAGACCGGTACCGCAACCAGCACCCTCAATGACTGGTTCGGCATATTGAATGGCTACCTGGCCGCTGTATTCTTTTTTGATGTGCTGTTTTTTGTTGAGGGCGCCAACTTTCCGTTTATTGTTGCCTGGCTTGTCGTGGGCGCTGTCTTTCTGACCGTTCGCATGGGCTTTATCAACTTTCGCGTCCTGGGGCATTCCATTGGCATTATCCGCGGCAAGTATCGTGTTCCGGGCGCCGAGGGCGAGGTCTCGCCATTCCAGGCACTGACCACGGCGTTATCGGCAACAGTAGGTCTTGGCAATATCGCCGGCGTTGCCATTGCCGTCAGTGTTGGCGGCCCTGGCGCAACGTTCTGGATGATTGTTGCCGGCCTGTTTGGCATGACCGCCAAGTTTACCGAAGCCAGTCTTGCGCAAATGTACCGCGAAGTTCGCCCGGACGGTCACATCATGGGTGGTGCCATGGAGTACCTGACCCGTGGTTTTGCCGAAATTGGCTGGACTCGCACGGGCAAGGTGTTGGCTATCCTGTTCTGCGTGTTGTGTATTGGCGGCTCACTGGGTGGCGGTAACGCGTTCCAGGTCAGCCAGGCGCTTACCGCGGTCAAGCAACAGGTACCGTTTTTTGCTGAACAGCCCTGGGCGTTTGGTGTCATCATGGCTACATTCGTAGCGGTGGTAATTATCGGTGGCCTGCGACGCATCGCCCATGTCGCGGAAGCCATCGTGCCATTGATGGTTGTCGTGTATCTGCTTGCCTGCTTGTGGATTGTGGTGGTCCATGCCGCGGAAATACCAGCGGCTATCAGCTTGATTGTCAGCAAGGCCTTCACCTTTGAAGCCGGTTTCGGTGGATTCATTGGTGTTATGGTCCAGGGCTTCAAGCGTGCCGCGTTTTCCAGCGAGGCAGGTGTCGGCTCTGCCGCTATCGCCCACTCAGCTGCCAGAACCGCCTACCCGGTTCGTCAAGGTATTGTGGCGCTGCTGGAGCCATTTATTGATACCGTTATCATTTGTACCATGACCGCGCTGGTAATTATTCTTACCGGTGTCTACCAGGCTCCCGAGTACGCACACTTTGTCCAGCAGAACCAGGGTGCAGCGCTGACATCGGTGGCGTTTGGTTCGGTGATCAGCTGGTTCCCGATTGTTCTGAGTCTTTCGGTTGTGTTGTTTGCCTACAGTACGATGATCTCCTGGTCGTATTACGGCGAACGTTGCTGGACGTTCATGTTCGGTGAGAAGGCGTCATTGGCCTACCGGATCATGTTCGTCTTGTTCGTTGTGATTGGGTCTGTTACCAGCGCCACCAATATCCTTGATTTCAGTGACTTGATGTTGTTGTCCATGGCATTCCCCAATGTATTGGCGCTGTATGTGCTGCATAACAAGGTCAGGGATTCATTGCATGAGTATCTTGCCAGGCTCAAGAGCGGCGAGTTTGAGCGAAATCCACAGGCATGAGGCATCATTGACAATCAGCCGGATGGCGAGCATGCCATCCGGCTTTTTTGAGTCTTCTAAAATGTCATTTCTTTCGGTTCAGCAGTGTTTTCATTGGACAGTCTGCGAGTGACTTCCTGCTTCAGACAATCCAGCTGTTCGGCAGATTCAATCGGGGAATTGTTGCGGTCAACAATGAAAAAGATGTCCTCGGCGCGCTCGCCAAACGTTGTGATTTTTGAGGCCGCCAGCTTGATATCACAATGATGCAGGGCCTGGGCGACCTGATGCAACAGGCCGGGTCGGTCCTGCGCGGTAACGTGCATGATGGTGGCACGACCGCGGGCTTCGGTCTTGAAATTTATATCCGTCTTGATGGGAAAATGTTTGAGCTTTCTTGGCATGCGAATGTTGGCGCGGCGGTTCTCGGCGCTGGCCAGCAGCGCCTTGCTGATCTCTCCTGCCAGATAATCCAGTTCACGCGGGTTCTCGATTGCCTTGTTGTTGTGATCCATGACAACAAAGCTGTCGAGGGCGAAGCCGTGAGCTGTCCCGTGCATACGCGCATCAACTATGGACAGGTTTAGTCGATCAAACGCGCCAGTAAGCTGCATCAGCAAATCGGATTTTGTCGGGGTAAATACCAGGAATTCACTGCCACCCAGCTCAGGATTGTAACGTGTTGCCACCAGCGGGAACTCCGCTGCCGACCTGCTGATAATGGTTTCTGCGTGCCATGCCAGGCTGTCGATATCAAAATTCAGGAAGTAATAGTCAATAAGCTGTGACCAGTACAAATCGATAAGCTGCTTTCGCGGCTTGTCCGGTTGCAGAATATCCAGCACCGCCTGTTTGCGATACTTTATGTTGGTCGATACATCGGATACGGAATCAGCGCCTTCCATAAAGACGCGGGTTGTCGCGTGGTACAATTCTGCGAGCAGGTGACCCTTCCAGTCGTTCCATACCTTGGGGCTGGTGCCTCGTATGTCGGCTACGGTCAGCAGGTAAAGATTGTCCAGGTGTTCCTGGTCACCAATTTGCCTGGCAAAGTCGAGTATGACATCCGGGTCGGATATGTCGCGTCGTTGTGCGGTCCAGGACATTGTCAGGTGATGTTTTACCAGCCAGCAAACGAACTCGGTATCATATTTGCTAATACCGTGCTTTCGACAAAACCGCCTTGCCTCTGATTCGCCGAGTTCCGAGTGGTCGCCACCGCGACCCTTGGCGATATCGTGAAACAGGCCGGCAAGGTACAACCTTTCCGGCTTTACCAGTTTACCGATCAGCGAGCTGGCCAGCGGAAATTCACTTTGGAATTCCGGCACGGTAAATCGCCTGAGGTTGCGAACCACAAACAGCGTGTGTTCATCAACGGTATAGACATGAAACAGGTCATATTGCATTTGACCGGCAACGCGACCAAATGCGGGCAGGTAGGCAGCCAATACACCGTAGGTGTTCATTCTCCGGAATTCGTGGGTAATACCCCGGGGCTGGCGGATTATCTCCATGAACAGGCTCTGCGTTTCAGAGTCATTGCGAACGTGCGCATCAATAAGCTCGACACTGTCCATGATCAGCCGGATGGTTCGTGCCCGTATTCCCTTCAGCTCCGGGTGTTGTTGCAGCAACAGGAACAGCCTGAAAATATTGCGAGGATCTTTCTGGAATAACTGTGCATCGTTGGCTGACAGGTACCCATTAATGGAGACAAAGTCACTGTTGATCGGAATCTTTTCGAGCTGGCCTTCATATAAGATAATTTCCTGGAAATACTGGAGCAGTATTTCATTGAGCACGGAAAGTTGTTTGACCGTCCTGTAGTAGCGCTTCATGAACTGTTCAACAGCCAGCGAGCCGGGCTTGTCTTCAAACCCCAGGGACTCGGCCAGCAGTCGTTGATAATCGAACAGTAGCCGGTCTTCTTTCCGTCCGGCTGCATAGTGCAGGCCGTTACGCACTTGCCAGAGGAAGTTGCGGTTACGCAGCAACAGTTTGAATTCCTTGTCGGTAACCAGCTCAAGCGACACCAGGTCTTCAAGCTTGCGCGTGCCGTAATGACGTTGTACTACCCATAGCAGCATCTGCAGATCGCGCAGACCGCCTGGTCCGTCCTTGATATTGGGTTCCAGGTTGTTGGCGGTATCGCCAAAATGACCATGACGTCGATGCTGCTCTTCCAGTTTTGCGCTGAAAAAATCTGATGAAGACCATATGCGAGCTGGTGATGTCAGCTCCCGCATCGCTTCATACAGTGCGCTGTTTCCGCAAAGGAGGCGGGACTCCATGATGTTTGTAGTGATGGTGATGTCATCACGCGCAGCCTGGTGACACTCGTCCGGTGTTCGGGTGCTGTGGCCAATGTCCAGTCCCATGTCCCACAGAAACCGCAGAAACTGTTCGACGGAGCGGTGTAATTCTTCGCCATGATTTTCGGGCAGAAGGATGATGAGGTCGATATCAGAGCTGGGATGTAACTCGCTGCGACCATAGCCGCCAGCCGCAGCAAGTGCCGCCATTTGTCCCAGGGAACTGCCCAGGACCAGGTACCAGGCCTCGTTCAGTAACTGGTCAATAAACCAGGCATGAGCGGAAACCAGTTTTACCGCGGTGACGTCGTTGTCGTTCCAGTGCTTGAGCTCCTGTCTTCCGCGGGTCAGGGCGGTGCGAAAGGTCTGCAACGGCTTGTCGCTTTTTTTCAGCGACGCCTGGAAGGCGCGATTGTCGAATATCGTGTTCAGACGATACGCCATGACATGTTATCCGTCGATTTTAGGGTCTGCCGGAGGGTCGCCAATACCGGTATCTTTATGCGCGGGACTAGACATCCTCACCTTCCAGGCGGGTGAGAATATCGTGCCCGGATTCAGTAACCAGAATCGTATGTTCCCATTGCGCTGACAGGCTGTGATCCCGGGTCACCACAGTCCAGTTGTCCGGCAACAGCTTGACGTTGCGCGCACCGGTATTGATCATTGGTTCGATCGTAAAGGTCATACCGGGTTCCAGTATTGTTCCGGTTTTTGGTTGGCCATAGTGAAGAACCTGGGGGTCTTCATGGAATTGTTTGCCAATGCCGTGACCACAATACTCCCGAACTACCGAGCAATGCTGGGCTTCGGCGTAGGTCTGAATGGCGTGGCCAACGTCACCCAGTGTCGCGCCCGGCCGAACCTGTTCGATACCCAGCACCATGCATTCGTGTGCAATGCGGCAGATTCGCTCCGCCTGGACCGAGGGCTTGCCAATAAAAAACATCTTGCTGGTATCACCGTGATAGCCGTCCTTGATTACCGTAATGTCAATGTTGACGATGTCGCCTTTTTTAAGCTTTTTCGGGCCGGGTATCCCGTGGCAGACCTGGTGGTTCACCGACGTGCAGATGGACTTGGGGAAACCCCGGTAGTTTAGTGGGGCAGGAATGGCGTCCAGGTCATTGACGATGTAGTCGTGACAAATCCGGTCCAGTTCTTCGGTGGTAATACCCGGCTCGACATGCGGCCGAATCATTCGCAGAACGTCCGCAGCCAGGCGGCCGGCTACGCGCATTTTTTCGATTTCTTCAGTTGTTTTTATGGTGATGGCCATAGAGTTTCCTGGAAAAGCCTGTTTTCACGGCTCGGCGACCGCTATTGGGCCGCACTCTAGCATTTATCGACGCTTGAAACAGCATGACCGGCGGCTGAAATCCCGGTCCATTGGTGGGGTGAGCTTGTTGGCGTCAAAGCAGGTATGATCCGGGTTCTCGATATCTTTTTTTGTGGCCAAACACCTGAATACGTTGGCTAAACCCGGCATTTCATGATATAAGGCGGCTCGATTTTTCACTAACCCACACATGGTCCGTCACATGCGTCCGGGTGTTCGGGAGGCCGATTCAGGCCATTTCGAATTGACGCATGGGGGCCATGGAGGCTTAACCCGAAGGAGATAAACATGAGTAAAGTCAGCATGCGTCAAATGCTGGAGGCCGGCGTGCATTTCGGCCACCAGACCCGTTTTTGGCACCCGAAGATGCGCAACTATATTTTCGGGGCGCGCAGCAAAACCCATATTATTAATCTTGAAAAGACCCTTCCGTTGTTCAATGACGCCATGAATTTTCTTGGCAAATTGGCCCAAAATGGCGGTAACGTCCTGTTTGTCGGCACCAAGCGCCAGGCGGCCCAGATTATTGCTGAAGAAGCTCAGCGTTGCGGCATGCCTTATGTTAACCATCGCTGGCTGGGTGGCATGCTCACCAACTTCAAGACGGTCAAAAATTCCATCGATCGCCTGAAAAGCCTGGAATCCATGCTGGCTGACGGCAGCACCGAGCGTCTGAACAAGAAGGAAGTCCTGAATCTCACGCGTGAACTTGAAAAGCTGCAACGTAGCCTGGCCGGCATCAAGGACATGCCTGGCCTGCCTGATGCATTGTTCATTGTCGATGTCGGGCATGAATATATCGCGGTCTCTGAAGCCAACAAGCTGAATATCCCGGTCGTGGGTATTGTTGACACCAATTGCAAGCCCAATGGTGTCGATTACATCATTCCAGGGAATGATGACGCCATTCGAGCCATTCGCCTCTATGCCGCGGCAGCAGCGGACACCATTTTGGAAGGTCGCCAGAACGCCAATATCCAGGCACCGCTGCCTGCTGAAGAAGAGTACATCGAGGTTAACGAGGGCGAAGAGCCCAGGGCAAAGGCAAGCAAAAAGACCTCCAAGAAGAAGACAGCAAAAAAAGCAGCCACCAAGAAAGTGGCTGATGACGCTGCTTCTGAAGACGCTGAATAATTTGCTTGTTCAGCCAACACGCTGCCGGTGAATTCAGTTCACCGGCAGGCTTCGTTTTTTAATACAGATTTTAAAAGAGGATCGAAAATGGCGATTTCTGCTTCTCAAGTAAAGGATCTTCGCGAGCGTACCGGGCTCGGCATGATGGAATGCAAACAGGCGCTGGTTGAAACAGACGGCGACATGGACGCGGCAATCGAACTGCTGCGCATGAAAGCCGGCGCCAAGGTAGAGAAAAAAGCCGGCCGTACCGCTGCCGATGGTGTTGTTCGTATTACGATTACCGGTGACGGCAAGACTGCTGCCATGGTTGAAGTGAACTCCGAAACTGATTTTGTGGCCAAGGGTGACGAGTTCCAGGCTTTCGCCCAGTCGATTTCCGATCGCATTGCCGCAAGCAACCCGGCAGATGTGGCCGCACTCAGCGCCATGCCACTGAAAGATGGCGCAGATACAACTGTAGAACAGGCGCGTGAAAGCATCGTCCAGAAACTTGGCGAAAACATGGCTGTTCGCCGTTTTATCTCCAGGTCTACAGGCGGTTTATTCGGCAGCTATATCCACGGCAACAAGATAGGCGTACTGGTTGAGCTTGAAGGCGGTGACGAAACGCTCGCCCGTGACATCGCCATGCACATTGCAGCCAGCCGCCCCGAATTTGTCTCTGCTGACGATGTATCTGCTGAAGTCATCGCCAAGGAGAAGGAAATATTTGCGGCCCAGGCAAAGGAAAGCGGCAAGCCGGATGACATCATCGAGAAGATGGTTACAGGTCGCATCAGCAAGTTTGTCAACGAGATAACCCTGCTGGGTCAGCCGTTCGTTAAGGATCCGGATTTGACCGTAGAAAAGCTGCTGGCCAAGGCGTCTGCCAAGGTGTTGAGCTTTACCCGTTACGAGGTCGGTGAAGGCATCGAAAAAGAGCAGGGCGACTTTGCTGCGGAAGTTATGGCGCAGGTAAAAGGCGGCTGAATAATACACTAGAGGATCCGGCAGGAATTCGCATGGCCAGCGCACCACGACGCATATTGCTGAAGCTTAGCGGCGAAGCCTTGATGGGCGATGACGCCTTTGGCGTTAATCGTGATGTTCTGGCCGGCGTTGTCGAAGGTCTGAAACGGGTCCGCGCAACCGGTATCCAGCTCGGCATAGTTATCGGTGGCGGCAATATCTTCCGGGGTGTTTCCACTGCCGCATCAGGGATGGATCGTCCGACGGCCGATTATATGGGCATGCTGGCGACAGTGATGAATGCGCTGAGCCTGGCTGACGCCCTGAAACAAGCCTCTGTTGATGTTCGGGTTCAGTCAGGACTGGAAATTGCCGGTGTAGTTGAGCCGTTTGTGCGGAACCGGGCGCTCAGTCATCTTGAAAACGGCCGTATTGTCATATTTGCTGCCGGAACCGGAAGTCCGTTCTTTACCACTGATACCGCTGCCAGTCTGCGTGCGCTTGAAATCGGCGCGGATGTGCTGGTCAAGGCCACCAAGGTAGATGGTATCTATGACAAGGATCCGGCGAAGCATGATGATGCTGTTCGTTATGATCGGGTAAGTTACGACGAGGCCCTGGAGAAGCGTCTTGGTGTAATGGATGCATCAGCCTTTGCCTTGTGTCGGGACAACGGCCTGGCTATCAGAGTTCTGAATATTAATGATGCCGATGCCCTGGTCAGCCTGGCAAGGGGTGAGAATGTCGGCACCTTGGTGTATGCGGGAGAAAACTAATGGCTACGATCGAAGCAGTTATTGCCGATGCCGAAAAGCGCATGAACAAAACCATCGAGTCGATGAAAACTGAACTCACCAAGATTCGCACGGGACGCGCCAATGTTGCGTTACTTGATCACGTCATGGTTGATTTTTATGGTACGCCGACTCCCATTGGCCAGGCTGCCGGAGTCAGTGTGGGCGATGCCCGTACGCTCGTGGTAAAGGTCTGGGATAAAAACATGATCCAGGCGATAGAAAAAGCAATTCTTGAATCTGATCTTGGCCTCAATCCAGCTACTGCGGGCGATACAATCCGCATTCCGCTGCCTCCGCTTACGGAAGAGCGACGCAAGGATCTGGTCAAGGTCGTTAAGGGTGAGGGTGAACACGGCAAGGTTGCGGTACGCAATATTCGGCGTGACGCCAACACCCACGTCAAGGAACTTCTGAAGAACAAGGAAATATCCGAAGACGATGAAAAGCGTGCCGAAGACCGGATTCAGAAACTGACCGACAGCTTTGTTGGCAAGATCGACAAACACATAGAAGAAAAAGAAAAAGACCTGATGGAACTCTAGTTCCAATGCCATTTGTGGTACGGGAAAAAGAGATTCAGGAAAGTAACACTTGAACGCGGTGAGGAGATCGTCATTAGCAAGGCCAGCGCATCTGAAGCCCACACGTGTCCCGGACATATCGCCATCATAATGGATGGCAATGGTCGATGGGCATCGCGTCAGGGTATGCCGCGTGTTGCCGGTCATCGCAAGGGCGTTCAGTCAGTAAAGAATGTCATCGCCGCCTGTGCAGACCGTGGCGTGCGTTACCTAACCTTGTTCGCGTTCAGTAGCGAAAACTGGCAGAGGCCGGAGCGTGAAGTCAACCTGCTCATGGAGCTTTTCCTGGGCGCCCTGGAAAAGGAAATCGGCCGACTGCATGAAAATAATATCCAGTTTCGGGTAATTGGTGATATTGAGCCGTTCGGCAAGAAACTGGTTTCCAGGATCAGGGAAGCCGAGGACCTGACGCGGAACAATGACAAATTGACCGTTATTGTCGCTGCCAACTATGGCGGCAGGTGGGACATCACCCGGGCTTGCCGACGTATTGCCAAGCAGGTTCAGAGTGGCAGTATTGATCCAGACACCGTAAATGAAAAGACGATGGAGCCGTATCTCAGTCTTTATGGCATTCCCGATCCTGACCTGTTTATCCGTACCAGTGGCGAGCAACGAATCAGTAATTTCCTGCTGTGGCAGCTGGCCTATGCGGAGCTGTATTTTACAAACTGCCTGTGGCCGGAATTTGGCGACAATGAGCTGGATGAAGCCATCGCAGAATATTCACAGCGACAGCGGCGATTTGGTCGGACCGGCGACCAGGTAGAGAGTAGCAATGCTTAAGCAGCGACTGATTACAGGCATTTCGCTGGCGCTGTTCCTGGTGGCATCAATGTTCTATTTGCCATTGGTTGGTACGGCGATCGTATTTGGCCTATTCGCTGTTGGCGGCGCCTGGGAGTGGGCCCGGCTTAGTGGATACAGTAATCGCCTGGTAAGGGGCGGTTATGCATTCACTACCTTGTGCGCAGGTATTGTTGTTTACCGGGATATCGTTGAAGGCGACGCAGCCATAACACTGACCATCCTGCAGGTTGCAGCGCTCTGGTGGGTTTACGTGGTTGTTGTTGAATTGGCGATGTACCAGGATCGCGAAAAGGGATTCTTTGCCGGTAACCTGATGAAGCTTGTTGCCGGGCTGATCATAATTGTTCCTGGCTGGTCTGCCGGTATTTATCTGCACTCACTGGCTCCGCAGATGCCAGCCGCATTTCTGTATCTCATTGCCCTCGTCGGCTTGTCAGACACCGGCGCATATTTTGCCGGGCGCACTTTCGGCAGACGCAAGCTTGCGCCCAGGGTTAGCCCGGGAAAAACCATTGAGGGACTATTTGGCGGTATGCTTGTCTGCGCGATTCTTGCCATTCTTTCGTCCGCATATGGCTGGGAGTTTTCCGGCAAGGCGGTAGTTGTTTTCGTCTTGATCAGTCTCATTGCGGCTGCATTCGGTGTTGCCGGGGATCTTTATGAAAGCCGGATCAAGCGTTTGTCAGGATTCAAGGACAGCGGCAGCCTGTTGCCGGGTCATGGCGGTTTTATGGATCGAACCGACGCCTATCATGCGGTAGCACCGACATTTGTGGTCATGCTGTTGCTGTTCAGGGACTTGTTCGGGTTATGAGACGGAGCCACAGATGATATCGGTCACCGTTCTCGGATCTACTGGTTCGATTGGCGTTAATACGCTGGATGTCATTGCTCGCCACCCTGACAAGTATCGGGTTGATGCGCTCACCGCGTATTCACAGGTGGATCGACTGCTGGAACAGTGTATACAGTTTCGGCCGCGTGTCGCGGTCCTGGTCAGTGATACCGCGGCCGGGCGGTTTCGTGAGCGGGCGAAAGAAGCCGGGCTGGATATCGCCGTGCTGCATGGTGAGCAGGCATTGGCGGAGGTCGCTGCAGACACTAACAGCCAGGTTGTAATGGCGGCCATAGTTGGCGCGGCAGGACTGGTGCCAACCCTGGCGGCGGTCACGGCTGGCAAGCGCGTACTGCTTGCCAACAAGGAGCCGCTGGTTATGTGCGGCCACATCTTTCTCGATGAGGCGGCAAAGTCGGGAGCGGAATTGCTGCCAATAGACAGTGAGCATAACGCGATTTTTCAGTGCATGCCGGATGGTTATGCGGCCGGGCAGAAACCGCGTGGAATCCGCAGAATCCTGCTTACCGGTTCAGGCGGACCGTTTCGCGCGCGCGCGCGAGAAGAACTGGCCGATGTCACTCCCGAACAGGCGTGTGCACATCCCAATTGGTCTATGGGGCAGAAAATATCGGTTGATTCGGCTACCCTGATGAACAAGGGGCTGGAATTGATTGAGGCATGTTGGCTCTTTAATGTTGGCGCCGATGACGTCGACATTGTGATTCATCCGCAAAGCGTTATCCACTCCATGGTTGAATACAACGATGGTTCTGTACTGGCACAAATGGGTAACCCGGATATGCGAACGCCGATTGCCCATGCGCTGGCGTGGCCGGAACGGATAGATTCCGGCGTGAATCAGCTCGATTTGTTCACGGTTGCGCGTCTTGATTTCGAGCGCCCCGACCTGGACAGGTTTCCGAGTCTTCGATTTGCCTACAGGGCGGCGCGGGAAGGCGGCACCAAGCCGGCGATCATGAATGCCGCAAACGAAGTAGCTGTTGCGGCGTTTCTTGAGGACAGGATTCCCTTTACCGCGATCTTCGATGTTATCGAGTATGTCATGACCGGAATCGATGCTATTCCTGCCGACTCTCTGGGTGCCGTTTTGTTGCATGATGGCCTGGCGAGGAAAATGGCAAGTCGCTGTATAGATGATCGCTTTAATAATGCTGTGTGCAAGGAACAGTGATGAGCGCGATATATACCATCCTTTCCTTTGTAGTGGCGATAGGCATTCTTGTTGTCGTTCATGAGTTTGGACATTTCTGGGTGGCAAAAAAACTGGGCGTAAAGGTGCTCAGATTTTCAGTAGGGTTTGGCAAGCCATTGTGGAGCCGTCGTTTTGGTGCGGACAGCACAGAGCTGGTGCTGGCTGCAATACCACTCGGAGGCTATGTCAAAATGCTTGGCGAGGATGACGATGATGTGCCAGAACAGGAAAGACATCGTGCATTTAACCGTAAGCCCCTGGCAAGCCGGGTTGCCATTGTAATAGCGGGACCGCTATTCAATTTTATTTTTGCGATCCTCGCCTATGCGTTTGTATTCAACCACGGAGTCGATGACCTGGTGCCGGAAGTGGGGCGCGTAGAACCAGGCTCAATCGCGTACAGCGCCGGGGTCAGGGCCGGTGATGTGCTGATGGATCTGGATGGTCGCCCGGTTAATGGCTGGGGTGAACATCGAATCTACTTGATGAAGCGTGCGTTGTCTGGCGAGGTTATTCACCTTCGTGTCCGCAAGACGGATGGTGCGGAACATGCGACTACAATTGACCTGTCTGCTGTTGATGTGGGGGTGTTGCGTGGCCGTGTATTTGAGGATGCCCTGGGCTTGTTTCCTTTTCAGCAGCTTGTCGAACCGGTTGTCGGCAATGTTCTGGAAGGAGCCGGAAAAGCCGCGGGCCTGAGGCAGGGAGATCGTGTTGTCTCGGTAAATAACCAGGAAATGAAAACATGGATGGATCTTGTGGCCGTAGTAGGGAGCAATCCCGGCAATGAGCTTTCAATGATAATTGATCGTAATGGCGTCAAACAGAAGCTCAGGGTAATTCCTGAAACCGTGGCTACGGCTGAACGGGTTACCGGCAGGATCAATGTTTCTGTTCAGTTGCCGGAGTTCCCGAAAAACAAACTGGTTCGCCTCGAGCAATCCGTTGGACAAAGCCTGCTATCTGCTTCCGAGCATACGTGGAATATGAGTGTGCTGACACTGCAGATGCTGTACAAGATGTTAAGTCTTGAGGTATCAACAGAAAACATCAGCGGCCCCATTACCATTGCCCAGTATGCAGGAAAGTCTGCGGAAGTCGGGCTGGACCGGTTTGTATTGTTTTTGGCGATAGTCAGTATAAGTCTTGGTGTTCTGAATTTGCTGCCAATCCCGGTTCTTGATGGAGGTCATCTTCTTTATTACCTGATAGAGGCAATAAAGGGATCACCTCTGAGTGAAGAGTCAATGGTGATTGGTCAACAGCTCGGGATGTTTCTCCTCGCGGGATTGATGATTCTGGCGTTTTATAACGACCTTACGCGTTTGTTCGGATAAGAATAGGTATGAGTATAAGAAAACTGTTTGTCTTTGTTTGCCTTGTGGTTTTGGGTGCGGGTCAACTGACCCATGCGGCGGAACAAGGGTTTGTTGTATCGGATATACGCGTAGAAGGGCTGAATCGAATATCGGCCGGCACAGTATTCAATTACTTCCCGGTGAAAGTCGGTGACAGTTTCGCCATGTCAAAATCCCAGGATGCAATCCGTGCTGTATACAAGACCGGGTTTTTCACCGACGTATCGTTACACAGGAAGGGCACAGTTCTTATAGTCCGCGTCAAGGAGCGACCATCAATTGCCAGTATCAAGCTGGAGGGCGCCAAGGAAATCAGCGAAAGTGACTTGCGCAAGGGTCTGAAAGATGCAGGCCTTGCCGAAGGCAGGATTTTCAGCAGGACGCTGCTGGATCGTATTCAAAACGAGCTTAAAAGACAGTATTTCTCCCAGGGCAGGTATTCGGTTGAGATCGACACAATAATTGAAGATCTCGAAAGAAACCGTGTTGCCGTTAACATAACGGTCAAGGAAGGTCTCGTAGCAACAATCAGGCAGATAAACCTGATTGGCAACAAGGAGTACAGCGACGATGACATACTGGATGAATTCATGCTGTCGTCGACCGGTATGTTCTCGTTCATGTCTTCATCGGACCAGTATTCCAGGGAGCGATTGATTGGTGATACGGAGATACTGATGAACATGTACCGGAATAACGGCTATATGAACTTCAATATTGAATCTACCCAGGTATCCATCAGCCCGGACAAGGAAAATATCTATATTACAATCAGCATGTCTGAGGGAGACAAGTACTTTTTTGGAGATTACAAACTTTCCGGGAACCTGATTGGCGCAGACAAGGAAATCGCCGAAGCGGTTGCCGTTGATTCCGGTAGTGTATTTTCCAGGGACAGTATTACCAAGACCACCCAGGCGATAACAGGCATTCTGGGCAAGGAAGGGTATGCCTTTGCCAACGTGAATGCGATTCCGGATGTAGACGAGAAAACCAAGAAGGTCAACCTGACCTTTTATATTGACCCGGGAAAGAGAACCTACGTAAGGCGGATCAACTTCTTTGGCAATGCCGTCACACGTGACGATGTGTTGCGCAGGGAAATGAGGCAACTTGAAGGCGGCTGGTTCTCCCCGGCACTGGTTAACAGATCCCGTGTCCGTCTGCAGCGACTTGGCTTCTTTGACGCAGTAAATATTGAAACCCCGCAGGTCCCCGGGACTGATGACCAGGTCGATATCAATGTTATGGTCAAGGAGCGTCCGACAGGAAACCTGTTGCTCGGTATCGGTTATTCAGATGTTGATGGCGCATTGGTAAACGGCAGTATCAGTGAGAAGAACCTCCTGGGCAGCGGCAAGGAGTTGTCAGCCAGTTTTGACAACAGCAAGTCCAGCAAGCATGTAAATCTCAAATACGTTAACCCGTATTACACAGACAATGGAATTGAGCGCGGATTTACTCTCTACGCAAGAGAGATTGATGCGGAAGCGGCTGATACCGCACCGTATATCCTTTCTACAAATGGTCTTGGAGTGTTTTTCACATTCCCGACAACGGAGCTTCAGTCATTAAATGCCGGCGTGGCATATGAGTCCAACAAGATTACGGTGGATCCGGTTACCGGTTCCAGGGTGGCTATTGACTTTGTTGACAGGTATGGCGAGGACACCAATGCACTGAAAGTTACCATGGGCTGGTCTCTTGATTCTCTAAACAAGGCCTTGTTCCCGAGTTCAGGCGGCAGAATCCGGTTGTCCATAGAGGGAACGACGCCTGGCAGTGACGTGGAGTACTACCGTACCACTACGGATGCATCGTATTACATCCCGCTGACACATTACTTCACATTCCGTTCCAAGCTGGATGTGGGTTACGGGCGCGGCTTTGGTGATTCAATCAGTATGCCGTTTTACAAGAATTATTATGTGGGCGGCAGCTCGACATTGCGCGGATACGAGTCTCGTTCGCTAGGGCCGGTGGACAGCAATCGGGGGCAGCCGATAGGTGGCAACAAGCGTCTGCTCGGCAACCTGGAGCTGTTCATGCCAGTGCCCGGGTCAGATGTCGACGACAGTGCAATGCGCTTGAGCTTGTTTGTGGATAGCGGTATGGTTTATCCATATGGCAGCGAAATTGATGTTGAGCAGATGCGCCATACGTACGGAATTGCATTCCACTGGTTTTCGCCAATCGGACCGTTGAGCTTCAGTTATGCCTGGCCATTTAACGAAGAGCCCGGTGATCAACTGGAAAAGACCCAGTTCTCGGTTGGTGTGCCATTCAGGTAGGGTTGTTTACGCGAGCACGTTTCCATGATTGATGCAGGACAAAACAAGCTTTCGATCATCGCACTATTGCTGGGCTTCCTGGCAACGGTACTGAGCCCGGCTGGGCTTGCCGAACAGCAGAACCTCAAGCTCGCCTATGTCAATTTTGTGAAGGTCATTGAGCGCGCCCCCCAGGCCGAAGCGGCCCTGAAGAAGCTGGAAGCGGAATTCAGCCCCCGCGACAAAAGTATTGTTGACCTGCAAAACCAGATCAAGGAGTCTGAGGACAAGCTGGAAAAGGATGCCCTGGTGCTGAAATCGGCAGAAAGGCGGTCGGTAGAGCGCGATATCCTCAAGATGAAGCGCGACCTTCGCCGGATTACCCAGGAGTTCCGGGAAGATTACAATCTGCGACGCAATGAAGAACTGGCGTCACTGCAAAAAATGGTCTCCAGAGTAATTGAAGAGATTGCCCGGCAGGAAAAATACGATCTCATAGTCCACGAAGGCACTCTATACGCCAGCAAGCGGGTAGACATTACCGAAAAAGTGCTTGACCGGCTGAAGCGCGAAACCGGGCGATAGAGGATTGCTGCAGTGATTACTCTATCCGAGCTGGCCTCAATACTGGGTTGCACCGTCGTCGGTGATGGTGCCCTGCAGGTTCGTGGCGGGGCTTCGCTGGTCAGCGCCGGACCGGGAGACATCGTTTTTATCACCTCCGAGAAATACCTGGGCCTGCTTGGCGAATGCAGTGCAGGGGCGGTGCTGGTGTCACCTGAGCACGCCAGCGGGGTAGTGGGCAACAAGCTGATTTGTGACAACCCCCATGTGGCTTTCGCTCGTGCGCTGGAGGTTTTGTATCCCCGATCCGCGCCCCTGAAAACCATTCATGAGAGCGCGGTGATAGCGGAAACCGCGAGCCTGGGCGAGGCCGTAACCGTCGGCCCAAACAGTTGCGTCGGCGAATTTACCATGGTCGGCGACGATGTCTGGATTGGCGCCAATGTAACCATAGGCGATAACGTTAGGATTGGTGCCGGGACCCGTCTTGAACCCGGCGTTGTCGTTCTGGATGGCTGTCATTTGGGCAGAAACTGCATTATTCATGCCGGTGCGGTGATAGGGGCCGACGGCTTTGGTTATGCCCGGAACGGCAAATCCTGGGTCAAGGTGCCCCAGATTGGCGTTGTACGACTGGGAGATGAAGTCGAAATCGGCGCCAACACGACGATTGACCGGGGTGCACTGGACGATACGATCATTGGCAACCGTGTAAAAATCGATAACCAGGTCCAGATTGCGCATAACGTCACAATCGGCGAAGATACGATGATTGCCGGGTGCGTCGGAATTGCCGGAAGTGCCACAATCGGCGCCAATTGTGCAATTGGTGGACAGGCAGGGATTCTAGGCCATCTTTCTGTTGTCGATGGCGTTACAATTGGGGCGTGTTCGCTGGTGTCAAAATCCATCACAAAGCCTGGCATGTATTCCTCAAGCATCAGAGTGCAAGAGCTTGCCAAGTGGCAAAAGACCCTGGCAAACCTGAACCGGCTTGATCAATTCGCAGGAAAAATTACTGCATTAGAGCAAAGAATGAATACTTTGGAAGGAGAAGCGTAGCTTTGAAGACCCTGGACGTAAACAAGATTAAGGAGCTTTTGCCTCATCGTTATCCATTTTTGCTGATTGACCGGGTCCTCGATTATGAACTGGACAAGGAACTGACTGCGCTGAAAAATGTTACCGCAAATGAACCTTTTTTTGAAGGTCATTTCCCGGTTGCACCGGTTATGCCCGGTGTCCTGATTCTTGAAGCCATGGCCCAGGCAGGCGGTATCCTGAGTTCGCTTACCTTGAACCAGTCGTTCGGCGAGGGTGGTGTCTATTACTTTGTCGGCATAGACAAGGCAAGATTCAAGCGCCCGGTAGTCCCGGGTGACCAGTTGATTATCAAGACGGTATTGTCCAGAAAGCTCAGGAACATCTGGAAGTTTGAGGCAACAGCGTCAGTAGACGGCGAGGTGTGCTGTACTGCTGAACTTATGTGTACCTATAAGGAAGAGTAAAGACAGTTTCTTTATGAGTCGCATTCACCCAACGGCAATAGTAGCCGATAGCGCCAATGTCGCTGAAGATGTTGAGGTCGGGCCTTATGCGGTAATAGGCGACGACGTTGTGATCGGATCTGGCACCTGGATTGGTGCGCATGCATCGATTGTCGGACCTACAACCATCGGCTGCAACAACAAGATATACCAGTTCTGTTCCATCGGCGGTGATACCCAGCATACCGCCAAACAAACCCGTGTCAGTACGCTGTCCATAGGTGATGGCAATACGTTCAGGGAATTCTGCACCATTAACCGGGGCAGTGATCAGGGTACAAACAAGACAGTTATCGGGAACAATAATTTCCTGATGGCATACGTGCATGTTGCTCATGACTGCGTTATTGGCAATAACGTTACTTTTGCCAATAACGCCAGCCTGGCCGGTCATGTCGAGGTGGAAGACTACGCGATACTGGGCGGTTTTACCGGGATACATCAGTTCTGTCGTGTTGGCTCCCATGTCATGACGGGTATTGCGACTATCAGTTTCAAGGATATTCCGCCATACCTGATGGTCTCCGGAAATACTGCCCAGCCATTTGGACTGAATACCCGGGGCCTCAAGCGCCGTGGATTCACCGAAGATGATATCAAGGCTCTCAAGACAGCGTACAAAACGCTGTACCGATCAGGATTAACCCAGGACAAGGCGCTTGGCGAGCTTGCAGATCTTGCGGACAAGTATCCTGATGTCGGGCATTTCGTCGAGTTCATCAAGAAAACCGAGCGTGGAATCATTCGATAGGTGACAGCGAGGAAGCCGCTACGAATAGCCATGGTCGCCGGAGAAGTCTCCGGCGATTTGCTTGGTGCTGACCTGATCAAGGCACTGAAGCTTCACCATCCGGACATCGAGATTTACGGTATCGGCGGACCCAGGATGATTGAGCAGGGTTTCAGGTCGCTCTATGACATGGAGAGACTGGCGGTAATGGGGCTGGTGGAGGTGCTGGGTCGCCTCGGCGAACTGCTTAAAATCAGGAAAACATTACGAGACCAGCTTATCTCGGATCCGCCTGATGCTTTTGTTGGTATTGATGCGCCGGATTTTAATACGGATCTCGAGCTCAAGCTGAAGAAAGCGGGTATACCGACATTGCACTACGTTAGCCCAACCGTTTGGGCGTGGCGTGGTTACCGTATAAAAAAAATTCGTCAGGCAGTGGATCACATGCTTGTGGTATTTCCATTCGAGATGAAGTTTTATGAGAAGCAGCACATGCGTGCTACTTTTGTTGGACATCCTGCCGCCAACGAAACACCGGAAGTAATAGACAAGACGGGTGCAAGAAAGGCGCTGGCATTACCGATCGACAAAGATGTTATAGCGCTGTTGCCGGGAAGCCGGGGTTCGGAGTTGTCACGTCATGCCGAACTATTCGTGGATTCGGTGGTTCGGATACATGCACGTTATCCGGATGCGGTATTCGCGCTGCCATTCGCCAAGCCACAACTTCGGCAGGCCTTCTTGGATGCTATTGGAAAACGGGAGCAGCAATCGTTGCCAATAGTTTATTTCGACGGCCGATCGAGGGAGGTGCTTGCCGCTGCTGATGTCGCGCTGCTGGCATCGGGCACGGCGGCGCTGGAAGCAGCGCTGATGCGCACACCGATGGTTGTTACCTATCGCATGAACCCGTTGAGTGCGTGGCTGATCAAACGTTTTGCCCATGTAAAACTCTTTTCCATGCCCAATAACCTGGCGGGACATGAACTGGTCCCGGAGTTTATACAGGAGAAAGCGACAGCTGATAACCTGTCGTCATCGGTATGCCGCTTTCTGGAAGACAGTGCTCGGCGACAGCATGTAACCCGGGAACTGTCTGGTATCTACACCCAGTTGCGTTGTGAATCGGGCAAGCTCGCGGCTGAAGCTGTGTTAAGCGAGGTTCGGTTATCACGGGATGAAAAGCAATGACCCGCGTAATCAGGCCCGGGCAAGAGATACCTTCACCGCTGCTTGAAGGTCGGCTCGTAGCCGGCATTGACGAGGCAGGGCGCGGTCCACTGGCTGGTTCAGTATTTGCTGCTGCCGTCATACTTGATCCCGGAAAACCGATCGATGGACTGAATGATTCCAAGCAACTAACACCCGGTAAGCGCTCATCACTTGAGCTGGAAATAAAAAACCGTGCGCTGGCGTGGGCTGTTCACCCGGTTGACGCCGCTACCATCGATGAGATCAATATTCTCCAGGCAACATTCCTGGCTATGAGAAAAGCTGTAGAAGGCCTGGTACCGGCAGCCGGAGTTGCACTGATTGATGGCAACAGGGTTCCTGGCGGGCCATGTGAAGAGGTTGCCATTATCAAGGGTGACCAGAGGGTGGCGTGTATTTCAGCCGCGTCAATCCTGGCGAAGGTTGCCCGGGACCGGGAAATGGAACAGCTGGACAAAATCTTTCCGCAATATGGTTTTGCCAGGCACAAGGGTTATCCCACGAAAGAGCATATCCACGCCTTGAATACCTATGGCGTCATTGCTGAACATCGAAAGAGTTATGCGCCGGTTGCCCGGTTATTGATGTAGGTTGTGCGAGTGGCTTTAGCGCAGGGTCGGGAGTCGGTAGGAAAAATTGGGCTGAACCGATACGAAGCCCGGAAGCTTCGAACACTGAAACCGAATGGCGGAGAGCCCTGGATCCCGGGCGATTCTCAGAAGATAGTAACTTCCCGCTCGTGAAAGCGACAACGGCTCAAACTCGGCAAGCAAGCCAAACAGTTGTGATTGCTCTATCGTACCCGATACTGCCAACAGGTATTCCCCCGGCCGAACGGTTTGGGCTGCACCCTTGGCGGAATCAATACGCATGCTGTCGATGTGACCGGTTTCATTGGCAGCCTGCGGTTGGCTGCAGGCTGCCAGGAAGAAGCAACAGGTCAATACAAGATTCCTGTCGCTGGGCATCACGGGATCGCTGCTGTCACATTGGTCGGAGCCTGAATGTGAGCCAGGGCGCCCATGGCATTGACTGCATTGCCGGAAGTAGTCAGGCCAGCCAGTGCCGCTACTGCTTCACCACCACTCTTGATAGCCTGTAGTACATCGGCATAAGTGTAATCCGGGTTAAATGCAAACAGCATGGCAGCAAGGCCGGCCACGTGCGGAGTTGCCATGGAAGTACCATTGATGGTGTTGTAGGCAATTGTGCTGCCAATATTCAGCTTGAAGTATGTGGCCATCAGTCCCTCGCCAACGGCGGCATCACCGTTTCCAGATAGCCGGATACCAAACGAACACGTGAGTGTGCCGGCACAGCCAGTTAACTCGTGTCCGAAGCTGGATATATTACCGGCGGACGTTCCGGATCCGAAAACAAGGTTAGTGCCGGCGGTAAACGGGTTACCAGAAATGCTGTAGTTAATGGAGACATTGTCGCCCGCTGCGATATCCCAGCTCATGTAGTGCGTGGCGACAACAAAATCCTGTGTTCCCGGGAGCGTGTATTGCCTGTAAGCAACATCGTTGGCAGATTGAGCATAAAAACCACTGCTACACCAGTTTGACGGGTTGACCAGGATATCATAGAACACCGGATCGGACGTATCTCCATTCCAGATGCAACTGTTGGTGGCGGGTACGGCCGTCCATGCACCCGTTTTGGTCCAGGCGCCGAAATTATCGAGCGAGACGACTGGCGTGGAATTCCAGCTGCTACGAATGTTGGTGCCTGGTGCGCCGACATCCACCGTGGTCGCACCGTAGTTGGAAAAGCTCGCCAGTTCATAGGCCTGGTCCAGCGCAGCCACACAGAGCAGGCTAGGTTGGTCATAATTGCACGGATAGGCGGGCGAGACATCATTATCCGAGCCGGCATTGCCTGCAGCGACAATGACCGCTACCCCTGCAGCACCGGCATTGGCAATAGCGGTATCGAAGGCGGTATCAAAATTGCTGCCACCCAGGCTCATATTAATCACCTTGGCGCCGTTTGCAGTCGCAAAATTCACGCCCTGAACAATCCCGGCTGTTGATCCGGAGCCACTTGTTCCCAGTACACGCACGGCCATAATACTGGCCTGCCAGCAAACACCGGTAGTGCCTTTGTTGTTATTGCCTTGTGCACCGATAGTGCCGGCGACATGGGTGCCGTGACCGTGGGTATCCATGGGATCAGGGTCATTGTCGATGAAATCGTAACCGTGATTGGGGAATCCGGCCCCGGCGCCATTCCACATGTTGGCGGCCAGGTCTTCATGTTTGTACTGCACACCGGTATCCAGTACCGCTACCGTGGTGTTGGCGCAGTCGGTAATATGGTTCCATGCCAGTTCGGCGTCCATGTCGTTACCGGCAATGCCCGGATTATTGGTTGAATAGCTGCCACTTGAGACGGACTGGGAAACGTTTTTGAGTCCCCAAAGTTGTCCGTACTGGCTGTCTGCCGGTGCCAGGTTGGCGTGGTATATAAAATTAGGCTGTACCGCAGCGACACCTTCGCGGCCCGTCAATGTGCTGATAGCCTGTGCGGTTGTCAGGCCGGACAACTTGACAAGATGATACCCGGAAGTGCCGACAGCTTTGCTGGAAAGCACATTCATACCGGTCAGTACTGCAGGCTGCATATTTTCCGCGATCGTCGGTTGATATTTGACGAGCACCTCGTTGGCAACAAATTCAGCCGACCCATAGGATGACAAGTCTGTTGCCGCCATGGCATTGCCGGTAAAAACCAGTGTCGCAACCAGGCTGGTGAGAATCTTCTTATTGCGAAAAGAATTACTTAATGAAACTTGAGTGATCATAATCTGTCTCCCTGTGGCGCTTATGGTACGGCAATGCTGATTTGGTTTGACGCCAAGCTTTGACTGCCGTCGCTGCTGCCCGGTGGATTAAGCGCCGAGTAGGCGGCTATACGAATGTAGTTGGTTGCGCCTTTGACCAGGGGTACGGATGCACTGGTGGGCGCAAGCGCGCCGGAGACATAGGGAGCATCAACAACCGAAACACCTGAATCTGAAATGTTAAACCCGGAGATCGTGCTGGAGTATACCTTGTAGCCACCACCGGGGCTGTTCACGGCGGTTTCTCGGTTGGCGTCCCAGGATACGGTTACATCGGTTCTCGGCAGTGGTGAGGAACTGCTGCTACCCCTGTTGCATGAAGCCAGGAATATGCCAACGCTTATGATTAATAATACCTTACTGCATGTTTTCATGGTATCGAGTCCTTCCAGATGATCTAAATACAAAAAGGGTCTCCTTGCGGCCCGGTTGACTTCTGTTAACTGCTGGCCCGGATTCGTGTGGTTGCCTGATCCGATGAGTATTGCCAACAGTTGAGCCCTGATTTTGAGACCAGGCGTACGTCAAGTTTATTTTCCAGGTTTTCTTGATTTACATGGAACTGGTTATGCTTTTTTAAATTTAACAGTATCAGGCCATTGTGCTGCTGTCTATCTGGCGAGTTTCATTGGCATGTTCAGGTTAATATTGCGTCTTCCGCCACCGTTGTCGTTGCCAATCATTCGCAGCAACGGCTCAAGCTCCTGTTTTCTTTCCCCGGGCTGAATAAAGCCGTTCAGGTTCAGCATCTGCGAGCCGCCTATATCCCAGTTGCCGTTTATACTAAATACCAGTGGCCCATCTAGATTCTTTCCTCTAATACTCGCCTTGTTTCCGGTTTTGTCACTTGTCGCACCGAATTCGAAATTGCCAAGCGGGTTAACCGGGGTCAGTGCGCTGCCGGCATCTCGCCAGGTGAGCGTTGCTGTGCCCAGGAATTGTTTTCGGGACAAGCTGAAGGTGTTTGCGGTAACAGTAATATTGCCTGAAAGTGATAAGAGTGAAGCGGGTGCGTAAATCAGGCCGACGGTTGAAGCCGGGGCCGCCAGTTTTAATTTGTCAATCAGCAGCGTACCTGGCGTTATGCTGACTGTCGCCTTTCCCATCAACGCCTCGTCGCTGAAAGTCAGGGATGTTTTCAGTTTGCCGAGCAGCAGGTGAAATGGACGAATTCGCCATTCGACCCTGGTGATGACGGCAGCCTGGTTGCTTCCGGCAGGTGTGGCTATCAAACCGTGTCCATGCCAAACGGTTCCGTTGGGTTGTTGCAGAATGAATGAACTGATGCCAGCCTTTTCCATAGCCCAGGCCAGCAGGGACGCCGGGGCGTATATAATGATAAATACAACATAGAACAACAGTCCGGTGGCAACAAGATTACGGACAGGTTTGTTTATGGCGCCGCGATTTTTCGGAATTGAAAATTTCATCTGCAGCTTTATTGCTCTTTGAATACCATGCGCGCGCTGACTGTGCCGATGTTTTCTGTGGCATCCAGGGAAGCACTGCTGGTCATCAGTGATTGTCTGTTGGCTGCATCAATCAGGTCAATGAGCTGGTCGAAGCTGATGCTGCTGATAACCAGCCGTACGCCGTCATTGCCTTGTGGTTCCATGGTGTCGATCAGGGATGCCAGGTTTCTCTGGCGACTGATTGCTTCAATGCGGGCCATTACCGTACCTTCCGGCTTCGCTCCCGAGTTGCTGGTGGCGAGCTTGATTGTTCTTGCCTGTGTTTGCATGAGAGCCAGTTGTGCCTGTTTTTTAGGCAGCGTGGTACTGAGTGCCTGGATTTTTCCGGCGACTGGAATCCATACCCCGGCATAGACAAAAAAGACGGCGAGAATCACAGATCCGACCAGGATTATGGTTCGTTCGCGTGGTTGCAGGCCGCGCCATTTCTGCTTGATTTGTGCAATGGAGTCAGTCATTTGGTTTAACCATGGCTTAGCTTGATTCTGCCGCTTACCTTGTTTTCAACGCGATTGGCTGACAATACTTCGAGCTTGATGCTGGCAGCATTGGCCCTTTGTTTGAGTGTATCAAGTGCGGCGTAATCCTTTACGGTCAGGTTGATTGTCAGGTCTGCTCCGCCATAACTGATCGAGCTGATTGTTACATGATCGCCCCCGGTCAAAACAGGGGTGACCTTCATAAGCAGACCGAGAAACGCATCGCCACCGCCACCGCGGAGTTCGTTGAATTTTTGCTGCATCTGCAGTACCGGGTCGACAATAACCTTCGCGTCCGGGAAAGTTGTACGAAACAGGGATAGCATTTCCTGCTGAATCCGGTTGCTCTCCTGTTTCAGTCGATAGGCATCACCAGCCTGCAAGACAAATAATGCAGCTATGGCAATGCCGGCCATTACCGCCGCACTGCGTAGCCGGTAAAGCGGAGTCGTGGTCTCTGCAGGCTGGATACTGTATTGACCCTGGAGCAGGTTAAGGCTGCAATGGCGTGGATGCAGCAGGTTAACCAATGGCTGGTTGCCACTTCGAATTTCAAGGTCCAGCGCAGAATGCCAGTTTTCCCATTCCGTTGTTTCGTCAAAGTTGTAGACGTTCAGGCGGGTAATCGGTGACTCCGTTGACGATAACGCCGACTTCAGGGAAGTTAGCAGGGTGTTGTTGTCAGAACAGGGAACTGATAATCCTTTTGACTCGCTTGTTCGCAGGCAGCAGCAGTCGGCGTCTTTGGCAAGGACGGCGGAAGAGTCACCATAGGGCAGCCCAAGCGGTAAGGGCAACACAGCGCGCACATATAACCCGGCCTGCTCGAATACCTGCTTCCATTCGCCGATCAGGACCTTGTTGACGACAGCAATGGATAATCCGGAGTCAGTGCCGGGCGAATAGACAAAATGCTGGTTCGACGGGTCACCCAGTATGATGTCTTCCATCGCGTAGGGCAGTGCCTGTTCAATTCGTTTTCTTCTGGTCGTGGGCATCTGCAGGCTGGTAAGCAACACGGCATTGGCCGGAGCCCAGGCGATAATGTTTGCCCCCCTGGCTTGCTCCTTGAGCTTGCCAAGTGTGTCAACGTTGCCTTGTTCAACGACCAGGTTATTCTTGCGCAAGCACCAGGCTATCGGCTCGGCAATAGTTGCTGAAGTTGATCCCTCTGCCAGACCTGTTGATGTGTTTTTGCTCCAGCTTTGCGGAAGGAAAATTTCAAGCGTGACCGGGGCAGACTGCCAGGACTCGGCCTTGGCTTTCCTGGTCTGCAGCGCCGCGATCTTTTGCTTTATAGAAATGAATAAACTACTGTTCACGTTCTTCCGTGCCAATCAACAATACCCGGTTGCTGCTCCAGACCAGTTGGCCCAGGGTCTTGCTTTCCCGGTGAATGAGCGCTTCAAATGATCGATCCAGGCGACCAAACTGGGTGCTAACGTTAACATTAAAATAGTCTGACTTCACATCATATTCGACATCCGGCAGCCCCGGGGTTCCGTGAAATCTGCCGGCCAGGTCGGTTTTCTGGGTGAATGGCTTCTGTTGCCGATCCTTCAGAATCTGCTCTACAACCGCAGGATCCGCAGTTGGCTGAAACAGGGCTTTGAATACGGCATCGGGAGCAGTATTGATATTGATGGTGGTTCTGCCGGGTAATGCACTGAGGTAGTCGCGTATTAGATTGACATATTTCGGCACGAAACCGGCCACCAGTCTGAGTTCGTCAATGCTCTCGAAATTTCTGGCGGCTGTGCGGTAGGGCGTAGTGAGCGAGAGATAGTCGACATCTTCAGCCCCGGAAGCACGCCTTTGGGAGTCCTTGTCCAGCCAATCAAGCACGGAATCGACAAGGTCCGGGCGGATATCCTGGGCTTCCAGAATTCGACGAAAAACCGCGATATCGGGGGTGCTAGGCGTGCCGTCCGGCTTGAGCAGATTATTGAGATTGAACTTGCCCTGGGCATCGGTGACGATGGCAAAAAACTGGCCCTCGCCAACATCCCCGGCAAGTGGCGTCTTTGCCCATAATTCATCAAGGTGGTCGTTGCTGCTGTTCTGGGCATCGATCAACATCATGGTGATCGCGCCCTCTATGGCACCCTGGCGAACTGCTTCAGACTGGGCCTGTGCTGCCCGATTCTCGAATTGGCGCAAGTTGATTTGCTGGCTAAAGCTGATATAGGCGGTTGCAGTAGCAACAACCGTCACCACGAAAATAGCGGTGACCAGGGCTACACCGCGCTGTCTGCGCAACGGCATATTGGTGGCTGGTCTAGTCATTGATTCGCAGCACCCTGTTTATTTCTGCTTGCCCGCTTTGTTGAATAATGATTTCAACACCCTTGGGTAGACTCGGTGGTAATTGTTGTTGACCGAGTTGCTGGGGCAATGGCCAGGTCTGGTGCCACTTGGCCCCGTCATGGTAGCGAACCGCGAAGTTCTCGACGTTGGCAAGAATTTGCTGTGACCGGGGTTCGGTCTGCGGCGCACGATCAAGGACCGGCCATGCCAAACGGAACAGTCTTTGCTCGTCATCCAGTCGGTAACCTATTCGCTGAAGATCGGAAACCGGGCTACTGCCGATAATTGACATACCCCCGCGTGTACATTCAAAAACCGGAGCGCCTAGTGCGCGTGTATCAGCCTCTCTGCCTTCCAGTGCCGGGCCGGTGGAACCGTCAGCCAGGCGAATATCGCGATCCCTGCACTGACTGATGTCTTCCTCCATACGAAGAAAAGCAAGTGCCAGTCCTTGTTGGCTCTTGCGTTCTGCCTCGAGATGATCGCGGGCATCCAGGACAAAGCTGAGACCGGAGAAGGTCATTACCGACATGATGGCGAAAATCGCCATTGCTGCCAGCAGCTCAAGTAGCGTAAACCCGGAATGAGATATCGGGAATTTCATGTTGGCGGTTTTCTCAGTACACCGATCAGTACTGCGAGAATGTGATCATCATCTTTTTGTCGAATGCGAATCTCGATCCGGCGAATATCGTCATGGACGCTTGATTGAACCTGTTCTTCCCACTGCCATTCCCTCGCAGCAAATTCGTCGTTGCCGGTACGAGTGCCGATACCGGGCCAGCTTTTCTCCAGCTGATGAATAGCAAGGCGGTTTTGTGCCAGCCACAAGGCGAGATTGCGATCGCGAAGGCTGCCAGTAGTTTCCGCGGCCTGGCCAATTACGCCAACAATTCCGGCAAACGAGATGGCGACGACCGCAAGTGCAACCAGGATTTCAATCAGTGTGAATCCGCGTTGTTGGTGCCCGGGAAATATCATGGTCTTGTCAGTTATCCTTGATCTCTGCCGGTTCCCGTTGAATCTCACCGTTGATGTCGCTGCTCAGCTGCCAGTGAGCACCGCTATTGCCGATGATCATCCGAAATGGACTCAGGTCCCCGGTAGGGTAGATGATAATAACCGGGTCCTGGTGGGTTGCCTTGCCGTCCACTTCGCTGTCTATCACCGCGACACCTTCTGAAAACTGGCGTGGCCTGAATAACTCGTCTTCAATGGGTGCCAGTTTGCCTTTTTTGTCGGGAAACAGGAATGCGTATTTATCCAGCTCTGCGCGGAAAAAATACACCTTTCCCTGCAGTACAGCTTCTTCGCGCAGCTGTGACAGCAGGGCCTGCAAACGCTGACTCTCGTCGCTGGCGGCGCGTTTGGGATCATCGCCTATGCTCAGGACTACCATGCCGGCAATAATGGCCACCAGGGTTACCGTGACCATTAACTCGATTAATGTAAAACCGCCCGATTGCCGGGCGGTGATGGGGTTGATCCGCTGTGCAGAAGGATCAGATTTCATCCAGGTTCCAGTTACCAATATCACGATCCCAATCCTCACCGCCTGGCTGACCGTCGGCGCCATAGCTGAACAGGTCGAAATCGGTACCTCGAACTCCAGGGCTCAGGTATTGGTATTCACCACCCCAGGGATCCTTGGGAAGTTTCTCCAGGTAACCACCTTTTTTCCAGTTGTTGGGAACGCGGCCGGCAGAAGGCCGCTGAACCAGCGCCATCAGGCCCTGCTCGGTGCTGGGATAGGTGCTGTTATCGAGCTTGTAGAGCTTGAGCGCGCTCATGATGGTGCTGATATCATTCTTGGCTGCTATTTGGCGAGCCTGGTCAGGCTTGTCCATGATGTTGAGTACAACATAGCTCGACAGGATGCCGAGAATGACCACGACCACCATAATTTCAATCAGGGAAAAACCGCTTTGACGCGCGGCGCCGAAAGACTGGTTGTTGCGAAACTTGTCAGAATTCAATTCCATAACTTCACCGGTATCCAATAAACTATTTTACGAGTTGATTCATTTCAAATATTGGCATCATGATTGCCAATACAATCAATAATACCATTACACCCATGCCAATAATGAGAAGTGGCTCCAAAATGGCGGTAAAGGTCTTAACCCAGTTTTCCAGTTCCCGCTCCTGGGCCTCAGCCGCCCGAACCAGCATGGTATCGAGTTTGCCGGTAGCTTCGCCACTGCCAATCAGGTGAACAATCAGCGGCGGAAACAGTCGACTTTTTCCAAGTGCCCGCGAGAATGATCCGCCCTCGCGAACCTGGTGCAGGGCATGCTCCATGGCTGTGCGCATCGGAATATTGTTGATCAGGTCCACGCCATAACGCATGGCGCTGAGAAGCGGAATGCCGCTGGCGACCAATATGCCTAACGCATTGGCCATGCGTGCGGCGTTAACGCCACGGGTAACCCTGCCGGTTACGGGCATGCGAAGCAATAAATGGTGCCAGGCATGGCGAATATGAGGTTGCCTGAGTGCGTAGCGAACGGCGAAAACAATCGCGATTATCGCCACTGGCCAGAGCATGCCACCGGCGCGAACCGTGTCACTGGTCCATAACAGCGCCTTGGTCAACGCGGGCAATTCCTGGCCGGTATTTTCGAATACGCGGGTTACCTTGGGCACGACGTACACCATTAGCAGGCTGACCATGGCGATTGCCAGCATGGTCACCAAGGCAGGGTAGATGAATGCCTGGACAACCTTGTTCTGTAACGCCTGACGATTTTCCATGTAATCTGCAAGTCGTTCCAGTATCTGTGCCAGCTGTCCGGATTGTTCGCCGGCCTCAATCATGCTGCGGTAAATATCAGGGAAGGCATTGGGAAACTGGGCCATGGCCCGGGCAAGTGACTGGCCTTCCAGGACATGACCGCGCACGCCGGCGAGGACATTGCTCACGCGACGGGACTCGGTTTGTTCGATCAGGGCATTCAGGCAGTCTTCTATTGTAAGTCCGGCGTGAACCAGGGTGGAAAATTGCCGGGTAATGAGCGCGAGATCGTTGCCGGAAATACCCGGTTGACTGAAGCTGAACTGGAATGCGCCACTACGCGGGCTAGTTTCCCGTATGGCATTGACAGCGAGAGGGGTTAATCCCTTGTCCCGCAGCACGCCGCGTACCTGGCGCTCGTTATCGCCTTCCAGTACACCTTTTACGGTGCGCCCCTGGGCGTTGAGAGCCTGGTATTCGTAGGCAGCCATAGCGGGTTACCGCGCGACCCGTAAAACTTCTTCAAGGCTGGTTGCGCCTCGAACAACCCAGCGCATACCGTCTTCCTTGAGCGAATGCATCCCTTTTGTTCGTGCATGATCGCGAATCCGGTCTTCGGCTTCGGCATCATGGATCAGGCCGCGCATGACGTGGTCAACTTCCAGTAATTCGTAGATACCGGTTCGCCCCTGGTAGCCGGTAAATCCGCATTCCGGGCAACCTTTGTGGCGATAAAGGGTGTCTGCATGACTACCGATAAGAGCAATCTCGGAATCATCCGGCTGGTATGATTCACGACAGGCAGGGCATAGCTTGCGCACGAGCCGTTGGGCCAGCACTCCAATCAGGCTGGACGCAACCAGGAACGGTTCCACGCCCATGTCGACGAGGCGGGTAACGGCACCGGCCGAGTCGTTGGTATGGATGGTGGCCAGCACCAGGTGGCCGGTCAAGCTCGCCTGGACAGCGATTTGAGCTGTTTCCAGGTCACGAATTTCGCCAATCATGACAACGTCAGGATCCTGGCGAAGAATAGAGCGCAGTGCCCGGGCAAAGCTCATATCAATTTTGGAGTTTACCTGGGTTTGACCGATCCCATCGAGGTCGTATTCGATTGGATCTTCGACGGTCATTATATTGAGCTCGGTGTGATTCAATTCCGCCAGCGCTGCGTACAGGGTGGTGGTTTTACCCGAGCCTGTTGGGCCGGTAACCAGAATGATTCCGTGAGGCTGATTGATCAGCTCGATGAGCGGGTCGCGGGTATTGGTTTCCATGCCCAGGTGGGCAAGGTCCAGTCGGCCGGCTTGCTTGTCCAGTAAGCGCAAGACCACGCGCTCACCGTGACCTGTTGGCAGGGTGGATACACGTACATCCACGGGTCTGCCAGCCAGTCTCAGGGTGATGCGTCCATCCTGTGGCAAGCGTTTTTCAGCAATATCCATCTGCGCCATGATCTTGATGCGCGAAACCAGTACGCCGTGTACAGCACGCTGAGGTTCAACAATATCCCGGAGTATGCCGTCCTGTCGAAAGCGCACTACAGACCGGGTTTCAAATGGTTCTATATGTATGTCAGATACGCCTTCCCGTACCGCCTGGGACAGCAGGGCATTAATGAGTCGGACGATAGGTGCATCGTCTTCACTTTCCAGCAGGTCTTCGGCCTGGGGCAGGTTCTGGGCCAGGTCACTGAGGTCCATGCTTTCGTCCAGGTTGCCGACGATTTGTTCAGCATGGCTGGCACCGCGCTCGTAAGCGTGTGTCAATGCGTGCTCAAATTCTTCCTTGCCCAGCTCTATCAACGCAATGCCGGCAGAAAGCGATCGCTGCAATTCGGCGATAGCGGTAGCGGTTACACCTGGACGAACCCACACTTCGATATGAGAATCTGTACGGCGCGCACTAATCACGCCATGACGCTTGGCAAAATGATAAGGCAACTCTTGGGCGAGTTGGGTATCCAGGCTGGCGATATTCACAGCAGATGACATGGCGTCAGTCTACGAATCTTCGCGGCCGTTGCCAGTTTCAGACGCACTGCTGGCCGAGCCCTCATCTTCCGGGGGACCGAGATACTCACTTTCCTGCGATTTTTCAAACAGTCGCTCATCTTCAGTTTTCGGTTCCGGGTTGTTTTTCGGCGAAAATGATTTCAACGTCTCGTGGTCATCACCGAGCAGCCCGATATCATCCTGCTGGCGCATAATATAGTCGTAACGATTTTGCGTATATGACGTGCTGCCCTTGGCGTCACGTATGATGGTGGGTTTGAGGAACACCATCAGGTTGGTCTTGTTTTTTTCCTTTTTCTGGTATTTAAACAGCCAGCCAAGAATCGGTATACGGCTGAGTATGGGCACGCCTTGCGAGCCTTCGTCAGCGGTATCTTCGATAAGACCACCCAGCACGACCGTGGATCGATCTTCGATAACAACCGTGGTTTCCAGGGTCCGTTTATTGGTGATCAGGTCCTGGGCAAGGCCGGTTGCGGCACTGTTGACGCTCGATACCTCGGACTTGATTTCCATCTTTACACCGCCACCCTCGGTAATCTGTGGCTTGATCTCGAGCGTGAGACCGACGTCCTTGCGCTCGATCGTCTGGAACGGATTGACAGAACCGCCTGTACCGCCGCCGGCACCGGTATTGGAAAAACTGCCGGTCAGGAACGGGACATTCTGGCCGACGACAATCTTGGCTTCCGCGTTATCCAGGGTCAGTAGTGTCGGTGTAGACAGAATATTGGCCTGGTTCGCCGTTTCCAGTGCGCGCGCCAGCCCGCCAAGCCCCCGGATGATGCGGCCATCAGGCAGAATGATTTCAGGGCCAAGATAGGCGAGTGTCAAGCCGTTGGAAGCGCCCAAGGCTGTTGGGTCAACCGATGCGGCGGCAATAGAAGGGTTGCCGTAGTTGGCCATTCCACCGATAACTCCGCCTTGGTTGCCGGCCTGGCGACCGCCCATCCATTGGAAACCCAGCTCGATAGCATCCTTTGAAGAAATTTCAACAATCAAGGCCTCCACAAACACCTGGGCGCGGCGGGCATCAAGTTTGTCAATGACACCCCTGAGATTGTTATAAACCGCATCTGAGGCGTTAATGATGAGAGAATTGGTATCCTCGTCCGCCTGGATCATGGATTTGGGTGCGCCGGCTGGAGCTGCTTGAGCGGTCCCCGGCCGTCCCCGTGGGCCGCCGGACGAGGGTGCGCCGGCAATGGCACCAGCTTCCAGCAGGCCTCGCAGAATATCGGCAAGTTTCTTGGCTTCTGCGTTTTTTAAATAAATTACCCGTGTGTTGCCTTCGGTTTTTGCAGGCACATCGAGTCGTTCAATGAGTTTTCGAATCTGGGCGACACTACCTGGGTTGTCGCTGCGCACGAGTAAGCTGTTTGTTCGCAAGTCAGGAACGATCGAAGTCCTGGCGTCGACAGAGCCAACAGCTGCCGCGCCTTTGGGAATGCCAGGTGCGCCACCACCAGAATGTTGCGCCATGAGCTGGCTGACCAGTTCTGCCATATCGAGCGCCGAAGCGTGCTCGAGGGGGATAATGGTAACGTCGGTGCTAACGGGCTGATCAATTTCTTTCAGCAGATCCATCAGGGTGCCAATGTTGCTGGCATAGTCAGTGATAATCAGCGCGTTCGCTGGCGTGTAGGCGGATAATTGGCTCGTGGGCGCCATTAGCGGCCGCAACAGCGGCACCAGTTCCGTGGCGTTGCCATGCTGCACCACGACCACCTGGCTGACCATCTGCTCGCCTTGCCAGCGACTATAGAAGCGACCCGCGTCCTGCTTGCCTTCGCCAACCGGAATAATCTTCACCGTGTTTTGATCCAGCTCTGAGATGGTGAAACCCTGCGCCCTGAGCGCGGACAAAAATATCCGGTAGGCGGCTTTCTTGGATACGGGTTTGGCGGAAATGATGCTGATTTTGCCTTTTACCCGGGGATCGAGAATAAAATTCTTGCCAGTAATTTGTGAAATCGTTTTGATCACCGCCTTGACATCAGCATCCTGGAAATTAAAGAGCATTTCGTTGCCGCCGGTGCTGACAACTTTCGCAGGTTCAACGGGTCTGGCGGGGGATGACTTCTTTTTTTGAGCCGGTTTCCGTGCATTGTTGGGAGTGGCGGATTTGGCGGCACGTTGCTGTGCCTGTTGTTCCGCCCGGATTTTTGCCATTTCTGCCAACGGCAGGTTAGTGCCGGCAACAGCCCCGGTTTGTTTATTTCCGGGGTTGCCTTGGGCTTGTGCGCCCAGTTTTTCGATTTTGGGCGCGGGATTGGTATTCACGGATTGCTGGGCTGCCGGTGTTTTTTGATCTTCCAGCGGTTTTAGGTCAGCAGCCTCGACCAGATTATTGATCCCAGTCAAATAGCCAAGACTGATGCCAAGCATAATAATGCAGGTGCGACCAGATTGCAGGATGGGGATCCGGATTCCTTGTTGTAGTAAGCCAAGCATAACTTATGAGCTACTCATTTTTTTGGTAAATGTATTGTACTTGCCGAGCAGCGATTAAGTGTCATCAGTCGCTTCCGGCGAATTTTGTATCATATTTTGCGCGTGAGTATATAGGATAAGCGATTGAAAAGGGATGGGGTGTGCTGATCAGATGTCGTTTCTTTGTGTCGACGATTCCAGGCCAGTTTCGGGCCTGTAGCCACCCATCAGGACGATTGAAATTCGAGAATGGGCCTGATCCGTTATGGCAAATCGGGAACTGCCCGAATTGAATGGCGATTGACGCTATTTCCGAACCAGTTCACACCCGCCTGGTTGGGTAGCAGGATAGGTGGGCCCTATATTTTTGGAGCGTATATGTGAAAAAAGAAGATACGTGGCAAACATAGTGGCATCACTAACGTGACTGAGAGCCTGATCAGGCTTGTAGCGTATCGTGATTAATTAAAGGTACAACCAAACGGAATAACAATATCTTATCAGGTAAGATTGAGCTCGCGACAAATTGAAAAACAAAATGCTAACCGGGGCCAATGTTCTTTGGGTGCCCAAAAATCAGTCGGAGGTGGGCGATGCTTAGTTTATCAGTTGTGATATCAAGGTATTCGAGGGCAATTCTTTTTCTCGTTTTTGCAGGCGTCCTTTCCTCCTGTAGTGGTGGAGGCGGTGGAGGTGGTGGTGCGGCACCCGCGCCGACGCCGTCCGTACCAGCAGATCCTGCCGCGTTAACGGCAGCCTCAGCTTCCAGTAGCGCAATTAATTTAACCTGGGCAGACAACAGCACAGACGAATCAGGATTCAGAATTGAGCGAAGCACTTCTGCCACAACCGGTTTTACGGAAATTGCAACGGTAGCTGCCGATGTAACAGACTATTCCGCATCCGGCCTGACAGCGTCAACGACCTATTATTTCAGGGTGAGAGCCTATAATGGTGTTGGCAATTCCGGATACTCCAATACTGCCAATGCCACGACACAGGCGCCGGCAGCCACTGCACCGACTGCACCGACAACATTGGTTGCGACGGCATCGTCCAGTAACGCCATCGCCTTGTCCTGGTCGGATAACAGTAATAATGAAACCGGCTTCCGGGTTGAACGAAGCACGTCCGCTACTACCGGATTTGCAGAAATCGCTACAGTCGGTGCCGGCGTCAGCAGTTATTCCGCATCCGGCCTGACAGCGTCAACGACCTATTATTTCAGGGTGAGAGCCTATAATGGTGTTGGCAATTCCGGATACTCCAATACTGCCAATGCCACGACACAGGCGCCGGCAGCCACTGCACCGACTGCACCGACAACATTGGTTGCGACGGCATCGTCCAGTAACGCCATCGCCTTGTCCTGGTCGGATAACAGTAATAATGAAACCGGCTTCCGGGTTGAACGAAGCACGTCCGCTACTACCGGATTTGCAGAAATCGCTACAGTCGGTGCCGGCGTCAGCAGTTATTCCGCATCCGGCCTGACAGCGTCAACGACCTATTATTTCAGGGTGAGAGCCTATAATGGTGTTGGCAATTCCGGATACTCCAATACTGCCAATGCCACGACACAGGCGCCGGCTGCAACAATTCCGTCAGCACCAACCAATTTGAAAGCCAACACCGTATATATCAACTCGACTGATCTCGTTTGGACGGATAACAGTTCGGACGAAACCGGCTTCAAGATTGAGCGCAGCCTTTCATCAGCAACCGGATTTACCCAGGTTGGCACCGTAGCTGCTAACATAAGCGGCTATTCCGCAACCGGTCTGACCTCGTCAACGACCTACTATTTCCGCGTCACGGCCTATAACGCGGTTGGTAATTCGGTATATACAAACACCAAATCGATTACTACTGCGGCGTCAGCGCCATCGTTGAGCGCACCTTCCAGTTCACCGGCTAACACGGATTTTACGTTGTCATGGACGTATTCCTGGGGTGCCGGTGGTTTGTTGAGCAGTACTCAGGATGGTTTTGAGTTACAGCGATCGTCAACGTCGTCAACCAGCGGTTTTTCGACTATCTGGACTGTGACAAACGACCGCTCACCATCTGCGCAAGTCAGTGATAATTTGGCATCAGCCGGAACATATTGGTATCGAATTCGCGCCAGGCATAATACTGTTTATTCCAGCTGGAGCAACGTGGTGTCAGTCTCTGTAACCGCGCCAGGCGCAACATTGCGGATCATCAACGACTTGTACGATACAACCGATGGCGCGGGTAACCTGTGGGGTACGTGGAACAGGCTGATACGTGTTCGAATTGCGGCGACCGAAGCACAGGTGACTACACCGGGAAATACCTATGAAAAATTGACACCGGCGGATTCCATAACGACGACTCAATATACAAACGGGTATGCACAGATCATTAATCCTGACTACACAGCACCTTATGCGGTAGGAAGCTACAAGGACTTTGACGTTTCCGGGTTTGGGGGCTCAACCTACTGGGTTTACTTGCAAGCAGGCTGGTGGGAGTACGTATGCTACCTGGGAGTATGTTCCTGGGACAAGCACATGAGCCAAGTCTATGGCTGTGACAACGTCACGCCTTATTACAAGAATAGCTGGTTCTGGGTGTCAGGCCACGTTAGTGGAACGTTTACTGTCTACGCCAGCGATTTCCTGCCCCATTTTGCCTGGTTCGGCAGTCCGTGGTGCCCGTAGGGCCGGCATAACGCCTGTCCCGACCAATTTATCGGGACAGGCGTGATTTATGAGTATGGATTATGCAATCAGCGCTAACTGAGACAGTATTTATACAAAACGGGCCTGATATTTTTGGAGATTACAGGGCATGTCTCGTCCATGACGGTCGGTCAGGCCACAGCTGATTTTCTTGCCATTTTGTTTTCTCGGTCGAATGGTGTGAAATACGCACCATGAGCACATTTGTACACCTCCATGTTCACACCGAGTTTTCCCTGGTCGACGGCATAATCCGGGTCAAGGATCTGGTTGCTGCGGCAAAGGAAGCCAGGATGCCGGCTGTCGCGGTGACGGACCTGGCCAACTTCTTTGCCATTGTGAAGTTTTACCGTGCCGCCAGTGGTGCCGGGATCAAGCCGATCATGGGATCGGATGTCTGGATCGAGAATCCGGATGACCACAACAAGCCGTTCCGGCTGGTATTGCTGTGCCAGGATCGCGACGGTTATCACAACCTCAATCGCCTGATTTCCCGTGCCTATGCCGAGGGCCAGCATACGGGCCGGCCGTGTATTTCAAAGGATTGGCTGCAAGGCCAGACTGACGGGTTGATTGCATTGTCCGGGGCACAGGAGGGTGACCTGGGGCAGGCGGTGCAGGCCGGTAATCAGGAAGCGTGCGCCAGGCTTGTCGCCGAGTACATGAACCTGTTCCCGGGCCGCTTTTATATTGAACTGCAGCGAACCGGGCAACCACACCAGGAAGATTATGTGCATGCCGCGGTGGCATTGGCCGAGCAACACCAATTGCCGGTGGTGGCCACCAATCATGTGCATTTTCTCAAGCAGGAAGACTTTGAATATCACGAAGTGCGGACCTGCATCCATGATGGCCGCGTGTTGGCGGATAACCGGCGCCCGCGACGCTACACCAGCCAGCAATACCTGCGCAAGCCGGAAGAAATGGCCGAGCTGTTCTCGGATATTCCCGAGGCACTGGAAAATACCGTGGCCATCGCCCGGCGTTGCAACCTGGAGCTGGAATTCGGTACGTATTATCTTCCGGATTACCCGGTGCCTGAAGGCAAGACCATTAATGATGTCTTGCGCGAACAGTCATTGAGCGGTCTTGAAGAACGCTATATTGAGCTGGAACAGGGCGGCGAGAAACTGGATCGCCAGGAATATTACGATCGGCTGGAGCTGGAGCTGAACGTTATTATTGATATGGGCTTCCCGGGCTACTTCCTGATCGTTGCCGACTTTATCCAGTGGGCCAAGCATAACGATGTACCGGTGGGGCCGGGGCGTGGATCAGGCGCGGGTTCTCTGGTGGCCTATGCGCTGCGCATTACCGATCTTGATCCCATCAAGTATGACCTGCTGTTCGAACGCTTCCTGAATCCCGAGCGTGTGTCCATGCCCGATTTTGACGTGGACTTCTGCATGGACAAGCGTGACCGCGTTATTGATTACGTGGCCCAGCGTTACGGGCGGGACAAGGTGTCGCAGATTATCACCTATGGAACCATGGCGGCGCGCGCGGTTGTGCGTGACGTTGGTCGTGTTATGGATCATCCCTACGGTTTTGTTGATCGCCTGGCCAAGCTGGTCCCGTTTGAAGTAGGCATGACCCTGACCAAGGCGCTCGAGCTGGAGCCCGAGCTCAAGGAGCGTTACGAGAAAGATGAAGATGTTACCGATCTGATCAACAACGCACTGGCGCTGGAAGGCATGGCGCGCAATGCCGGCAAGCACGCCGGTGGTGTGGTGATAGCACCCAAGCCGTTAACCGACTTCATGCCGACCTACTGTGAACAGGGTGGCAAGGCACTGGTATCGCAACTGGACAAGGATGATCTTGAGATCATTGGTCTTGTGAAGTTTGATTTCCTGGGTCTGCGCAATCTCACCATCATCGACAAGGCAGTCAAGATTATCAACCGCAATCGTCACAGCAGCGGTGAATCGCCACTGGTGATTGATCAACTGCCTATAGATGACAGGGCCAGTTACCAGTTGCTCATGGAATGCAAGACCACGGCCTTGTTCCAGCTTGAGTCACGCGGCATGAAAGACCTGATCAAGCGATTGCAACCGGACAACTTCGAGGAAATTATCGCCCTGGTCGCCTTGTTTCGCCCGGGGCCGTTACAGTCGGGCATGGTGGATGATTACATCAACCGTAAACATGGCCGCGCCAGGGTGGTCTATCCGCATCCATCACTGGAACCGATACTCAAGCCTACCTACGGCATCATCCTGTACCAGGAACAGGTTATGCAGATTGCCCAGGTGTTGTCCGGCTATACACTTGGTGGCGCTGACTTGTTGCGTCGCGCCATGGGCAAGAAAAAGCCCGAGGAGATGGCAAAGCAGCGCGATATATTTGTTTCCGGCGCTGAAGCCAATAATGTCGATGGCAAGCTGGCATCGGACATCTTTGACTTGATCGAAAAATTTGCCGGATACGGTTTTAACCGTTCCCATTCCGCCGCCTATGCGCTGATCGCCTACCAGACGGCGTGGCTGAAAACACATTACCCGGCGGCATTCATGGCTGCGGTATTGTCGTCGGATATGGACAACACCGACAAGGTGGTCACGATGATTGCCGAATGTCGTGACATGGGTCTTGAGATCAAGCCACCGGCCATTGCCCATTGCCATTACGAGTTTACCCCGATCGATGACAAGACCATTCTTTACGGCCTTGGTGCCATCAAGGGGCTTGGCCAGGCGGCGATTGAATCCATTCTCGAGGATCGTGACCGAAACGGTGAGTTTACCGACTTGTTTGAACTGTGTCGGCGCGTCGATCTTCGCAAGATCAATCGCCGCACACTGGAGTCACTCATTCGCGCCGGCGCACTGGACGAGTTTGGCCAGGATCGGGCCGTGCTCATGGCATCACTCAACGATGCCTTGCAGGCCGGCGGCCAGCATAGTCATAACCAGGAAGCCGGGTTGATGGATATGTTTGCCACTGAAACTGTTCAACAGAAGGCGCCTTATGCGCAGGTGCCAGCCTGGGATGAGGATCAGCGTCTCGAAGGGGAAAAGCTGACACTGGGTTTGTATCTTACCGGGCATCCTATCAACCGCTATATTCCGACACTTAACAAAATTACCGATTCCAGTATTGCCAACATCAATGTCGAGGACAGGAAGTCGATCATTGTTGCCGGCTTGATCGTCGGCATTCGTACCATGCAGACCAAGCGCGGTGACCGCATGGCATTTATTACGCTGGATGACAAGACCGGTCGCATCGAGCTTGCTGTATTCTCGGACATGTTTCAGCAATACCGCGATCTGCTGGTCAAGGATGCGCTGCTTGTTGTAAAGGGCGAGGCATCGGTAGATGAATACTCCGGCGGCTTCAAGATGCGCGCCAATGAAATCTACGGCATTGACCAGGCGCAACAGGCATTTGCCCGCAAGCTGGCGCTGCGTCTTGATGCCAGCCAGTTCCATGATCACCTGTTGCCGCGACTGAAAGAGATAATTCAGCCGCATGAGGATGGTCGTTGTGCGGTTACCGTTCATTACACCAATAACCGGGCAGAAGCGGACCTGGTGTTTGATGAACAGTGGTGCTTCCGGTTGACCCATGGAGCACTCGAGCGCTTGAATGAACTGGCAGGAGAGGAGCGTGTTGAGGTTTTTTACGGGCAATGATGGTTTTGTAAGCGCTTGATTCTTCTGTTATCCTCGCGCAAAACGTAGTCAGGGGCCTGAAAGGTCGAACAGAATGAACCAGAATTATCTCGAATTCGAACAATCCATTGCTGACCTTGATGCCAAGATCGAGGCGCTGCGCACTGCCAACAAGGAAGGCAGTATTGATATCCAGGAAGAAATTCACAAGCTTGAGGAAAAGAGCCGCAAGCTTACCGAGAATATTTTCAGTTCGCTGACGCCTTGGCAGATATCCCAGCTTGCTCGTCATCCCCAGCGCCCGTATACGCTGGATTACGTCGAGCTCATGATGACTGATTTCGAAGAGCTGCACGGCGACCGCCGGTTTGCTGATGACCCGGCGCTGGTGGGTGGTATTGCCAGGCTTGAAGGACGGCCGGTGATGGTCATTGGCCACCAAAAAGGTCGTGATACCCGGGAGAAAGTTCGGCGCAATTTTGGTATGCCGCGCCCGGAAGGCTACCGTAAGGCGTTGCGCCTGATGGAGACTGCCGAGCGCTTCAAGTTACCAGTAATTACCTTTATCGATACACCAGGTGCTTATCCGGGTGTAGGTGCGGAAGAACGTGGTCAGTCAGAAGCTATTGCCCGCAACTTGTACGTCATGGCGGACCTGAAGACCCCCATCATCAGCGTCGTGATTGGCGAAGGCGGGTCGGGTGGTGCACTGGCCATAGGCGTGTGTGACCGCCTGATGATGCTGGGATATTCCACGTATTCGGTGATTTCGCCTGAAGGCTGTGCCTCGATACTCTGGAAGAGTGCGGACAAGGCGCCGATAGCAGCAGAAGCCATGGGTATTACTGCCGACAGGCTCAAGGAGCTGGGCCTGGTGGATTCCATTATTTCGGAACCGCTGGGCGGCGCGCATCGCGACATGGAAACCATGGCCGGGCAGGTCAAGGCCGCCTTGGTGTCGACGCTTAACGAACTTGATACCATCCCGATAGACAGCCTGCTGGACCAGCGCTACCAGCGTTATATGAAGGCCGGCCGGTTTGAGGAAAACTGATTCCACGCTCGACCCGGAATCTCTGCAAGACACCCTGATTCGGCTGGGCGCGACGCCCGGGCGTCATCAGTGCGTGGTTGCCTATAGTGGTGGCGTCGATTCTCATGTCCTGCTGCACTTGCTTTCCAGGACCGAATTCAACGTATCGGCTGTCCACGTCAATCATGCTATCAGTGCCAATGCCAACGCCTGGCAAGCGCATTGTCAGCAGGTATGCGAAACACTTGGCATAGCCCTCGTTGTCGAAAAAATCTCACTCGCAGGCTCGCCAGGCAACACCGAGGCGCGGGCCAGGCATGCCCGGTACAAGGCACTTGCTGATCATATCAGCGCAGACAAGAAGCTGTTACTGACCGCACACCATCAAGATGACCAGGCAGAAACGGTCTTGCTCCGACTGATGCGTGGCAGCGGCGTTCACGGCTGGGCGGCCATGCGGGCGACAAGGCCGTTTGCTCGCGGCCAACTGATCCGTCCACTGCTTGATATTTCTCGCCGGCAAATACTTGACTATGCTCGGGCCGAGGATTTGTCATGGATTGAAGATGAGACCAATCGTCTTTCCGGTTTCGACCGGAACTACCTTCGACATCAGGTAGTGCCGATGCTGGAGGCCCGTTGGCCAGGCGTGGGGCGGCGTTTGGCCCAGGTGGCGGGTGATGCGCGCGATACCGGGGAATTGCTCGATCAATCCATTTCCGGGCACCTGGCGCTGTGTCAGACCGCCGATGGGGAGCTTTCTGTTTCGGCGCTATCTAGATTGGCGCCCGGCGAACAGGCATTGACTGTTCGGTTGTGGTTGAGGCGAAGGGGGTATCCCATGCCCTCGCGCCACAAGCTGACGGAGATTATTTCCCTTTTGCACCAGTCCACGCCCCATAGCGTACGCTGGGGTGAGGCTGAAGTCTGGTGCTATCGGGATATTCTGGCAGTCAGGAGATCGGCCCCGGTGATTCCTGGTAACTGGCAACTGGCATGGCCTGACAGCACCCCGGAGCTTGAGTTGCCCGATCTGGCTATCCGGTTGCGGCTCCATGAAACGGCCGCAGCAGGGATATCCAGTCGGCTGCTGGTCGGCGCAACTATCGAGCTCAGGCAGCGCCGGGGTGGTGAGCGGGTGCAGTTGCCGGGAAGGCAACTGCACCACCAGCTAAAAAAGGTGCTTCAGGATGCGGCGGTACCGCCCTGGTTGAAAAACCGTCTGCCATTGATATTTATTGACGGACAGTTGGCTGCCGTGCCCGGGGTGGCCGTGTTTGAACCGTTTTGTTGTCGGCAGGGTGAACCCGGCAAGGTATTTGAGATCACCGAAACCAATAAAAATGGGGATTGGGTAAACCTTGTTGTCTGAGTCCGTCGCTTCTGGTACTTTGTCATCCCGTCCAGACGATATTGTCACGATGATTCAACCCACGCCTGATTCAATCCAGGCTTACTGAGACGGGTCCATGACCAAATTTATTTTTATTACCGGTGGCGTAGTGTCCTCCCTCGGGAAGGGTATTGCCGCTGCCTCCCTTGCGACCTTGCTCGAAGCACGTGGCCTCAAGGTTACACTGCTCAAGCTGGACCCCTATATCAATGTTGATCCCGGCACCATGAGCCCGTTTCAGCATGGCGAGGTTTTTGTTACCGACGATGGCGCCGAAACCGACCTCGACCTGGGCCACTACGAACGTTTTGTTCGCACCACCATGACCCGCAACAATAACTTCACTACTGGCCAGATTTACGAAAACGTCATCCGCAAGGAGCGTCGTGGTGAATATCTTGGTGGCACTGTGCAGGTTATTCCGCACGTCACCGATGAGATCAAGCGCAATGTCCAGATTGGCGCCGCTGATGCGGATATTGCCATCGTCGAGATTGGTGGCACGGTTGGCGACATTGAATCCCTGCCATTTCTCGAAGCCATCCGCCAGATGGGTATCGAAATGGGCCCAAGCAATGCCGTGTTTATCCACCTGACCCTGGTGCCGTACCTGTCCGCCTCTGGTGAAATCAAAACCAAGCCGACCCAGCATTCCGTAAAAGAATTGCGCTCTATTGGTATTCAGCCTGATGTGCTGATGTGCCGGGCCGAGCAGGCCCTGCCCGAGGCGGAGCGGCGCAAAATTGCGCTGTTTACCAACGTGCCCGCGCGTGCGGTTATTTCCGCGGTTGATGTGGACAGTATTTACAAAATTCCTCGAGCGCTGCACGAGCAGGACCTGGATGATATTGTTGTCGAAAAACTGAGGCTCAATGTCGGTCCGGCAAACCTTGCCGAATGGGACAAGGTGGTCGCCGATATGGCCAGCCCAAGCAGCGAGGTCACTGTTGCCATGGTCGGCAAGTACGTCAACCTGACGGAATCCTACAAGTCCTTGTCCGAGGCCCTGATTCATGCCGGTGCGCAAACCCATACGCGCGTCAACATTCGCTATGTTGACTCCAGCCAGATCGAAAAAACCGGCACGGCCGAGCTGGATGACGTGGATGCCATCCTGGTGCCAGGCGGATTTGGTGAACGCGGAGTTGAGGGCAAAATCACGGCGATAAACTTCGCCCGTACGCACCAGGTTCCGTACCTGGGTATTTGTCTCGGCATGCAGTTGGCCGTGGTTGAGTATTCAAGAAATGTCGCCGGCCTCGTTGGTGCGCACAGTACCGAGCTCAATGCCAGGACGCAGCACCCGGTTATCGGCCTGATTACCGAATGGAAGGACAAGGATGGCAGTGTCCAGGTTCGCACTGAAGACAGTGACCTGGGTGGAACCATGCGACTGGGTGGCCAGCGGTGCAAGTTGATTGAGGGTACTCACAGTCGTGAACTGTATGGCAAGAATGTTATAACCGAACGCCATCGCCATCGATACGAATTCAATAACAATTATCGTGATCAGCTTGAACAGGCGGGGCTGGTCGTCGCCGGCACTTCCGAAGACGGCTCATTGGTCGAGATAATTGAGGTCAATGAACATCCCTGGTTCGTGGGCGTCCAGTTCCATCCCGAATTTACATCGTCTCCACGAGACGGGCATCCCTTGTTTACCGGCTATATCCAGGCAGCTCGCGATCATCACGAGGCCGGTAATCGCAAACAACAGGCAGCGGCTAGTTAAATGAAGTTATGTGATTTTGAAGTCGGTCTCGACAGGCCGTTATTCCTCATTGCCGGGCCATGCGTCATCGAATCCCGGCAGATGGCCATGGATACATCGGGACAGCTAAAGCAGATCACCGATGAGCTGGGCATTCCGTTTATTTACAAATCCTCCTTTGACAAGGCAAACCGGAGCTCGGGCAAATCCTTCCGGGGTCCGGGCATGGAAGAGGGTCTGGAAATTCTTGCTGATGTGCGCAAACAGATCGGTGTTCCGGTGCTGACCGATGTGCATGATATTACCCAGGTGGACGCGGTAGCCGCGGCAGTAGACGTGCTGCAGACGCCGGCATTTCTCTGTCGACAGACGGATTTCATCGAGGCGGTAGTGGCGGCCGGCAAGCCGGTCAATATCAAGAAGGGTCAGTTTATGGCACCAGGTGATATGGCCAATGTTGTCGACAAGGCTGCAGCGGTCGGCGGAAAAGACCGTATTATGGTCTGTGAGCGTGGCGCAAGCTTTGGTTACAACAACCTGGTATCTGACATGCGCTCGCTTGCGATCATGCGCCAGACGGGCTGTCCGGTGGTTTTCGATGCCACGCACTCGGTGCAGCTGCCAGGGGGGCAGGGCACAGCATCAGGCGGTCAACGGGAACATGTCCCGGTTCTGGCCAGGGCGGCGGTGGCGGTGGGGGTTGCCGGCATTTTCATGGAAACTCACCCCAATCCTGCCGAAGCGCTCAGTGACGGACCCAACGCCTGGCCGCTGGGCCGTATGAAGTCCTTATTGACCATGCTCAAGGACATCGACAGCCTGGTAAAATCGCGTCCACTTGATGAGATATTGCTCAACTCGTAGTACACTCCGCGCCCGAAACCAGAGACCAACAAGACCCCGGTGTGAGACCGGCAGAGAGTGATTAAAATCCGATGAGCAAGATAGTGAATATCAAGGCGCGAGAAATTCTCGACTCGCGCGGTAATCCCACCGTAGAAGCAGATATTTTCCTTGATTCCGGCGTCATGGGCCGGGCGGCTGTCCCGTCCGGAGCCTCAACCGGAGAGCGCGAAGCCGTGGAGCTACGCGATGGCGACAAATCCCGCTATTTAGGAAAGGGTGTTACCAAGGCCGTTGAAAGTGTCAACGGTGTAATTGCGGATGCCCTGAAAGGTATGGATGTCACTGATCAGCAAGGTATTGATACCACCATGATTGAGTTGGACGGTACGGATACCAAGAGCCGGTTGGGCGCCAATGCGCTGCTGGCGGTATCGCTGGCGTCTGCACAAGCAGCCGCCCGTGACAGCAACAAGGCATTGTACGAATACCTGGGCAACGCTGATGATTTCCGCATGCCGGTTCCGATGATGAACATCATTAATGGCGGTGCCCATGCCGACAATTCGGTGGACCTGCAGGAATTCATGATTGTTCCGGCGGGCGCCCCGACATTTCGCGAAGCGTTGCGTTGGGGTGCGGAGGTATTTCACGCACTGAAGAACGTTCTCCATGATCGAGGTTTGAACACAGCCGTGGGAGACGAGGGCGGCTTTGCCCCGGACCTGGGCTCCAATGAAGAGGCGATTCAAGTGATCTTGCGCGGCATCGAGAATGCCGGTTACAAGCCTGGCAAGGATATTTTTCTTGGCCTTGATGTCGCCAGTTCGGAATTCTGCAAGGATGGTCAGTATCGCCTGACTTCGGAAGACAGGGTGCTGGATGCCAGTGACATGACCAACCTGCTGGATGCCTGGGTTGAAAAATACCCGATCATTACCATCGAAGACGGCATGGGTGAAAATGACTGGAAAGGCTGGTCCATCCTGACCGAAAGACTTGGCAAGCGTGTTCAGTTGGTCGGCGATGATTTATTTGTCACCAATACCAAAATCTTCAAACAGGGTATCGATCAGGGTATTGCCAACTCCATTCTGATCAAGGTGAACCAGATCGGCACGCTCAGCGAAACCCTGGCTGCAATTAACATGGCCAAGAACGCCGGTTACACCGCAGTTGTGTCCCACCGTTCCGGCGAAACAGAAGATACGACGATCGCCGATATCGCCGTGGCTACCGGTACCGGCCAGATCAAGACCGGCTCCCTGTCACGTTCTGATCGTGTGGCCAAGTACAATCAATTGCTGAGAATCGAGGAAGCCCTTGGCGACCGGGCCGTTTACCCGGGCCTGTCCGCTTTCCCGATGCTGGGCTAGTTTATATCTGGATTACCCAATCCGGTGATATGATGGCGGCATGATGAGTCGTGATCGCCTGATTATCGTGTTCCTTGCGACGGTTCTGCTGCTGCTTCAGTACCCTTTGTGGCTGGGAAGCGGCAGTATCGTGCGCGTCTGGCAATTACGCGATGAAATTGCGCGACAGCAACTGGAAAACAGGACCCTCAGGGAACGAAACCAGGCACTGCAGGCTGAAGTGGCCGATCTCAAGCACGGCTTGCAGGCAATTGAGGAGCGCGCCCGTTCCGAGCTGGGTATGGTCAAGCCTGACGAGACATTCTATCAGCTGGTCGACAAGCAGAAGAAAAGCAAGCCGTGAGGGCTTGGCGAATCTGGCGTGTTTCTTAACGAAGCTGGAGCGTCAGAATATATCCGGTTTCATTTGCTCTAAAACGTAAATGAGCATGACAAATAAAAAGAAGAAAAACTCAACGACCGTAACCAGGTACAGCATCCAGACAATTCTCCGCGCGGAAGGCTTCATCGGGATCCAAAACCTGCGCATGTAGGTGCGCCAGCCGGGCAGCCAGGACCAGCGTTTTATCCTGGAGAGATAGGTGAGAATGGCTTCGCCCCAGGCATTGAGGCTCTTGTCCACTTCATCGACGCGCTTTTCACGCTCTGGTTCAGACAGGTTGCTGTAGTCATCGGACAATGTGATGACGCAACCCGTGTTATCCGCTTTTACCTCGAGCACAGTGCGCTTCTTGATAAAGTCCCTGTATACCAGCTCCAGCCTGTTTTCACCGTGTGTGCAAGTGAAACTGGTCTGCGTATTCTGCTGGTTACTGTGATTGGTCAGCTGCATGGTGTAGCTGTTGTCGGCGACTGACAGGCTTTCAAAATAGTAGTATGGGTTGATTCTTAACAATACTTCCACATCAGACAGGATAGCAAAGACCTTATCAGCAGGAAGATCAGACCTGATGGTCACCCAGGCAGCATCAGTTGAATCAATGGGCGGTGTTTCTTTGGTACGGATTTCTGTCATAAAGGAAACGGTACAATCAGCAAAGGTGCTTTAATGGCGCGCGACAACTCATCTACATGAATGCGCGAGCGGTAACCTTGCTCGCCTTTTGGTCTTGGCGAGCCGATGATGATGACATCATAATTTTCTGACAAGGACTGCTTTACCAGGCAATCTGTAGGCTTACCAAGATCAACGAATGCGCTATAGCCAAAACCGGCGGCTTCGACCTCTGCCTTGACCTTCTCCATTCGCTCCTGGATTTCGTTTTCCAGCTGGTTTTCAACGTATTCTCCGAAAACAATCTGGGTAGAAGAGTTGTTCAGCCAGTCATCGCCCATCATGCCTTTCCAGAAATCAGGCACAATTTCGAGATGATCGATATGGCCACCATCGGCAGCGATGTCCAGGGCGTATAGTTCCGCGGCCCGGGCGCCGCGCGTACCGTGGCTGGCAAGCAATATTTTTTGATAGGTCATCTTGTATATTGAATTATTCAGTCGAAAAAAATCCCGGACCCTGCGAACAGGATCCGGGAGTCGTGATTAAATCACATTTCGTTATTTGGGAATAGACAATACAACTATTGCAACTATCGCCAGTGATATTCCGAGTGCCACAAAGTCTTCCATGCGGTCACTTTTGAAGATCGACAGGGCGGTGCCACGTTCAAATTTCTTTTCAGACATAATTAATATCTCCCTGAGCAGGTTTAAATCGTTTCACGTACAAACATGAGGATGACGATCAATGCGCCGATGGCCTTGGTAGTACCGACAATGGTGCCAATGACCAGCGGTTGACCGCCTGCCTGCTTGATGGACGAGAACGTGATTTGCATACCCAGTCCGACCAGGCCGAAGGCGAAGAACCAGACGATCAGGTTTCGGAATGCCTTGACGCGCTTGGCGGTATGGCGAACAGCCTTGTGTGCATTTTTCAGTATCTTGTTGGCATCCTTGTCCAGAACCTTGGCATTGACCAGGCCGCGCAAGGTATCGTCATCATCGATAGACATAACCTTCTTGTTTTCGATGAGGCGAGCCAGTGCCGCCTTGCGATCTTCACGCTGAACCTTGTCGGACTGTGCCTGCAGGGCTGCCACTTCTTCATCTTTAAGAAGCTTGGCTTCCTTGATGTTGTTATCGAAGTACTTGCCCTTGTAATGGTTTGCCGGAGCAAAGATACCGGTAGAAGACAGGGCGAATATCAGGATGAAGCCCAGAACGAATACCGGGAACTTGCCAACAATAACCTTGCCAACATTAACCTGTTGCGCACCTTCTTCACGCTTCACGTACCAGACTGCCAACCACAGAACAATAATAGGCAGGAACAGTACACGAGTAATGTTGAAGATTTCGGCAACCTTCAGGGTTTCGATACCGTTCGGCTGGAATGCCAACGCTGCACCGGCTACCTGTGCTGAGTTGAGAATGCCGGTACCAGCCCATGCACCGAACTGGATCGGACCCATTCCCAGGGCATGTCCTACAGGCGGGAAGATAAACATCATCAGAACACCCCAGAGCAGGATGGTACCGATGGTGTAGGCAATTTCAGTAGACTTGGCCTGGACAACCGGGGAAGCGGCAACTGTAGCTGATACACCGCAAACACCCATACCGGCTGAGAGTACGCCACCCATGGAGTTGGGGATGTTGCGACGAGAGCCGAGCCAGAGCACCATGCCAACAGAACCCAGTACGAAGAAACCGATCATGACCACGGACAGGCGGCCCAGCTTGGCCAGTTCGGCCATACTGTACAGCGCGCCCAGCAGGATAACGCCGGTCTTCAATCCCAGGCGGGAAAGGCGAACACCATTTTCTGCCCAGCTGGGAATCTTCAGGTAGTTGACGATGACAATACCGGCAATGATGCCCAGTACGACATAGTTCAGACCAAGCAATTTGTCGATGGTTTTACCGGTATCACCAACAGTGCCCATAGCCTTGCCAATTACGGCAACCCAGGGAGCGAGACCCCATTTTACCGCGGCTGCTACCAGCAGGATAAACAGGGCACCGGCCACTGTAGAAAGGTAGTAATCCATACTGCCTTCCTTGGGTGAGGCCAGTAACTGCCACAGACCAATGATGATACCGACTGCACCGGCAGCCAGCGAAATGGAGATCATCTCTCCGGTCAATTTTTCAACTTTTAATGTGGCCATCAGGCCATCAAGCATGTTTGCCTTAACCAGGTAACCATAGGCCATAAAGATAATGCCCATGATCAAGGTTGCCGGCGTCTTACGCGTGTAAATCATCGGCGAGCTCCTCCAGATAGTCGTGTTTTAATTTTCAACTCGATGGCCAGATAAACAAGACATCGGTTTGAATTTATTCTCTACCCTAATGTTGTGTAGATGATTGCTGGCAATATATGCAACCAACTGATAATAGTAAATCAGTATATTATGATATTGTTAACCTAATACACGTCCTTCCTATTCGATGCAATTCAATCATAGCCCGGTGGCATTAACAACTGTATTGCTTGTGATCGATTGAAATTCCGTGGTTTCATGGTGGCTGAGTACAGGCAAGCCATGTCCGTAATAAATAAAGACGTAACGGAAAGGCAAGTTATTCCATGGATATTGTTTTGCTGGAATCTTTTTAACAGATAACACCATTTTAGAGCGGCGCTCAGGCTTGAACACCGCTTCAGAGTTATACGAGTGGTATATCGTTATGCAGGAGTATTATCTTCAATACTGTATGGCATTGGTAGCAGTGTAATTGGCGGACCATTCTGCGAGTCCATGTGCAGATCATGCGCCAGAGCTCCACTTATTTGACAGCTGACAAGCGCCTTGCACAAACCCATCGCATCCACGCGGGCATCAACTATGCTGCCGGCAGCCTGCTCACCAAAACTTTCCGAAAAGACCGGGGCCCCGGGTTGAGGGCATTGTTGGCTATCAATGGTACCAAGGTACATGCGTTTCTTGAGTTTCCCGAGGTAGCGCATGCGAGCAACAATTTCCTGTCCCGGATAACAACCTTTCTTGAAATTTACACCGTCCAGTATGTCGAGATTGATCATCTGCGGAATAAACTGGTCGACAGTTTCTTCGAATACCTGGGGAATACCTTCTTCAATATCCAGAAGACGCCATCCAGCAGCATCTTCGGTCGCGACTATTCCTGAGCTGCTCTGCCACAGCGTGCCGACAAACCCCGATGGCGCGGATAGCAGTGTGCGTCTTGTATTGCCATTCAGACTAACAAGGGCAATGTCATCGGTTGTGTCATGAATGACAGGATTGGCATCGGCCGGCAGTTTCGGCAAGCCCGGGCAAGACGGGTTGCCGATAACGCCAAGCAGCAGGCGATCTTGACAAAACTTGATGTCAACTTTTGAGCGCATGACAAACATCTGCAATCGCCTGGTCGTCGCTTCGGCCAACGTTGCGGGTAACAAAAGATTGTAATCGTTTCCTGTCTTGAAAATACGAAACAGGGCCAGTACTCGCCCCTTGGGATTACAGTATGCGCTCAACTGGGTCGGATTGGTGTCGAGCAAACGGATATCATTTGACAGCTGCCCCTGCAGGAATTGTGCGGCGTCGTCTCCACTGACACGGATTAGCGCCAAATCCGTCAGTGCGGCCAACGCGGTCCGGGCGCCTGGATCAGCACCGGAATTTGCCAGTGCCTGAGCCGGGGATGATTGCAGGATGTGTTTCCAGTCCATTTGCTAGGTACCTCTTTTTTGATCTTACCGCTTTTGTTATCTGCCAAACCGTGTCTTATAATTGACCATGTCGGTGGCATTCACCGGGATAGCGTGGTCCGCCATGCTTCAGCCGCGCTGCCATGACGCAAGGCAGCAGTATAACAAGGAAAACCAACTGTCCAGATGCGAAAATCAGATCGCCCAGTATTTCTAAACCTGTTCCGGATTCAGCTGCCTTTTGCCGGGGTTACATCTATTGTCCACCGGGTGACCGGCGTTTTATGGGTGCTGTTGTTGCCGGTTGCAACCTATTTTTTGCAATTGTCCCTTGAGAATCGTGAGGGATTCAATGCGATAATGGCGCTCTGGGAGAACCCTGTGGTTCGGGTGCTGACGTGGTTATTTGCAATAATGCTGGCACAACACTTTTTTTCCGGGGTGCGTCACCTGTTACTGGATCTTGATATCGGCGTAAAGAAACAACAGGCAGTCCGGAGCGCGAAACTTTGCTGGCTCGGGACTGCCATTGTCGCACTAATACTCGGGGTATGCTGGTGGTGAAACGCGTGCAATTTCTCGGCTCGTCACGTAGCGGCCTGGGTGAATGGCTGGTACAGCGCATGTCGGCGCTTTATATAGCCGGTTTTCTGCTGTACTTGATTATTCGTTTCAGTGCCGATCCTGTTGCGGATTACGACGCCTGGTTACAGTGGTTTGGCAACGGCATGGTGCGGGCGGCATTTGGTGTATTCGGCCTTAGCCTGGTGGCGCATTCCTGGGTGGGTATGCGCAGTGTGTATCTTGATTACCTCCATCCGTTCTGGCTGCGGCTGACCGTAACCGGTTTGACCGGGGCGTCATTGCTGGCACTGCTGGTATGGATGGGGCGCTTGTTGGTGGAGACCCGTATACCGTGAGACTTCCGGTTCGACGATTTGACAGCCTGGTAATAGGCGCTGGAGGCGGCGGTTTGCGCGCCGCCTTGCAACTGGCCGAGGGTGATGCCCATGTAGCCGTTGTTTCGAAGGTATTTCCGACACGATCACACACCGTTGCAGCGCAGGGCGGCATGAACGCAGCGTTGGGCAATGTCACCGAAGATAATTGGCACTGGCACATGTACGATACCGTCAAGGGCAGCGATTATCTTGGTGACCAGGATGCAATCGAATATATGTGTCGAGCTGCTTCCCGGCTTGTTATTGAACTGGAACACTACGGTGTGCCATTCAGCAGGCTGGACAACGGTCATATCTACCAACGCGCCTTCGGTGGGCAAAGCCAGAATTTCGGAGGAGCGCAGGCAGCGCGAACCTGTGCCGCCGCCGATCGTACCGGCCACGCTATTCTTCATGCCTTGTACCAGCAGAACCTGAAGGCCAAGACCCATTTCTTCGATGAATATTTTGTTATTGACCTGATCAAGGACAAGGACGGCTATATTCTGGGTGCGTTGGTCCTTAACATAGAAACTGGCGAACCTTTGCTGATTGAAGCCAAAACCACCTTGTTGGCTACAGGCGGCGCCGGTCGCATGTTCCGCACATCAACCAATGCGATGATTAACACCGGCGATGGCATGGCAATGGCGCTGCGCGCTGATATTCCACTTCAGGACATGGAATTTTTCCAGTTTCACCCGACCGGTATTGCCGGGGTAGGCGTGCTGATGTCGGAAGGCGTTCGTGGTGAAGGTGGTTACCTTATTAATAGTGAAGGTGAGCGCTTTATGGAGCGCTATGCGCCAACCGCCAAGGATCTGGCCAGTCGTGACGTGGTCAGTCGCGCGATTGCGGTGGAAGTGCGCGAAGGCCGTGGTTGTGGACCAGACAAGGATTATTGTTTGCTGAAAGTTGATCACCTCGGCGCCGAAGTCATCAAGAAGCGCTTGCCAGGCATACGTGAATTGTCCATGCGTTTTGCCCATATTGACCCCATTGAAAAACCGATTCCGGTCTACCCGACGGCGCATTACACCATGGGTGGTATTCCCACCAACAAGGCCGGGCAGGTGGTGGCGCCAGTGGCCCATGGTCCTGAAGAGCCGGTCCCGGGGTTGTATGCCGTGGGAGAATGCGCCTGCGTGTCGGTGCATGGCGCCAATCGTCTTGGCGGCAACTCCTTGCTGGATATCGTGGTTTTCGGGCGTGCTGCCGGCAATCATATACTCGACTACCTCAAGGAAAACCGGTTCCACCGCGCTATTGACCAGGATAGTGTCGATCTGGCCATGAGCCGGTTGTCGCGTTGGGATCGAAAAACCGGCTCCGAATCCGTAAAGGATATACATGATGATCTGCGCAAGACCATGGAAGACTATTGCGGAGTTTTTCGCACACAGGATGTCCTGGATGAGGGTATTGCAAAAGTCCTGGAGCTGGAGCAGCGCCTTGAACATGCCAGGCTGACTGATCACAGCCAGGTATTCAACACAGCGCGCATAGAGGCGCTGGAACTGGAAAACCTGATGGATATATCCATTGCCACGGTAGTATCTGCGGCAGCACGTCACGAGTCCCGCGGCGCACATTCACGTCTGGATTATCCGGATCGTGATGATGAACGCTGGCTGAAACACAGCCTGTTTTTCAAAAAAGATCGACTGCTGGATTACAAGCCGGTTCGCATGAAGCCGCAGTCTGTTGATCCGTTTCCGCCTAAGCCGCGCGTGTATTAAGAAAGGCAGGCGTCATGGCGATCCGGTTTTCAATTTATCGATACAACCCCGAAACGGACAGCGAGCCGCGTATGCAGGATTACGAGCTCGATGATGACTGCGGCGCCATCATGGTGCTCGACGCTTTGATCCTCATCAAGGAGCAGGATGACAGTCTCAGTTTTCGACGTTCCTGCCGGGAAGGAGTGTGTGGCTCGGACGGCATGAACATGAACGGTCGTAACGGCCTTGCCTGCGTGACACCGATCAAGTCGCTGAAGCAGCCAATTGAAGTGCGGCCATTTCCCGGGCAACCGGTTATCCGCGACCTGATTGTCGATATGGAGCCGTTCTACAGGCAGTACCGTTCCGTAAAGCCCTGGTTGATTAACGATGAGCCGGAACCGGAAATCGAGCGCCTGCAGTCGCCCGAAGAACGCGATCGGCTGGATGGTTTGTACGACTGCATTCTGTGCGGTTGCTGCTCGACAGCGTGCCCATCATTCTGGTGGAACCCGGATCGTTTTCTCGGACCGGCGGCGTTGCTACAGTCCTGGCGTTTCCTGGCAGACAGTCGCGACCTGGCGACAGGAGAACGCCTGGATGACCTGGAAGATCCGTACCGGCTGTTCCGCTGTCATGGCATTATGAACTGTGTTGATGTGTGCCCTAAGGGGTTGAATCCCACCAAAGCCGTCGGCCTGATCAAGCAAATGCTCATGAGGCGGAAGTGGTAACCGACGAGGAGATGGCGCGGCTGCGTTGGCGCTGCCGCCGGGGTCTGCTGGAGCTGGACCTTGTTTTTGAGCAATTTATCCGCCACCAATACCCGTCGCTGGGGCCGGAGCTGAAAGACGAATTCTGGTTGTTACTCGACGAAGCCGATAACGCCATTCTTGCATGGCTGAATGGTTCCGAAAGCTGCACGGATAGCGGCTTAAACAAAATTATCAAGAAGATCAGGGAAGATATTGATTATCAACATAAAAAAATCAAAGAAACTTGAATTCATCTGGATAGTTGTCGTTTCCTGCAGCGCGCTCCCAATCGGTCTGGCTCAAATACCGTTCTTTCTGAAACTCTTTCTTTGGCTAATCCTTTTCTTGTATGGCAGGCGAATACATCGGTCATTACGTCATGCCGGGACGACGTTGGCTGTGACTGCATTGCAACTGGATAAACTTGGCCGCTGCCGCCTGCACGTCGGCACCGCGGAGCATGGTGCCAGGGTCGCCAGTCATTGGCGTATCGGTAACTGGTGCCTGCTCCACCTGGATCAATTGCCCGGGCGATCGCGACAACGCGTGATACTGGCGCCCGATACGCTGAGCGCCCGGGAGCGCGCTTATCTGCAGCGCTGGTTGAATGGTTACGAAGGGTAGGCGAAACCAATCTTTTGCTGGCAGATGCACACTGTCTGGCTATGCTTTGTTCTGACTAGATCAATAAAAGAGAGGTCGGTGAATGCAGATGAACAAATTGTCATGGGTATTGATTGGCGCGGTGCTGTTGTCCGCGTGTGCCACCAAGCGTGTTGAACGGTCCATTGAGGCCTATCATGAAGCCGCCGCAACGGTAAAACCGGGTGATTCCAGGGAAGCAGTGCTGTCGGTCCTGAATCCAACACAATGGCGCCTGCCATTTGATGAAAAGAAACAACCGGAAAAATACACGCGCGATGGCAAGCTGGTTGAAGTGCACTATTTTCGCGCCAGACTAATTGATGACGGCAAGACTACTGATGACGAGTTTGTTCCCTATACCTTTGTGAATGATGTGTTGACCGAGATAGGCTGGCGAAAATAACCCGGCGTTACGCCAGCCAGCCGGGCTGATCCTGGAATCATGCAGGGACGTTGCTAAACCGCCGATAATTTCGAGGTGGAAAGTTCTCTTGGGTCATATTCAGACGGGACCAGAATCGTGTCCCGCATTTCATTGTCGTCGGCTTGCGGATAATCGCGCGTGTAATGCAAGCCGCGACTTTCCTTGCGTTGCATGGCTGACTGCACGATCAGGTCAGCAACCTCGACGAGGTTACGCAGTTCGATCAGGTCATTGGTGACCTTGAAGTTGCTGTAATACTCGCGAATTTCGTCTTTCAGCAAATCAATACGATGCTTGGCGCGTGCCAGGCGCTTGTTGGTACGGACTATGCCGACGTAGTCCCACATGAAACGGCGCAGTTCATCCCAGTTATGGGACACCACCACCTGTTCATCCGGGTCGGTAACACGGCTTTCATCCCATGGCGGCAATACGCTGGCGGTAACATCGTCGTTGTCAGTGCGTGAGCCGATATCCTTGGCTGCCGCTGTTCCGAATACCAGGCATTCCAGTAACGAGTTGCTGGCCAGGCGATTGGCGCCGTGCAAGCCGGTGAAGGTGCATTCGCCAATGGCATACAAACCAGGCACATCGGTGCGTCCGCGCAAGTCGGTCATGATTCCGCCGCAGGTATAATGGGCCGCGGGCACCACCGGCAGTGGCTCCCTGGTCATATCAAAGCCGAACTCAAGGGTGCGTTGGTAGATGGTTGGAAAGTGTTCTTTTATGAATTCAGCAGATTCATGACTGATATCAAGATTGACGTGGTCAACGCCGTGCCGTTTCATTTCAAAGTCGATGGCGCGGGCGACAACGTCACGCGGCGCAAGCTCCTCGCGTGGATCATGTCGTCTCATGAACGCACTTCCATCGGGCAGCGTCAATTTGCCTCCTTCGCCACGAACAGCTTCGCTGATCAAGAAAGACTTGGCTTGTGGATGGTACAGGCAGCTGGGATGAAACTGGACAAACTCCATATTGGCCACGCGGCAACCGGCACGCCAGCCCATGGCAATACCGTCACCGGTCGACGTATCAGGGTTGGTGGTATAGAGGTAGACCTTTGATGCGCCGCCTGTTGCCAGTACCACGTAGCGGGCCTGGTATACATCAACCCGGTTATTGCTGCGATCAAGTATATACGCACCAAGACAACGATCGGGACCGGCCAGACCAAGACGTTTTCGCGTAATCAGGTCAATGGCGATCTGGTGTTCCTTGAGGGTGATGTTGCCATGGCTGCGCGCCAGGTCCAGCAGCGTGGTTTCGATGGCGCGGCCGGTAGCATCGGCAGCATGAATCACCCGGCGGTGACTGTGGCCGCCTTCCTTGGTCAGGTGCAGCAAGGAATTGCCGTTACGGTCAGCCTGGCTACTGAATGACACCCCGGCGTCGATGAGCCACCGGATGGCTTCGGGTCCATGCTCAACGGTGTAGGTGACAGTATTTTCATGACACAAGCCGGCACCGGCATCGAGAGTGTCCTTGATGTGGGATTCAAAAGAATCCTCATCACCGTCAAGTACGGCGGCAACGCCACCTTGTGCATACAGGCTGGAGCCTTCGCTGAGCGCCCCCTTGGCCAGCACCGTGACACGATGCGAATCGGCCAGGCGCAGCGCCAGGGTCAGCCCGGCGGACCCTGCACCGATAACAAGAACATCAGAAAAAAACGGCGTAGGCATGATTGATGTGTTGGTTACCGGGTTGCAGATTTTTGAATACTGTTGAAAGATGCCCAAGCATAACCACTAACATTGGCGGACGGAAGCAAAAACCCGGGCACGAACGACAGGAAAATGAACCTTTTACAGAATCAGCGGTCTACGCTCACGAAGCACAGTTTATCCACCCGGGTGAAGGCGATGGCATTGGCAGTATTGGCAGGGGAGTACAAGCTCAAGGTGTGTAGCGTCGATGATTGATCAACAAACCGATGTTGACCTGGTTCGACGGACGCGACGGGGCGAGCAGGCCGCTTTTAACCTGCTCGTACTCAAGTATCAGCACCGGGTCAGCAAGCTGGTTGCCAGGTTTATCCATGACTCGTACGAGGTGGAAGATGTGGTCCAGGAGGCCTTTATCAAGGCATACCGCGCGATTGGCAATTTTCGAGGCGACAGCGCTTTTTATACATGGCTGTACCGAATTGCCGTGAACACAGCCAAGAATCACCTGGTGAACAGTGGTCGCCGACCACCCGGTACGGACATGGATTTTACAGACGTAGAGAACATGGCTATGGGTTCACCCCTCGCGGAAATTGCCACGCCGGAAAAGTGCATGCTGGCAGATGAAATAGCTCGTACCGTTCAGGATGTGATTGGCGGCCTGCCCGAGGAGCTAAGAATAGCCATTAGTCTCAGGGAGTTCGAGGGGCTGAGCTATGACGATATTGCAGGGCTCATGGATTGCCCTGTAGGTACGGTTCGGTCGCGAATTTTTCGTGCCCGGGAAGCTATAGATGAAAAACTCAGACCGCTGTTGGCATAACGAGGCTGCGATAGTGACAAACGAGACTGACAATATGAAAGACGCAAAAGAAAGAATGTCCGCGATGTTGGATGGTGAATTGGCGCCTGGTCAGGTAGACAGCCTGATTCGGCAAATCAACAGTGATCCCGAACTGCAAAAGGTCTGGGAGCGTTACCATGTAGCCAGCGCCGCAATGCACGGTGAACAAGGCCGGCATCGGTCTGGTTTAAGTCAGCGCATTATTGAGCAGCTCAGACAGCAGCCGGTCATGCTGGCACCGGAACCAGGCGTGCAACCGGTTAGGCGATGGACGCAAGCACTGGCAGGCCTTGCTATTGCTGCATCGGTCGCCGCTGTTGCGTTGTTCGGGTTACCGAGCCTGCTTCATGAGCCAACCGGCAATGACCTGCTGGCCGGCAAGCCCATCCAGGACGGAGATTACATCCGGGCAGGGAATACATACTGGAAAAACAATACACCGGCACTGGAGCAGGAACTGAATCTGTACCTGGTTGAGCACAACGCCTACAGCCCGGTATCAAACCTGAAAGGTATCATGGGTTATGGCGCTGTTGCCGGGTACGATAATGCCAGTAAACAAGACAAGTAGGATTGTGCTCGCGCTGTTCGCGTTGACGCTGGTGCCAGTCATGGCAAGTGAGACCATGGCCGATGAAAGCGCCACCGATTGGTTAATGAAAATGAGCCGCGCGGCGCAGACGCTGAATTATCGCGGTCATTTTGTTTATCAGCACGATGGCCAGATGGAAGCCATGGAGATTGTCCACCAGGTTTCAGCAGGCCAGGTGCGGGAGCGGCTGCTGTCTCTCAATGGTGCGAAGCGGGAAATCATTCGGAATAACGACGAAATTCGATGTTACCTGCCTGACGAAAACGCCATTACGGTCAGTCGTGCTTCAATGACGACAAAAAATTTCCCGGCACTGGTTCCCGCGATGCTGGAAACACTCAAGCCTTTTTATCGTTTCGCTTTGGGGCAAACCCGGCGTATAGGAGGGCGCCCGGCCCGGGAAGTACAGATCATGCCGGCAGATGAATATCGTTATGGCCACCGATTCTGGGCAGATCAGGCAACGGGCTTGCTTGTCCAGGCCGAGTTACTGGCCAACGGGGGCGAAGTGCTCGAGCAATTCATGTTCACTCATGTGGATATCGGCGCCAATATCGCCAGGTCAGAACTCGAGCCCACTACCGGTCACAAACAGATGGTGACTCATGATTCCGACGGTGACGGAGAACTGACAGACAACACGGGCGATACACGGGTGTGGCAGGCACAATGGATGCCTCGGGGTTTTGTCGTCAAAAGCTATCGTCGCGCAATGAAGCCCATGTCAAACCAGCAGATGACCCACATCGTGTTGTCGGACGGCCTGGCGGCGGTGTCAGTTTTCATTGAGCCTGCACGGTCGGCGCAAAACGACGGTGGAAACCGCATGGGTGCGGTTAATGCCTGGCGTCGACACCTGGCGCAGTTTCAGATTACTGTGGTCGGCGAGGTGCCTGAAAAAACCGTCCGGAAAATCGCCGAGCAAATGCGCTGGCAGGCCGGAAAAGAGCGATAGAAGCTATTTATTGTGCCGCCAAGAGAGGATATGATTGGCCGCGATCGTATCAGCAGGAAGGCGCCGTCGGCGCCTTTTCTGCATTTTTGAACATTTGGCTATGCCGACGGCAAAGCCTGATCCAGAGATTTCATGAACAATCCAGAGCACAGTCTTGATCCCGGCCTGATCCGAAATTTTTCCATCATTGCCCACATTGACCATGGCAAGTCGACTATTGCCGATCGTTTTATTCAGCGCTGCGGCGGGCTTGAAGAGCGTGAGATGGAATCCCAGGTGCTGGACTCCATGGACCTGGAGCGTGAGCGGGGCATAACAATCAAGGCGCAGAGTGTTAGTCTTGATTATCCTGCGCTCGACGGTAAAACCTATCGCCTGAACATGATCGATACTCCCGGTCACGTCGATTTTTCGTATGAGGTATCCCGCTCCCTGACTGCTTGTGAAGGTGCCTTGCTGGTAGTCGATGCGGCCCAGGGCGTTCAGGCGCAAACGGTGGCCAACTGCTACACGGCAGCGGAACTGGACCTGGAAATTGTCCCGGTTCTGAACAAGATCGATTTGCCGGCGGCGGAGCCGGATCGTGTCAGGAACGAAATCGAGGAAATTATCGGGATTGACGCATCGGAAGCCATCCAGGCCAGCGCCAAGTCCGGAATTGGTATTGACGATATTCTGGAATCCATCGTCAAGCGCATACCGGCGCCCAAGGCAGACAGAAGCAAGCCATTACGCGCACTGATCATCGATTCCTGGTTTGATAATTACCTTGGCACCGTATCACTGGTGCGTGTTGTTGATGGCTCGCTGAAGCCGAAAGATCGCATTCTGCTGATGGCGACGGGCCGTGAATACCAGGTTGATGAAATCGGCATTTTCACGCCCAAGCGCAAAAAAGTCACCCGGCTCGAAGCGGGCGAAGTAGGGTACGTAATTGCGGGCATCAAGGATGTTCGTAGCGCCCGGGTCGGCGATACCATGACTCTCGCCAACAAGCCCGCAGCTTCGGCGCTGCCGGGCTTCAAGGAAATCAAGCCGCGTGTGTTTGCCGGGCTGTACCCGGTGGAGTCGGCGGACTATGACGATTTTCGTGATGCCCTGGAGAAGTTGTTGCTTAATGATGCATCGCTGCATTATGAGCCGGAGACTTCAGAGGCGCTTGGTTTCGGATTTCGTTGCGGCTTTCTCGGCATGCTGCACATGGAGATTATCCAGGAGCGCCTGGAGCGTGAGTACGACATTGACCTGATCACGACGGCGCCGACAGTGGTGTATGAAGTGGTGCTGAACAGTGGCGAGACATTGCTGGTAGAGAATCCGGCGCGCCTGCCAGAGCCGTCAACAGTACGGGAAATGCGGGAACCTATTATTGTTGCCAACATCCTGTCACCGCAGGATTACGTCGGTGCGGTGATCGGGCTGTGTGTTGAAAAGCGGGGTATTCAGCGCAATATGCAGTATATTGGCAAGCAGGTAATGCTCAGTTATGAGCTGCCGCTGAATGAAGTGGTGCTGGACTTTTTTGACCGGCTGAAATCAGTTTCCAGGGGATTCGCTTCGCTGGACTATGACTTCCTCGAGTTTCGGCCATCCAGTCTGACCCGGCTGGATGTCCTGGTAAACGGCGAGAAAGTTGATGCGCTCTCTATTATTGTGCACAAGGATCAGGCGCAATACCGCGGCCGCGAGTTAACGAAAAAGCTGAGAGAGATTATTCCGCGTCAAATGTTTGATGTGGCAATCCAGGCCGCCATCGGCGCCAAGGTTATTGCCCGTGAGACGGTCAAGGCATTGAGAAAAAACGTTACCGCCAAGTGTTATGGCGGCGATATCACCCGAAAGCGCAAGCTTCTCGAAAAACAAAAAGCCGGCAAGAAACGAATGAAACAGGTGGGTTCGGTAGAAATCCCCCAGGAAGCGTTCCTGGCTGTGCTCAGAGTGGATGACAAATAATATGGATTTTTCGCTGTTCCTGTTCCTGTCCCTGGTTGTGACCGGCGTTGTCTGGGCCTGGGATGCATTCATGATGAAAGGTGGGCGCGAACAGCGCGCGGCTGATTTGCGCAACGCCGGTGGTACCGTTGATGCCGTGGAGCGAATCCGGCGTGAACCAATAATGGCTGAATACGCGCGCAGTTTTTTCCCGGTCATCCTGTTTGTATTTGTATTGCGCTCGTTCCTGTTTGAGCCATTCAGAATTCCATCGGGTTCGATGCTGCCCAACCTGCTGGTGGGTGATTTTATAGTCGTGAACAAGTACGCCTACGGTGTTCGCCTGCCGGTGATAAACAAAAAAGTCATCAATATTGCAGCACCGGATCGCGGTGATGTCATGGTTTTCCGGTTTCCGCGTGACCCCTCGGTAAACTACATCAAGCGTGTCATCGGTGTGCCGGGTGATCGTATTGCCTACCGGGACAACAGGCTGCATGTCAATGGAAAAGCAGTGACTTATGACAAGCAGGCAGACTATATTTATCGGGATATCAGCGGTGGAGAAAGAAAGTTCTTGCAGTACCTGGAACAACTGGACGGCGAATCCGGGGAGCACAGGGTTATCCTGGAAGAAGGAAGTTATGCTTCCGGGCCAATAGAGCTCACGGTTCCTGAAGGGCAGTATTTTGTCATGGGTGACAATCGTGACAACAGCAATGACAGTCGTTATTGGGGATTTGTCCCGGATGCCAACGTCGTCGGAAAGGCCTTCATGATCTGGTTCAGTTGGGATTTGAGGATGAGCTGGGACCACGTATTGTGGCATCGAATGGGAAATTCGATAAACTAGGCAATATCGGTTATTTTTACAGGGCAGGCACGATGGCCACAGGAGGAGCAGTGCACATGGGTCGAAACAATATGAATATGAATCATCGCTTCCAGCGCGGTATGTCTATCTGGTCTTTCTCGCTGATTGCACTGGTGGGCGGGTTTTTTGTCCTGGTGGGGGTAAAAATGGTCCCGGTCTACCTTACGGACATGAAAATCAAGAGTGCATTGACCAGCCTTGCCCGGGATCCGGTGGCGCAAAATGCCCCGAAATATGAGATCAAGGAAATGATCCGCAAACGACTCGAAATAGATATGGCAGAACGGGCGGTAAATCTTGAGCAGGATCTGGCGTTTGAACGTGATGGCCGGGCCCGCGTTATCCGCATTGCCTACGAAAGCGTAACACCGCTGTTTTCCAATATATCGATACTGGTGCAGTTTGATCACAAGGAAAAGGTGGGTGACTTTGCCGGCGACTAAATTCAGCCGTCTGTACAAAAAACTGGGGTATGTATTTTCAGATGAAACAATATTACCCCAGGCGCTAACCCATCGAAGCAAGAGCACTGTCAACAATGAACGTCTCGAATTTCTTGGTGACAGTGTTCTTGGATTTACCATCTCCGCCGAACTCTACAGGCGATTTCCCGAGACTAATGAAGGCGTATTGACCAGGTTGCGCGCCAGACTTGTGCGCAAGGAAACACTGGCAAGACTGGCCCGCGAACTGGGCCTGGGTGACTATCTTCGCCTCGGCACCGGCGAACTGAAAAGCGGTGGTTTTGACCGAGACTCTATCCTGGCCGATGCGCTGGAAGCCATTTTTGGAGCGGCGTTTGTCGACGGTGGAGTTGATGCCGGACGGCAGATCGTATTGCATCTTTATCAGCATGAACTGGAAAGCACGACCAGCGCGACAGCCGCCAAGGATCCGAAAACCCGGTTGCAGGAATATCTGCAAAAGCAGGGGCTGACCCTGCCTGTTTATTCGACTGTTGATATCAAGGGCAAGGCCCACAGACAGGAATTCCAGGTAAGTTGCGAGGTGCCTGGCCTGGAACCTATTGAAGGGCGGGGCAGCTCCCGGCGCAAGGCCGAACAGGATGCCGCCAGTATCGCCTACGAGAAACTGCAAAATGAATCCTGATACACCTTATCGCTGTGGCTACGTGGCCCTTATTGGCCGACCCAATGCCGGCAAATCGACGCTGCTCAATCGCCTGGTAGGGGAAAAACTTGCCATCACGTCGCGCCGTCCGCATACCACGAGACAGCAAGTACTGGGAATACGAACGACACCGGCCTGTCAATTGATCTTCATTGATACGCCGGGCATGCACGACAGCAGGCAGAATTCCATGAATCGCTACATCAACCGAATCGCCAGAGGTGCGCTGGAAGGGGTTGACGCCATTGTTGTATTGATTACCCCGCGCGGCTGGACAGATACGGACAAGACAATACTGCAGGCTGCGCTTAAGGAAAACGTACCGGTGATTATCGCAATAAACAAGGTTGATACGCTTGAGGATCGCGATGCGTTGTTACCGCTTATTGCCGAATCTTCGGCCATGCCAGGAGCCGATGTCATTCAGGATATTATTCCGATCTCGGCGTTACGCGGCGAGAATCTTGATCGCCTCGAAAAATTGCTGATGCGGCAACTGCCGGAGCAGCCGGCAGTATTCCCTGAAGATCAGCTGACTGACCGGACTGACCGGTTCATGGCCAGTGAGTACATTCGTGAGCAGGTGTTCAGACAGCTGGGACAGGAGGTGCCGCACGCAGCTGCCGTGTCCATTGAATCCTATGCCGAGGAAAAAAAGCTAATCCGTATCGAAGCCATTATCTGGGTGGAGCGTGAAGGCCAAAAAGCCATCGTTATTGGCAAAAAAGGTCAGCGCATGAAAGATATTGGCAGTGAAGCCAGGAAACAACTCGAAGCGTTCCTGGGCAAGAAGGTGTTTCTGCAGTTGTGGGTCAAGGTTCGTGAAAACTGGCGTGACAACGAGATGATGTTGCGCAACCTGGGGTTCGGAGAGGACTGATGATCAGGGTCGACAATGAGCCGGCATTCATCCTGCACCAGCGTGACTACCGGGAAACCAGTCGACTGGTGGAGCTCTTTACACCGAATCACGGGCGCGTCAGCGTCGTCGCCAAAGGTGTGCGACGCCAGCCGAAAAAGGGAAGCCAGGCAATTGGTCTTTTCCAGTCCTATAGCACCAGCTGGTCCGGTCGCGGCGAATTGATGAACCTGAACCGTATCGAAGCTGATTCGTTGGCAGCCGAACTTGCCGGCGAGCGACTATATTGCGGACTTTATGTGAATGAAGTATTAATGCGCGTGCTTCATTACCAGGAGCCGCACCAGGAACTGTTTTATCATTACCGTGGCCTGATTACAGAGCTGGCCGCGGCAGGCAATCTGGCGTTGTTGCTGCGCCAGTTTGAACTGAATTTGCTGACGGAGCTTGGTTACGGGTTGGTACTCGACCACGAAGTAGCAGGCGGGAAGGCTATTGATTGCGACGCGACCTATGACTATATCATCGACGCAGGACCGCGGCTTCTGGCTGACAAGGCCCGCGCATCCGGGGTTGTGATCAGCGGCAACTGCCTGATCGGTCTCCGGCAAGGTGACCTGGCGCCAGGCTGCCTGCCATCAGTACGCAACCTTATGCGCGCCGCAATTGATGCGAGGCTTGACGGCAGGCCGCTGGTCAGTCGGCAAATGTTACAGCGCATGAGGCGAATTCATAAATCGACACCAGTTGCTAAAGAAACAATGGTACCAGAGTGAAATAAATGAGTATGAAACTTGGAGTCAACATTGATCACGTCGCGACATTGCGACAGGCACGCGGTACGCGGTACCCCGAACCGGTGCAGGCTGCGCTGGAAGCAGAGCAAGCAGGTGCCGACGCCATTACCCTGCATCTTCGTGAAGACCGTCGACATATCCAGGATCGTGATGTTGAATTACTCAAGGACATCCTGCAAACACGCATGAATCTCGAAATGGCGGTGACCGAAGAAATGATCGGCATTGCTTCCCGCATACAGCCTGCTGATTGTTGCCTGGTTCCTGAGCGTCGAGAGGAGCTCACAACCGAGGGAGGCCTGGATGTTGCCGGACAAAAAGACAAGATTGCCCGCGCCTGTGAGAGACTTGGCGATGCCGGTGTCAGGGTTTCTCTTTTTATTGATGCCGATCTTCACCAGCTTGATGCCGCGCAAAGTTGTGGCGCGCCGGTAGTTGAAATTCATACCGGGCATTACGCCGATGCCAGAAACGAGAAACAGAAAATAGCCGAGTTCGCCCGTATCGAAAGGGCGGTGCAACACGGGCTGGAACTTGGTTTGCAGGTAAATGCTGGACATGGGTTGCATTATCAAAATGTTCATACAATTGCCGGTCTGACTGGTATCAGCGAGCTTAATATTGGTCATGCCATAATTTCACGTGCTTTGTTTGTCGGTATGCAGGCAGCCGTGAGTGAAATGAAACGTTTGATGCGAGAGGCGCAAATCCGGTGATATTCGGTATTGGCACCGACATCGTCCGGGTTAACCGTATGCAACACGGTATTGACCGGTTTGGCGATGAATTTGCTCGCAGAATTCTTGCGCAACAGGAATTTGATGAGTATGTGAAGATCAGCAAGCGCGCCAATTTTCTGGCAAAACGATTCGCGGCAAAGGAGGCAACGGCGAAGGCAATGGGCCTGGGATTCCGTAATGGTCTCCGCCTCAAGGATATTGCTGTTACCAACGATAACCTGGGTAAACCGCTGCTAAAGCTAAGCGGCTATGCTGACAAGTTTGCGTGTGAGCATGATATTGTCGCCATGAATATCAGTCTGAGTGATGAACAAGACTACGCTGTCGCCTTTGTAATACTCGAGCGCTGATTTCTTCTTCATAAAGTCCAGCCGGTCAACTGCCGATTTCCCGGGATTAAAATACAGTCCGGTCTTGTTGCGACATGTACTGAAGCATGCAAGGGGCGCCATCCACTCCTGTTTATGGACAATTCCAATATTGGCGTCTGTTTGTTTTGTACCGGAATCTGCTGCTACCGGGTTTCCTGGAGATCAATGACTTCTTTGGAAGCAATATTTGCCAGCGATCAGCGTTCTCGCGTGCCTACAGGCGCGCGGGCAATATGTCCGGAATCGGGAGATTGAACAGATTCGGCAAGTTCTCTGTGCCGGCCATAAGCAAGGCCGCGATTTCGCTATACCCGTCCCGCCTGGCAAGTTGCCGCGCCAAAGTCATTTCAGTGTGTTAACTGGGCAAGGCGCCACCGGGCAGGTGTTCCCGGGAAGAATTGTGGTGCGACTGAATGGTCATGCACGATGTGAAATGGCTCCCCGGGCGAGCCGCAATAAGAACCACGATTAAAAAGGCCAGAGTGGCTATGCCTGCGTCAATAATGGCATCGCGGTCCGCAGCGTGACATAAATCCCCTTTTTCTGTCCATCCTAAACACCTATTTTCGCGGGAATGGGTGAAAAATCCGATGATCAACTGCCGGCTGCGAAGTTTATCTGCAGCTGCGGCGAGAAGTTTGAGGCTGCACCAACCAGGGTGGAGCCCGATGAGTCACGTCCGTGGCATCCGTGGGAGTACTTTGGCCGGTGTCCTGAGTGCGGTGATGAGGCGCCGCAGGCGCATTGGCAGCGCAATCTGCTAAAGGGCTGGGCGAGCGCTACGGGGCCGAAGACGCCGGAGGGCAAGGCATCCAGCGCGGCGAACCTGGAGGGACACCCTACACCGCAGGAGGCGCTGATTACCCGGTTTAACCGGATGACCACCGGCCTGCACGCGAAGGTGGCCCGATATTTCCCCGCAAAGCCTGGCAAGTATGACGCCTGCAACGGTTGCCGATATCGGCGCTCCCTGGAGTGTTTTGATGAAAAGGTGTGTTTGATTCGAACCGAGCTCTATATGAAACACCTGGCTGCATTTGAGCAGCAGGATCCGAGCAAGCTGCAGCGATACAACGCAGAACTGCAGGCAACTCTCCGCGCGATCATCGATGACATGCTGCTGGGCATTATCAGCAAGGGTGTGCAGATCGAATCCCCGGTTTATGGTTTCGATAAAGAGGGCCGCCTGCATATTGGCGAGGTGACGGATCCGGACACCGGTGCCAAGGAGGTGCTGACGGAGCTGCGAGCCCATCCGTTGCTCAAACCGCTGATGGAATTCATTGGCAAAAACAACCTGGCGCTGGGCGACATGGGCATGACTGCCAAGGTGCAGGATGAGCAGGAGATCACCCAGGGCTTTCTGGAGCATGCCGAGAATGACCGCGAGACCATGCAGCAATTCCTGGAGCACCAGACAAAGGGACAGCAGAAACTCATTGAGCTCATCAACCGCAACACGTCACCGATCAAGGGCGATGTGATCGATGCGGAGGTGGTGCGCCGTGAGTGAGCATATGAGACTTGTGCCGCTATCTTTAAGACAGGCAAATGAGTTTGTCCGGTACTATCACCGGCACCACAAGGCCGCCACCGGTCATAAATTCAGTATTGCAGTGAGTGATGGCGTTAAGATTAGAGGTGTGGCCATTGTTGGCAGGCCTGTCTCACGGCATGCAGATGATGGGGCAACACTCGAGGTAAATAGGCTTTGTACGGACGGGTATAAAAATGCATGTTCGTTTTTATACGCCGCAGCATGGCGAGCTGCAAAGGCTCTGGGTTTTACCGGCATAATAACCTACACCTTGCCAGAGGAGGGTGGTGCCAGCTTGCGCGCCGCCGGATGGAGATTTATGGGCCCAGCTGGTGGTGGATCATGGAGTAGGGAAAACAGAGAGAGGTCTGATAAACACCCATTAAAAGAAAAAGTAAAATGGGAGATGCGCAATGCCTGAGCGTATCAGCGCCCGGAAGCGTATCCAGCTGCAGAATGTGGCGGAGCGCGAGGTGCTGCGCTATGCCGACAGCCACGGGCTCTGGCACAAGCATGTGCACAATGTGGAGCTTGACCAGGTGCAGCTGCTGAAAATGCAGGAGATGGATGAGCACAACAACACCATCGACTTTTCCAGCCGCCGTACCGGCAAAACGGCGTGCAAGGAGATGTATGAGCTCAAGGATAATGCCTGCAATCCAGATCAGGAGCTGGGCATTGTGGCACCGCGCGAAGCCCAGGCGATTGTAAACCTCAATTATCACCTGGATGCCATTCGCCGATCGCCGGTCCTGAGCAATTACCTGGCGTTCAAGTCGGGCCGCAAGCAGATGAGTGACACCCGCTATGAATTTGCCAACCGGAGCAAAGCGCAGGCCTACGGCATCATGGCCCAGGTGGACGGTGGTGATCTGACCAAGGCCAGCCTGGAAGAGGTTGACGACATGCCGAAGGCGCGCCTGGATTCGCGCTTTTTGTTGATGCTGGGATCCTCGCGCCGCCTGGGCGCGAGCAAGCAGAGCCGCAATGATCCAAAGATCCGCATCACTGGTGTTTTCAAGGGCGCGGATACCCTGGCTGATATGGCGATCTCCGGCACGTATCGCGTGATCGGCGCCGTGTTTGGCGACGCTGCGCGCAACCTGCTGCAGCGCATGATTGCGGCAGACTTGCTGAGTGCCGATGCGGTGGATGTTAAGACCTACAAGTACCCGATCCCCATTGCCAATGCGATGCTGGCCATGGAGATGGACCTGCTGCAGCGATCATTCATCATGCAGATGAAAGACGAGCTCAGTGAGGATGAGTTTGTGCGGCAGCTGCTGTGCATCAACATTGCCAGCCGCAACCTGGTCTGGGAGGAGAAGCTGCGCCGGGCGCTGCATATCGGCTTTGAGGTAGGGCTGGAAATTGTTGAGCCAATGCCGGGCGAGAAGTATAAAAAATCCGGATTGATATCGTTTGGCTATGATCATTCCGGTCACGGTGAGCGGAAGGAGTCATCAAGATATGCTTTTGTTGTGCTGGAGCAGATTGGCAATTTTACCTGCACACGCTATGCCCGCACCTGGCCACCGGGCACGGATGAAAAAATTGTTGAGGCGGATCTGCTGGCGTACTGGCAATACTTTGATCCGGATTGCGCGATCGGTGACGCCTATGGCATTGGCATGATGACCAACCTGAATGATCAGCTGTATTTCAACAACCTGACCACCATCAACCGGCGCAATATCGGCGAGGGCGAAAGCACGGCCAGCACCTGGTCGGAATGGGCGTTTGCGCCGCTGCGCTTTGAGGGCATGACCAAGCACAGCATGGCGCAAGCCGTGCGCAGCTCTTTCCACTCGCACCAGGCGGCCATGCCATACGTCGAAGATTGCGATGCCGACAAGCTCACGCAGACTGAGCAGGATATGCGACTGCTGCAGCGACAGATCACCAACATCGTGCCCATGCAAACCAAAACCAGTTATTCAACCTACAAGATGGCGGACGCCAAGCTGGGTGATGACTGCTTTGATGCCTACATGGCAGCGCACTGGGCGCTGGTTACTCGTGGCGCGCTGATCGTGCCATCAATCATACAGATCAATCACACCAACCGCGCCAAGCTGCTGGGGCAGAAACTGCGCGCGACAGGATGACGCCATGAAAAAACTGAACCCGTTTGAAATACAGCAACGCCTGACAGGCATGATACCCGGCATGCAATTCAGCGCTGATGCCACCAAGCAGGCAATGTATCGCGCCGGTGTGCTGCCGGCCGGCGCCGGTGAGCGTGGCTATCGCACCCGAGAGCAAGACCGGATCCGCTACCTGTACCAGCTGATGTATGTGAGCACGGATCTGCGCCAGGCCATCATGGACCTGCGTGAGATGGACAGGCTTGATGGCCGCGTGAAGGAGATCCACAAGCGCACGGCCCGCATGGCAACCAAAAAGGGTGTGATGATTAAACCGGGCACAGGCAACAACAAGGTGCTGCTGCGCAGCTGGGATCGTTTTTATCGCCGGCTGAATCTGAACCGGCGCGAAAAGCTGGAGAGTGACTTTCGCGGATTTATGATGGAGGGCAACCTGCCTATGCAATGGGTGCCGGCACCTGACAGCAAGTCTGTGGTGGCCGGTTACCGCATGCCAACCGAGACCATTGTGCCGCAAGTCGCGCCCAACGGCGCATTCAAGGATCCGCGCGTGGCCTATATCCAGTATGACTACACCATGGGCAAAGAGATCGCCCAGTTTCCGCTGTGGCAAATGTCCCTGGTGCGCCTGACGCCGGATAATTTTGACGATATGGGCAGCCTGGGCAGGCCATACCTTGATGCCACCCGTCCCGCGTGGCAGAAACTGCGTATGACCGAGGAGGACCTGGTGATCCGCCGGCGCACACGTGCACCGCAACGCCTGGCGCACGTGCTGGAAGGCGCGAGCGAGTCCGACATTGAAAAATATCGCGCCCGGGTGGAGGGCGATCAAAACGATATCACCGCCGATTTTTATCTGAACAAAAAGGGCGCCGTGTCCAGCGTGGCAGGTGATGCCAACCTGGACCAGATCGCGGATGTGGTGCACCTGCTCGATACATTCTATGCCGGCAGCCCGGCACCTAAAGGCCTGTTTGGCTATACCGGCGACCTGGCGCGTGATGTGCTGGAAGATCTCAAGCGTGACTACTTTGATGAGGTTGACGCGCTGCAGGATACGCTCAGCTATGTGTACAAGTTAGGTTTTTACCTCGACCTGTTGCTGCAGGGTATCAATCCGGATGTGTTTGGTGATTTTGAGATTGAATTTGTTGAGCGCAAGACTGAAACACCGAACCAGGCCGCCGATCGCGCGATCAAGTATCAGGCCATGGGCGCCAGTGATCGCACCGTGTTTGAGACTGCCGGCCTGAATTATGAAACCGAGCTGGAGCGCAAAGAAGATCAAGCCGCTGCCGGCAACCCTTACCCAGCGCCCAACCAGATTGCCGGCGGCAATCGCGTGAGCATTACGCCGGGCAATGGACGCAAGGGCGAGAGTGCAACCGATGTATCCACCACGAGAAGTGCAAAATGACAGGCGTGGCACTGGCAACCAATGCTCGCACCGCGACCAAGGCGGCGATCAAGCGTGGCACCAATGCCGCCCAGGTATCGATGCGCAAGCTGGATCGGGATGCACTCAACGACCTGGAGGCGCTGTACCTGCAAACCCGCACCGAGATCGAGAATGTCATCCGCAGTTATGGTGATGATCGTGGCAGTCTGCGCCTGGATACGATGCAGCAGCTGCTTGGCCAGGTGAACGGTCGCCTGCGCTCGCTGGAGCTGGCGCGTGATCAGATGCTATGGGATGGCATTGACCAGGCCGCCAAGTACGGCGCCGGTGTTTACGATGGCATCGGCCTGGCCAGTTTCCAGGTGGCGGAAGAGGCGGCACTGTTTGTGCGCAACTTTGTGGCAGAGGATGGCCTGCAGCTGAGCGATCGCCTGTGGCGTAACAGTAACCACGCACGCGAGATCATGGGCCGCCAGATCCAGAGCGCCATTATCCAGGGCCACAACGCCAGCAAGGCCGCGCAGGAGTACCTGGCCAAGGGCATCACCGTGCCGACGGATCTTGCCGACAAACTCGGCATCGCCAATGCGCACGGCGTGGCCAAGGTGGCAGCCGGCACGCTGATGCAAGGTGACGATGCACCCTATTGGCAGGCGCGGCGCGTATTCCGCACCGAGATCAACCGCGCGCATGGCGAGGCCTACATGGCCGGCGGTGAGCAGGTGGAGGGGTTTGTCGGCTGGCGGTTTTTGTTGTCACCCAACCACCCGCGCGTGGATATCTGTGATATGCATGCAAGCGCCAACCTGTATGGCCTTGGTCCTGGTGTGTACCCGAACCGGTCAGCCTGCCCTTGGCCGGCGCATCCCAACACGTTGAGCTTTGTGGAGATGGTGTTTGATGATGAAGTGACTGCGGATGACCGGGCCGGCAAGCAGGATCGACTGGATTGGCTGGGGAGCCAATCAGCCAGCGTGCAGACCGGCGTGCTGGGGAGCCAGAAAAAGCAGGCAGCATTTAATGCCGGCATCCTCAAACAGAATGAAATCGCAACGCCATGGCGAGTATTAAAAAATCGGTTTGAGAAGCGCGGCATTGATGTAGCCAAATTGATGCCGGTGCCTGGGCCGCCTACCGCAATCATTGCCAAGCCGGTGGCGGTTAATATCAAACCAAACCTGCCAACGCTGGAGCCAGGCTCGCCAAATCGCCGCTCCAATGAGTTTTTCGATCGATGGGATCAGGCCGGCACATTCAACAGCGACACTCTGAAAAAATCAGCGGCGCGTTTTCATGCCCCTGGCGAAATACCCAAGACTACCGGCGGTGCATATTATTCTAATGGCAAAATTCACATGGCCGGCAAGCACCCGGATACATTATCCGGGCAAGGCACCATGCGCCATGAGTATGGCCACTATCTGGATGATAAGATTGGACTTTGGAAGGAAAGCAAGGGAGAGCACGAAACCACATTTTATCGCAATTATATCTCATCCGGTCGCAAGGGCACGGCCGCGCTGGAGGCCGATGATGTGCATATCAGGCAGCTGCAAGAAAACTATTTCAAGGGTGCCAAGAAAAGGCATCCATCACTGGCAAAACGGCGCTTTTCAAGTGGCGCCTATAACCAGGCGCGGTCTCTGGATGTGAATGATTTTATTCGTGAGCATGGCGATGTGGCCAGCGCCGCCGCCGCCGCACGCAAGCAGCTGCCCGGCGGTAATGACATATTTGATTTATTGCTCAAAAGCCCGGATATAGAGATAACCAATGATCATGCGGCTATACTGCTGGCCAACGGCAAGCGATATGGTGATACTGCCATACTCTGTGAATCGATGTTCAAGCATCCCGATGCCGGACACATGGCCGACCTGGCCGGGGCTGTCACCCGCAACCGGGTGGGGTGGGGCCATTCTAATGCCTACTACAAGCAGCGCTCCGGGTTTGGTCGACAGGCTGAGGCCTTTGCCAATACGTTTTGCCTGCTTGACTACAAGGCTGGAACATACCAGCGGGAATATATGCGGACGTTTGTACCCAATTTTTCCAAGTTTGTTGAGGATATATTGCAGGAGGTGATTGATGGTTGATCTACATGATACGGATTTTCCGGTACTGCAGATGGAGTACAGGCAAAAATTCGGCGAGCTCACATTTAGCCCGTTGAGCGTGCCGGATGACAAGGTGGAGTACCTGGTGACAGAGATGCACAAAGCCATCGCCGGCGAGCGAGGTGAGATAACTGATGATGAGCTGGGTGCTGACGTTCCTGATGAGGCCGATGCATGACGGCAACCGTCGCCAACCTGGTCACCCGGCCGCATGTTGCCTGCACACAATGCAAAAGCGTGGTGTTTGATGGTGTGGCGCTCAAGTCGCGCGTGGTGCGGATCCTGCCCGCCGGCACGGCTGAGGCGAAGTGCCGGCAGTGCAAGGGATGGGTGAAGGTGCCGGTGGTTTATCAACGATAACCGAGGAATGGCTATGAACAACGATTTATTGAGCGAGGCTGAATATATTCTTGAATCCATCCAGGATGGATCTTCCTTGCCGGTTGATCTGGAAGCTGCGCAGTCTCGATACGACGCCTACAGGCTAGAGGATGGCAAATTATGTCCGCGATGTTTCATGATAAAAGGCCTGCCAACAGAGATGAAAAACGAGCCTAGTGGTAACCATCTCGACCGGTATAGCTGCCCAGCCTGCTCTTTTGTGATTGAAATTGAGGCCTGATCAACACGCTGGGTGCAGTTTTTTCGGTAGGAAATACAACAATAGCTCCCAGTGCAGTGAGACTTTCAGGATCATGAAAGTTTTTGTGCACGATAATGAATAAACCCGGCACGATAGCAGCGGGTTTTTAACTTTTAGCGCATGTAAATAAAGTGCTAGGTGCAAGCATGGACACTGCATATAATGTGTTCACAATGTCGCTGTAGCTCAAACAGGCTAGAGTCCCAGGGCTGAGCAGTAGAGTGTACAAACCCAGCATATTGCCGGGTTCTACTCTCAGAGAGTGTCCTGGATCATGCGGGTTCAAGTCCCGCCGGCGACACCAGATAGCAAAAAAGCCCGGCTGAGTGCCGGGCTTTTTTGTGCTCTGTCCCAAGTGGCTGAGCAGTAGAGTGTACTCTTTCAACTCGCATTATTATCTGCGTTCCGTAGGCGGAACAGTACCCCAGTACCGCGCGTGATACAAGGTGAGCCCATGACAACATTTGTTGTGATTCCTTGCCGTTTTTTCAATCATTCAGCCTTCTGATTCGATTATCTGTAAAACGTCTGCCTTTTTGCTCGATATTGCCTTACAGAATAATTATAAGAAAACACAAACACGGCTGGATTTTTCCCTGTCTTGCCGTGACACGATCCCCCTTTTTTTGTCCAATCTTTTTGCCTAGATTCGGGATAACTGGCCGGAAACCCGGCCAAAAACCGGAAATCAGGGCATAACGCGCGCCACCAGGCGCGAAAGCGAGAAGCCGAGCAATACCGTGGATGCGGTGGCTCGGCTTTTTTGTGGAGATTGAGATGGCACTGAAACCAAGGCGGATGACATTTGAGGCACCGGCGCTGGATGGCGCGATACGGCTGTACTCGGATCGCGTGGACGCGCGGCGCTTTGACAATGGCAACACGGTCACCACCGTGAACCTGGCCCGGGTGATGCAGTTTAAGGATCCATTCTATGGAACCGTAAAGCTCACGCGCAAAATGTTTGAGAGTTTCATTGAGAATTTCAAGGCCAACACCTATGGCCAGGAGATTTTCATTGATGTGGCTCACTCACCCAGCGATGGCGCGGCGGCAACTGTCCGCAAGCTGTTTATGGATGGGCAGAAACTGCGCGCGGAGGTGGAGTTTACCGAGTTTGGTATTGATGCTGTGAAAAAGCGCGGCTTTCGTTACCTGTCGATAGACTTCACGGATAACTACTTGCACCCGGAAACGCAAAAAGAGCATGGCCCGCTGCTGTTTGGCGCCGGCCTGACCATTCGCCCGCGCGTGAAAGGCCTCGACCCCGTAACCCTATCCCATGACAAGGATGAACTGCCCGCGCTGGTCAGCGACCGCGTGGCGTACATGCTTGCCGAAGAACTGGAGCAAGAAATGAAAAAACATATCGATCGGCTGCGTAAGCAGCTATCTGAGCAGGGCCTGTCTGAAAAGCAAATTGCGGCCTACGTGGCCCAGCTGGAAGTGGCGGGCAAAACACTGGGCGAAAACGATGACGCCATCGGCGCCGTGATTGATGCCTTTGTTGAATCCGCCAAGCAGCTGGCCGAGGCCGGCAAGGCCGGCAACGATGCCATCAAGCTGGATTTTTCCAGCCTGAACATTCCAGCGCCCACTGCCGGTGTTACCGCTGACGATCTCAACAAGCTGCTGGATGAGCGTGATGCCAAGGCAAAGGCAGAGGTCAAGAAGCTGGCCGAGAGCCTGGATGCCAACGTCAAGCAATTCAGTGACGCTATCGAAGAGGCCGAAGGCCTCAAGCAGCTGTCTGAAGATGATCGCAAGGCGCTGCTCTCAGCCGCTGACATGATCACCGCCAACATGACCGCCGAGCAGGTGACCAAGCTGGCTGAGCACCAGATTGCCCTGGGCAACAAGATGGTGGCCGCCACCAAGCTCAGCAGCATGGGCTATGCCGGTCCGGCCGGATCCATGCACATCACGGTTGATGAGCGCAACTCGGTGATGAAGTTGCAGGAAGAGATCAACAGGGGCCTGCGCGGCACCTCCCAGCATGCCGCTCGCAAGCTGGTGCTGGCCGAAGACCCAAGCAAGCAACACCCCATGATCGGCATGGTGCTGGCCGAGTTTGACCGCATCCATGCGGTGCGCCTGGCGCATGAAGCCAAGCAGTTTGCCGCTGGCAGTACCGGCATCGGCGATACCCAGCTGCCGATCGGTTTCCAGCGCACCGTGATCATGGAAGCGCTCAGCGATCTGCGCGTGCTGGAACTGTTGCAGACGCTGACTGACCCAAGCGCACAAGCCACCACCGAGATCCCGTATGAAACACGTGATGGCTCCGCCATTCTCAACAATGGCGTCGTGTATGAAGGCCAGCCGATTCGACGCGCGTCAGTACAGCAGGCCATGGATACCGCGTACATCGTGCCCATGAAGCTCGGCTTTATTATCTCGGAAGAGGTAATGCACTTTACCCGTGCCAGCGCGATCAACTGGGATGCTTACGGCCGCAACGTGGCCAGCAATGCCCGATTCATGCGCGAGCTGATTGTGCGCCGCATTTGCAACGAGCTGCAGCGCAGCGCGGATGCCTACAGCGCCACCGCGGTGGCCAATGAAGGCCTGGATGCGCAGCTGACCGGTGCCAAGAGCATTGTGAAAACTGCCAACTTCCCGATCGTGCGGCCACACCAGCAGCGCGACCTGAAAGGCACAGCGGTCGGCGCCCTCGAAAATCCGATTGTTGTGCGGCTCAATGGTGCGGCGATTGCCGAGTATGACGGCAGCGGCACCCAGGCACCGGGCACGTATTACAGCATCATCAACTACAACCTGGGCTATGTGCAGTTTGTAGATGAATCTGGTACGCCTGCCACACCACCTAACGCCGCCGGCGTGGATGATATCAGCTACAGCTACTCAACCAATGTCGAATTCTTTGACATGGACGATCCTGGCTCTGATATCGGCTTGCACCTCAATGGTTTGCTGCGCGCCTTTGGTGATCGCAAAACATTGATGGCACAGGATCGGTTTGTGGTGCCGGATTTCATGCTGATGAGCTACACGCTCAATAACAGCGTGACCAACGCCAACAACTTTGAGGCCGACAGCAAGCGCAACGGTACCGATACCACCAGCCAGGGCGACCTGGCCACCGTCAAGGGTGTGGGTGCATTTTCTACCAATGCGCCGAGCGTGGACCTGGGCGAAGAGCGCGCCATTATCGGCCAGCGCAATGTGATGACCTACACCGTGGCCAAGCCATTTGTCACCGGCCAGCCCTTCGAGGTAACCGATGCTAATGGTTATGCCACCGGTCAGAAACAGGCGTATGGCACTGAATTCAGCGCCATGAAAGTGCCGACGCCTATCCGCGGCCACCTGACTTCGCTGATCGCCTACTCGGTAACGGCCCGCGCTGCGGTTTAAGTCATAACGCAATGATCGGCGCGCTACTGGAAACGGTAGCGCGCCCACTTGCAAGGAGAAGACGATGCCAAAAGTTTCATTTACCAATAAGACAGACAAGCCTATCTCTGTTGGCCCTGTCACTGTATTCCCGGGCAAGACCCGCGAGGTAGAGCAAAACCATCTGCACGGCCAGCCGGGTTATCAAGCCCCTGAGAAACCCGCCGAAGACGCTGCGCCCAGCCCGGTGCTGGAGCTGCTTGATGGCAACATCAAAGACATTGCGGCCGCCATCCAGGCGCGCGATGAAAACGGCAAGCCGGTGATCAGCGATGATGACCTGGCAGCGCTCAAGTCTGCCGAGCAGGACGGCAACACCCGCAAGGGTGTGATGGAAGCCATTGCAGCCGAAGAGTTGCTGCGCGCAACCGAGGAGGCAGATGCCGGCACCGGCGGCGGGTCAGACGTGGAGACTTTTATCGCGTCCCTGAAAGACAAGTCTGATGAGGAGCTGATTGAGCTCAGCGAAACACATGCTGACGAACCGCAGCTGCTCGATGCCATCAACACTGAGATCGACGCGCGCAACTAGGTGCTGATATGAGCAGCTTCGATGCAGCCATCCTGACCGTTCTCAAGCATGAGGGCGGTTTTGTGGATGATCCAGCCGATCCTGGTGGCGCAACCAATTACGGCGTGAGCCTGCGATGGTTGCGCACACTGGGTGACCTGGATGGAGATGGTTACCTGGATGGTGATCTTGATCACGATGGTGATGTGGATGCCAGCGATATCCGCGCCATGAGTCAATCCGATGCGGAAAATCTTTATCGGCTGCAGTGGTGGAATCGGTATGAGTACGAGTTAATCAATGACCAGGAAGTGGCAACAAAGATTTTTGATATGGCGGTCAACATGGGTGCACACCAGGCGCACAAGATTGTGCAGCGCGCCTGTCATGCCGTGCACCGACCGACGCCTGATGATGGCAAGCTGGGCCCGAACAGCTTGGCGGCAATCAATGGCTCATACCCTAACGAGTTATTGCCGGCCATTCGTAGTGAGGCCGCCGCATTTTATCGATTGCTTGTAGTAACTAAACCGCGGCTCGCCAAATTCAAAAATGGCTGGCTAAAACGCGCCTACTCATAGAGAGATCACCATGCCAGACCTGCAAAACATACTGCCGCAAACTGAATGGATCGCACTGGCCTGGCTGGTGCTGGCGGTGTTTTTTGGTACCGAGACGATCAAGCGCGGCATTCGATTGTTTGCCAGTGAGTACAACCCGGGCTGGATTTACTTTGCTTCGCTTGCTGTTTCCTGCGCGGCGGCGATCGCCTTGTGGCCAGGTACCAGCACGGTGCCCTGGTGGATCCCGGCGATGATCGTGGGCCCGGCCTGCAGCTGGGTGCATCCGCACACGCTTGATCTGATTGCATTGCGGTGGCCACGTGTGGCCGCGGTGCTAAAGGGTAAACGAAAGGAGCAAACAGCATGACCATGAAACTGTGGGCCATTGTGGCCATCGCATTGTCATTGATGGCGAGCCATTGGCAGATGTACGAGATGGGCGCCGATGCTGAGCGCGAAGCTGTGCAGGCGGCAGCTGCGAAACAAGCCGAAGAGGATGCCATGGCGGCCAATCGGCTGGCCACTGCGGAGGTGAAACGTGCAGAGACTACTACAACCAAGATTATTCGAATACGTGAGGCACCCGATCCTGGCAAGTGTGCTGATGTGGCTATGCCTGAGTCTGTCGTTGTTGAACTTGGCGGCGTGCACCACCTACAAGGAGCGGGAGATCAACCCGGCGCTGACAAAATCAGTGGCGCGTCCGATGTTGCAATGCCACACCAATCGCTGCTTGTGGGAGCGCTCGATACGGCAAGACGCCTCTATTATTCAGGCCAACTGTCAATTCGAGGCACTGCGTGGCGACCCGCCATCACCCGGCTGCCAATAGGCTGATGCGATGGAGCGCCTGACCGAATACGCCACCTGGATCATCTATGCCATCGCTGCCATCAGCGGTGGCCTGGGTGGTTGCGCGATTGCCGGGCATCACATTCTGCGTGGTGAGCCGGCGCGCTCCAGCTTTGTGGTTGCGTATACACTCATCGGCGTGGTGTTTGGCATCCTGTTTTTTGCAACCAGCTCGATGATGGGTTTTATCACCATCACCGTGCATGAGCTGATTGCCAAGAGCATGATGATTGGTGCACTGGGCTCGCTCTCCCTTGCTTCGATGAACCTGAGCGCGCGGTTTATTTTGCGCCGGCTGGGCATTGAGGTGCAGGTGCAGGTGAAGCGGCGAGGGGAATTCTGATGCCCGGCACCATGAGCAAGGCCGACCTGGTCGCGGATCTCAAGCAGTCGCTGCATGATGCGGCCAATGCATTTGATCGCACTGGGCTGGAAGCAGTGGACAATGCAATGGCACGGCTGCTGAACCTGGCCGCTATTGATCTTGGCCGCCTTCGCCCGCGCATAATTACCAGCACAGTCACGCTGCAGGCCGGCGTGGCCGATTATGATTTGCCGGCGGGCTTTGGTGGTTTCCAGGTGTGCGAGTGGGGCGAGGATGTGCGCCGCCGCATGATGCCCTGGGAAGCCAACTACCCGAAGCGCTTGCCGCATGCCACCGTGATTGCCGGCGGCGTCAACGGCAAGCAGCTGCACCTGGTACCGGCACCCACTGCTCAGCAGATTTCTCTCCTGGGCAGCACGTACCCCTTCACTTATCGCATCGCGCACGTGATTGATGACCTGGCCGCCAACACCACGGTGCCGGATACCGAGCGCGCACTGCTGTTGTTGCGCGCCCAGGCCGAGGCCATGCGTGAGCTGGCCATGCGCGGCGTGACCAAGGCCTACAAGCTGAAAGACGGCGTGAGCCAACCCCGCAACGGCACGGCCTCGGCAATATGGCAGGTCATGATGCAAGACTTTGAGAGGTTGGCAGCATGATAAACCTGAGCATCAAGGTCACATCGCGGCGGGTAGAGCAGGCCTTAAAGCTGGCGCCTGGCGTAATGGCCAAGCACATGCAACGTGGTATCGGTCGCGTCGGCGCCGAGGGTGCGCGCGAGATGAAACGCAATGCCCGCGGCTCCATGGCGGAAGGCACCATGGTGAACTCCATGCGATCCCAGCCGCGCGGCCAGTTTGCTGTTTTTATCGGCCCGGCTGTGGACTATGCGCCGATGGTGGATGAGGGCACCGGCCCGGGTGGCGTGCCAAGTATTCAGACGCTCAAGGACTGGATATCAGTGAAAGGGATCACGCCGGAATCGCCGGACGTGGACGATGAGGATGAGCTGGCCTTTTTGATCCAGCGCAAGATCCAGGAGGAGGGCACGCCGGCGCAGCCGTTTGTGGATCCCACCCACCAATTTTTGCGGCGCCGCGGTCCGGTGCTCATGCGTAAAGCCGCCGCGCGCGGTCTGCGCGAACTGGGGCTGGCATGAGTGCAATCAACACACTCATCGGCAACCCGCTATTCATTATCCTGCAGCAGGTGTTTGCCGGCCGAAAGGTGACGCGCGACTACCAGCATATAGATCAATACAACGATGCAGACCAGAAGGCCGGCATTGTCACCATGATATTGAGCGCACCACGCGCCGCGATCAGTGACAACCTGCACCCGGTCCGCGTGATGCTGACTTTCCAGGGTGTGGTGAGCGAAGCGAGCGGTGGATCCGCGATTGAAGAGCTGGAACTGTCATTTATTGACCAGGTGCAGCAATTTGTTGCCAGTGTTTCCGGCATAGGTATTGAGCTGGTGGAGTGGAAAAACTCCCGCCAGCTCGAACACCCCTGGGCCTGGTGCGGCGCGGTGCTGGAGCTGGCACCGGTTGACCTGTCAGCGGATTCAGTCAATGCCAACCTGTCACCGTTTATCACTTTTAATGCTGACTACAACCTGCCACCGACCGGCGATGACAACGACGCCACCGATACGGTGACACTGGAGCAATAACATGACCGAGACCAAGACCCTGCATATCAAGCCCGCGCGCAAGGATTTGCGTGTGCCGGATCCGGATGACGCAAACAAGGCACCGCTGCCTGCCAAGGGCAAGGTGGTAGCCAACTCACCGCACTGGCAGCGCCGACTGCGCGCCGGTGACGTGGTGATGGTGGCCGTGGAAGAAAAGCCAACACTGGCACCCGCCAGCAGGCAGGAGCCCAAGGGCAACAAGTAACCAGGTAACAGACCGAGGAAACAATCATGGACTTTAATGAAATACCGATTGATCTGCGTGTGCCGGGCTCGTATGTCGAGGTAGACAGCAGCCGCGCACTTAAAGGCTCACCGGCCATGCCGCACCGCGCGCTGATCATTGGTCAGCGCCTGGCCGCCGGCACCGTCGCTGCCAATACGCCGACCCGCACCGTGAGTGCGGCGGAAGGCGAAACCCAGGCCGGCCGTGGCTCCATGCTGGCGGCGATGATTGCCGCGTTTAAAAAGGCCAATCCCTACACGCCGACCACCATGGTGGCACTGGATGATGATGGCGCCGGTGTTGCGCACACCAAGACGATCACCATCACCGGCCCGGCCACGGCCGCCGGCTCGATCAATTTGTATGTGGGCGGCCAGCGCGTGAAAACCGCCGTGGCCAGCACTGACACGGGGACCGCAATCGCCACCGCCGTGGCCGCTGCCGTGAATGCCGACACCAGCTTGCTGTTTACTGCCGCCTCTGCGCTGGGCGTGGTGACACTCACCGCGCGCAACAAGGGCGCGGCGGGCAATGATGTTGATGTGCGCCTGAACTACTACGATGGCGAAACCTTGCCCGCCGGCGTGGGTGCGGTGATCGCTGATGGTGTGGCCGGGGCCAATAACCCGGACATTACTGCCGCACTGGCCGCCATTGGTGACACGCAATATCACACCATTGTGATGCCGTACACCGACGCCGCCAACCTGACCGTGCTGGAAACCGAGCTGAGCAGCCGCTGGGGGCCGATGAAGATGATAGAGGGCCATGCGTTTGCCGCTGCCGGTGGTACGCATTCTGATATCACCACGCTTGGCGACAGCCGCAACTCGCCGCACGTGACCATTCTGGGTGGCCAGGATTCGCCAACGCCGCCCTATGTGTTGGCCGCCGTAGTGGCTGCGGTGGATGCAACTGCGACCGAGGCGGATCCAAACCGCCCGCGGCAATCGCTGGCACTGCCTGGTGTAATGGCACCGGCCGAGGCAGACCGATACACCTACCCCGAGCAGGATCTGCACCTGCGCGATGGCATCAGCACGTTTGTGGTGGATGATGGCGGCGTATGTCGCATTCAGCGATTGATTACCACATCCCAGACCAAGGCCGGCGTGCCGGATACCAGCTATCTCAATGTCACCGACATGCGCAACATCATGTATCTGCGCTATAGCCTGCGCGCAACCGTGGCGCTCAAGTTTCCGCGCTTCAAGCTGGCGGACGATGGTGCGCGCATTGCACCGGGCCAGGCGATCACCACCCCGACACGCATCAAGGAGGTTATTGTCGCCCTGGCGCGCAGCGACTGGGAGAAGAAGGGTCTTGTCGAAAATATTGACCAATTCAAAAAGGATCTGGTGATTGAGCGCGATGGTGCGAATCCGGACCGGGTCAATGCGCTGATCCCGCCTGACCTGGTCAACGGCTTCCGTATATTCGCCGCACAGATTCAGTTTATTAAATAGTTAATTACGCCAGGAGGAAACCATCATGGCACAAATACTGGGGCGCGCCTTTATACACTGGAACGGCATGCTGTTGCGTACCAAGAAGGGCAGCAGTAAAGCCGGCAATATTGCCGGCATGCAGAGAAATGAAGTGATCGGTGATGCCGGCATTGATCACAGCGAGGAGCTGCTGGCGCCATTTGTGGAGACCACGGTGCTGGTGACCGCGGATCTCAATATCATGGAACTGCTGGCGGCCAAGGATGCGGTGATCACGTTTGAAGGTGACAACGGCAAGACCCTGGTGCTGCATGAAGCTCACCAGGCGCTTGGTGGTGACCTGTCATCGGACAGCGGTGAACTGGAAACCAAGTGGGTAGGCTCACGATTTGAGGAGAATTAAGCCATGAGCAAAAAGGTGGATGACAAAGCCGTCGAAAATGATCGAGAGATCCTGCTGGATATGGATCTGCGCAAGCCAGTGACCGTGGCCGGCAAAGAGATCACGCACATTATTATTCGTGAGCCGACTGTTGATGATCTGGACGTGATGGGTGATATCGAATCCTCCAACCGGATTGTGATCATCAAGGCGCTCATCGCGCACCTGCTGGGCTGGGCACCATCAGACCTGAAAAAGGCGCACGTGAAGGACGTGATGAGAATGGTGGGCGCAGTGGGGGAGTATGTAATGGGTTAGGCAGCAACTGGTTTGAGCAGCTGGCGGACGCAGCGGCAACCTTTAGCTTCACCCATGCAGAGTGGCAAGCCATGACGGTCCGCCGGTTTTTGCGATGGCATGCACAGGCAATGAGACTGAACCCTAACCCGCCCGAGGATGGCAATGCTTAATAATAAAATCGGCATCATTTTCCAGGGCATCGACAGGATGACGGCTGTATCGCGCAAGGTGCACAAGAGCCTGCTGCCTGTTGGCGCTGCCGGGAAAGAAGTGAGCCACCGATGGATGGCCATGAACAGCCAGGCCGGGATCCTCACCCGGCGCCTGGGCGCGCTGGGTATTACCGGCGCCGGCGCCACCTGGTTATTTAAACGTGAGCTCATTGATACCGCCGCCGAGTTTGAAAAATTCAGCATTCAGCTGGAGGCGCTGGAAGGCTCCAGCGAGAAGGGTAAGCAGGCGCTTGGCTGGATCAATAATTTTGCCACCAAGGTGCCCAGCCAGATCGGCGAGGTTATTGATGTGTATTCCAAATTTAAATCCTTTGGCCTGGATCCGGTGAACGGTGGCATGCAGGCGGTGTTTGATATGAGCAACAAACTCGGCGGCGGCCAGGAAAAGCTCACCGGCATCACTATGGCGCTGGGGCAGGCCTGGGCCAAAGAAAAACTGCAAGGCGAAGAGATATTGCAGCTGGTCGAGCGCGGTGTGCCGGTGTGGGATCTGCTCAGCAAGGTCACCGGCAAAACCTCCCAGGAACTGAACAAAATGAGCGCCAAGGGCCAGCTGGGCCGCAAGGCGATCAAGCTGCTGATGGATGAGATGGGCCGTGATGCCGCCGGCGCCTCGCTGAAACAGATGAAGAGCTGGAACGGCATGATGAGCAACCTGGGCGATCAGTGGTATCGCTTCAAGATCCTGGTGATGCAGTCGGGCGTGTTTGATTTTCTCAAGAGTAAGCTGGGCGGATTGCTGAGCACGCTGGACAAGATGGGCGAAAACGGCGAACTGCAGAAGCTGGCCGATGTTATTGGCGGCAAGTTGATCAACGGGCTAAAAGCCATGTGGAGCATTGGCCAGGGATTGTGGGGCGTGATGAAGGGCCTGGGCACGGTGATTGGCTGGGTGGCAAACCTGCTGGGTGGCTGGGAAAATCTAGGCTTTGCGGTGGCGGCAATCCTGGGCGGCAAGCTGGTGCTGTCGGTGGTAATGCTGGGTAAGTCATTGTGGGGACTGGGCGCGGCCATCCCGGGCGTGGTCGCCGGCATCAAGCTCATCGGCGCCGCGATTATGGTCAACCCCATCGGCGCCGCAGTGGCCGCGCTGGTGGGTGGCGCGTATTTGATTATCAAAAACTGGGGCGCGGTTAAAACCTTTTTCTCTGATCTGTGGATAGGTATTAAAGACACCATCGGCAAGATCAGCGGCGCCATGCCAACCTGGATGAAGTTTACCGGCGCAGGCATGGCCATCAACATGGCGGCCAAGGCCATGCAGCCAGCGCCCACCATCAACCGCGCGGGCAATAACAATGTAAACGGCACCATCAAGATCCAGGTGGACAGCGAAGGCCGCGCCCGGGTGAAAGACGTGCAAAGCAACAACCGTGATGTGGCGCTGGACGTTGACACCGGCCTGATCGGGGCGGCGCTATGAGCTGGCGCGATCAATTACGGCCGGCCTCGTTTCGGGGCGTGGCGTTTCGGTACGAGGAAACAGACACCGAGCTCGGCCGCCGCAACCACCTGCACGAGTATCCTGACCGGGATCTGCCCTATGTGGAAGATCTCGGCCGCAAGGCCAAAACCTTCAGCATTGAAGCCTATGTGATTGGTGACGATTACATGGCGCAGCGCGATGCCCTGGAGGCGGCGCTGGATGCCGAGGGCCCGGGCGAGCTGATTCATCCACGCTATGGTGCGCGCAATGTGTCTGTGACTGCTGCCCGGGTGCGCGAGACCACCCGGCAGGGCCGCATGGCGGTGTTTTCGATTACGTTCACCGAGGCCGGCAACCGTAGCGAGCCCAGCGCGACCACGGCCACGGACAAGCAAACACAATCGGCCGCCGGCGGTTTGGCCACTGCCGCAGAAAACGAGCTGGCCGATAACTTTGATATAGATGGCCAACCGGGATGGGTGAGCCTGGGCGTGACCGACACGCTCAACAGCTTCACCAGCCAGCTCAACCAGGTGCAAGGCATGATTGCCGGGCCGGGCAATGCTGTTGCCGATTTTACCGGCGCCATCACTCGATTTGAAAACGAGCTGACCGGGCTGCTGCAAACACCGGCCGCACTGGCCACCAATATCACCAGCCTGGTGGCGGCATTAGAGAGCCTGCCGGGCAACGTAGCAAATAGCCTGCAGGTATATGAAACGCTATTTGATTTTTCTGTTGCTGCACCGGCGGCGAATACGGCCGCGGCGCAGACCCTGGTGCGCAGCCAGCAGCAGCTGGTGCACCTGGTCAAGGTGGCAGCCGTGGCCGGCGCCGCGCGTGTGAGCTCACAAATCCCGTTTGATAGCAGCGCGGAGGCACTGGCTGCGCGTGATTGGCTGCTGGCTGCCATGGATAGCCTGGCGAACTACACCGACCCGGTGACCGGGCTGCCAGCCGATGATGGCGAGTATGACGCGCTGAGCGCGCTGCGCCATGCGGTGGTGGAAGATCTCAACACCCGTGCGGCCAAGCTGCCGCAGATCGTAAGCCATACGCTCAACCACTATGTGCCTGCCGTGGTGCTGGCCTGGGATCTCTACGGTGATGCCGAGCGTGGCGATGAGATTGTGGCGCGCAACCATGTGGCGCGGCCGGGCTTTTTGCCTGCCGGCGAACCGCTGGAGGTGCTGAATGCCTAGCAATGCGTTTGTGCTGGAGGTAGGCGGCAAGCAGTACAGCGGCTGGAAGCGCGCCAGCGTAACTGCCGGCATCGAGCAACTGGCCGGCAGCTTTGATCTGACCCTGACCGAGCGCTGGCCGGAGCAGCCGGTCACCCGGCCGATCAACCCGGGTGATGAGTGCAGCGTATACATTGATGAAGAGCTGGCACTGACTGGCTATGTCGATGATGTGATCCCTAGCCATGATGCACGCAGCCACGAGGTGCGCATCACCGGCCGGGATAGATCCGGTGACCTGGTGGATTGCAGCGCCATACACAAAACCGGTGGCTGGAAAAACAAGGCGCCGATGCAAATTGCTGCCGATATCTGCAAACCGTATGGCGTGACTGTTGCCAGCGCGGTGGGCTCACTCAAGGCATTTGCCCATTTTCAGCTGAATGATTCGGAAACCGTGTTTGAAGCCATCAGTCGCATGGCGCGCATGCGCGGCGTGTTTGTGATGAGTGATAACGCCGGCGGCATTGTTTTTACCCGTGCCGGCACGGAAGTGGTGCCGGAGGCGCTGGTGCTGGGGAAGAACATCCTGGCCGGTGAGCTCACCCGCAGCATGCGTGATCGATACAAAACCTACCTGGTGCAAGGCCAGCATGCCGGCACCGATAACACCACGGCGAGCGACAGCGTGAGCCGCAAGTACCAGGTGACGGATGAACAAGTGGGCCGGCACCGCACGCTGGTGGTATTGGCCGAAGACCAGGCCGATGGCGGCGATTGCGCCGACCGTGCAAAGCATGAGCGCAACATGCGCCTGGGAAAAAGTCAGCGCGCCAACATTACCGTGCAGGGTGCGCGCCATAGTGGCGGCGCACTGTGGATGCCCAACAAGCGGGTGGTGGTGCGTGATCGATGGCTGGGCATTGATGCCGAGCTGCTGATTGCCAGCGCCACCCGCAGCCAGGATGAGGGTGGCACAACGACGCAGCTGAGCCTGGCACGGCCGGAAGTATTTGACGTGGTGCCGATACCGGAACCCACCGGGGAATCACTGCTATGAACTTGCGCGCCTTGCAAAAACTGCTGCAGCCGCTGAGTCGGCGGATTCGCCTGCTGGCCGGCCGCGGCATGGTGCTGCTGACCAATAGCGACACCAAGCGCCAGACCATGCAGGTGCAAGTGGGGCCGGAATCGACCATTGATGATGTTGAGCATTTTGAGCCCTATGGCTTCACTGCCAATGCACCGGATGGCAGTGAGGCGGTGTTTTTATCTTTAGGTGGCGAGCGCAGCCATACCGTGGTGATCCTGGTTGATGGCAAACCCTACCGCCTGAAGTCGCTGGAGAAGGGCGAAGTCGCGCTATACGACGACCAGGGGCAAAACATCCATATCAAGCGCGATGGCATTGAGGTCAACGCGAAGAAGGTCACGGTGAACAGCGAGGGCGATGCAACGGTCAACGCCGGCGGCACTGTGGACATTAACGCCACCGGCATGATCAACCTAGACGGCGATAGCAGCGATGCGCTGCAAGGCATTGTCCAGGGGCAATGCATGTGCGCCTATACCGGCGCACCACATCCGCAAGTGTCAAGCAACGTAAAGGCGACAGTCTGATGGCGATGACAAAACAAAGCATGGCCGCCAAGATCATCGCCAACGTCGATGCGCTGGCGCATATCCAGAGCAGCAACCCGGCCGAGCTGGCCGCCTATCGCACGCAGCTCATGGAGGCGATGTGCCAGGGCATCATCGATGAGATCAACACCAACGCTGAAGTTGCCGTGTCCGTGACCAGCGTGAGCGGCGTCACTGTTGGCGCGGGCGTATCCGGGCCGGGCACAGGCACAGGAACGATTACCTAATGGACATTGCAATCAAACAAGACAGCCACGGGGAATTTGATATCGACGTACTGCGCCGCGAGGTGGAAGTGCCGACGTATGGTCTCCGGTTCACGGGCTTGGATGGCTTGGATTATGTCAACATTCCTGACCACCCGAATCTCAGGCATGGTCTCACCGATTTTTCTGTTGAGATCGATATCATGCACCCGCATGGCGTGAACCCCATGTGGATGCTTGGCAAGGGGGATGCCTGGCTAGTTAGTGGGTATGGTATCGCGTGCTATCAACTGGATCCGAATCTTGATGTGCCAACCGGGTTCTATTTGCATGATGGCACAACCCGATTGAACAGGTCGCACCTTCTCAAACGTGGTGTGCGGTATAAAATTCTATGGGTTATTGATCGCGCTGCAGGTATCTTGAGCCAATACGTGGACGGGCAGCACACGCTCGATACTGATATCAGCCTGATTGGCGATATCGGCAACACCAATGAACTGAGAATTGGCACTCACCAAAGTGCTGCATATAACGGTGATTACTTCGGCGTCCGAATGTACAGCCGTGTCATCGATGCCACCGAAGCCGCCGAACACGCAGCAGGCGTATACAGCAACAACGCCGGGCTGGAACTCTGGCTGCCATTTCGCGAGGGCCAAGGTACAAAGACCTACGACCAATCCGGCAATGGTCATATCGGCAGTTTTGTTGGCGCGCCTTCTTGGATTTACACCGGCACCGAGAAGCGCCGACTGACCAAGCCGGAGTTTGGTTTGCGTGTTAGCAGAACGGCAAACTATCACTATCTTTCAGTCGCAACCCATCCGACGCTGGACTTTGATATCGGTGATTTCAGTATTGAAACCATCCTGACTGTTTATGATGTTGTCGACAGCAAGGCCATTATAAATAAAGGTGCCAGCGCCGGCCTGTCTGGTTTCCGTTTTGGCGTGAACAGCTCGAGAGCATTGAGGGCACTGATTGGCGATACGGTCGCATTCGTTGAGGGCAACATATCACCGAACGGCGCAATCGAGCTTCATGAGCGATTGCACCTGGTCGCAACATTCGATCGCGATGGTCTGGTGCGCGGTTACATCAACGGCGTCGAAACCGGATCCTTTGATATATCCGCAAAATCCGGCTCAATCAATTCAGCATCTGATCTGCGCATCGGGCAAGCCTATGTGGCAGGCGATAATGTTGTGCATGCGGCGCGCTTATACAACCGCCTACTCACACCCGAGGAAGTGGCCGAGCGCTACGCCGGCCAGTACTTGGATGAGACCGGGCTGGTATTGCACATGCCGATTGAGGAGGGTTACGGCACGACCACGGCCGACACATCCGGCAACGGTCATGTGGGCACCTTTGTTGGATCACCGGAATGGGTCATCACCGGCGAGACTGAGCTGCCGAGCGAGAGCGATGACCTGGCGACAAGCGATGGCCTGGACGAAGCGATCTTGATCTCACTGTTTACCGATGCGCGTGTTGATGACGAAAGCCTGCTCGATGACCCGCACGACAAGCGCGGCCACTGGGCCGACACGTATCTCGATGAACCCATCGGCAGCAAGCTGTGGCTGCTTGACCGCAGCAAGATCACAGACGAGACCCTGCGCAAGGCGCGCGAGTATGCGATCGAGGCGCTGCGCTGGATGGTGCCTGCCGGGCTGGCCAAAGCGGTCGACTGCAGCACCGCGCGGATCCGCAGCGATGGCATCGGCGTGACGGTGGCCATCACGCTGCCGGACGATTCTATTTATTACTCGAACACATACGAGGTGTGATGTGGCACGACCAACCCTAACCGCACTCATAGACCGCATCGGCAACGATATCAGCACCAAGGTCACCGGCGGCACCAAGCTGCTGACCCGTGCGCTGCTCACTGCCATTGGCCGCGCCGTGGCCGGCGTGGCGCATGGCCTGTATGGCTACATTGCGCACACGGCAAAGCAGATCCTGCCCGACACGGCCGACAGCGCCATGCTCGAACGCCATGCCTACTGGAAAGGCGGTGGCATGGTTAAGAAGTCTGCAGCCAAGAGCACCGGCACGGTGACATTCACCGGTGGCGCATCTGCCACCATCCTGGCTGGTACCGAAGTGCATGCAGCCGATGGCACGGCCTATACGACCAACGCCGATGGCACTCTGGCCGCCGGTACCGTGGATATTGTTGTCACCGCCGTCGAGGGCGGCATCAACGATCAAGCGGCCGGTGTGACATTGACCCTGACCAGCCCGATTGCGGGCGTGAACAGCCAAGCCACCGTGGCCGCGGGCGGACTAACCGGCGGCACCGACCAGGAGACCAATGCGCAGCTGCTTGAACGCTTGCGGCAATACGTCGCCGCCGCACCGGCCGGCGGAAAGAAAGATGACTATGTGTCCTGGGCGCTGGAGGTGGCTGGGGTCACGCGCGCATGGAGTTATCCGCTTGAGGACGGCGATGGCAAAGTCAAAATGCGGTTTATGATGGATGACACCTACGCCAACGGCATCCCGCTTGCAGCGGACGTGACCGCCGTGCAGGCCAAGCTCGATGCCGAAGCACCGGCCGGCATTACACCAACAGCAGCGGCACCGGTTGCGGTAGTACGCAACATGACCATCAGTGTCACGCCGAACACTGTGGCCGTGCAGGCTGCCGTGCAAGCCGAGTTGGCGGATTTGTTCCGCCGCGAAGCCGAGCCCGGCGGCACCATACTGCTGTCGCATATTGATGAGGCGATATCGCTCGCCGCCGGTGAGACCGATCACACGCTTACCGTGCCGGCCGCGGACTTGACTCACACAGTCAGCCAGATCGGCGTGCTCGGAGTTATCACATGGTCATGAGCGCCGCACAGTATCTGAGCCAGGCCAAAGCGCTGCTGCCACGCGGCAAGTTGTGGCAATCGCTGGCGCGCATTGGCTCGACGTTTTCCGATTTGCTGGAGGGTATTGTCCAGGAGTTTGCACGCATCGATACCGATGCCGAGGCGCTGCTGGACGAGATGGATCCGCTCACTGTTACGAATACGATCGATGCCTGGGAACAGTTTTATGGTTTGCCGGACAGTTGTGGCGATGCACCGGGCACCCTGGACGAGCGCCGCGATGCATTGCTGGCCCGGGCCGCGCCCGCCGGCAAGATGCACCGCCCGCATCTGGTGAACCAGGCAGCGGTGATGGG